>CAYZME010000007.1:1849-38433 GCA_964479435.1 uncultured Oscillospiraceae bacterium
CTGATGCGGCACCAGATGCGACAACACGGCGCGGGCCACCCCACATTCCCGGGCGGCAACCGCGCATTCCCGGGCGGTCATATGGACCATCGGTTCGGCCCGCAGTCTCTCAAGCGAACCAGCATCCATGAACGCCAGCCGGGCGTCCGCCAGCATCCGCGGCACAGCCGCGCACCAACGCGTATCGCCGGTATAAGCGGCGATTTTGCCTCCGGCCGAAAACCGCATGCCGTAGCTGGGAATCGGGTGTTCGCCGGCGATCAGCTCGATCCCGACCGGCCCAATTTTTATGCGGTCGCCGCTGTCGTAAAAACGCAGATCCAATACGCCGTCCGCCGACGGCACCGACTCCGCGGGTTGGGCCGGCAGATAAACGGGCAGATTGGCCAACGGCTCCCCCGCCCGGCGGCGCATCTGCAGCGCGTATTTGAGGACATCGAGGTCGGAAATATGGTCGCTATGCAAGTGGGACAATATAACCGCGTCCAGTTCGCCCAGCGGGATCAGGCGAAAAAGCTGGGCCAGCACACCCGCGCCGCAATCCACGAGGATGTGCGTGTCGCCCGCGGACAACAGATAACCCGACGTCGCTTCGCCCGGCGCGGGATATCCCCCGCTTCTGCCCAAGACCGTCCACTCCATACGTATATTCACCCCTGTCATTCATCCGGGTCGTCGAGGTCGGGAAAAACCATCTCGTCGATGTAGCGCTCGGCGAATCCCGGGTCCGCGGACAATTCGATGTATTCCGTGCGGCCGGCGACCGCGTTCGCGCGCTGCAATCCCGCGGTCGACAACAGACACATAGACGCGCCGATACCCGAGGTATTGCCCGCGGCGCGGATGCGTCCGGCAAAAGCCCGCGGCAACAGGCCGATCGCGATCGCGCTGTCAGGATCGAGATAATTGCCAAACCCGCCCGCCAAAAAGACCTCGTCCACCTGCTCCGCCTCAATCCCCGCCTGAGCCAACAACGTCGCGATCCCCGCGGCGATGGCGGCTTTGGCATTTTGGATTTCACGGATGTCTTCTTGCCGCAACAGCACCGCCTCGCGTTTTTGTTCCGGATCTCCGTCGGCGACGACAAAGGCCGGCTGTCCGTCCTCCCGTACAACACGCGCCCCCAACGGGCCCGGCGCGCCGACGACCAGGCGGCCGTTGAATGGCAGCAGGCGGTTTTCGATCAGGACGCGCACGGTGTCGAGGATCGCCGACCCGCACATCCCCCTGGCGACCGACGGGGTGGTCCCGCCCTCGCCGATCCAGGTATAGATGAGCGCGCCCTCCTCCACCCACACATGATCGATCGCGCCGGTCACGGCACTCATGCCCTGGCGGATGTTGGCCCCCTCAAAGGCCGGACCGGCCGCGGTGGAGCAGGCGAACAACCTCCCGCCCGCCGCCAAAGCGATCTCTCCGTTGGTGCCGATGTCGATCAACAGACGGTTGCGCCCATTTTCCGCGTCCATGCCGCAAGCCAGCATCCCGCAGACAATGTCCGCGCCCACATAAGCGGATACCGATGGCAAAAACACACACAAGGCGCCGGGGCGGGCCGCCAAACCAAAGCGCTCGGCGGGCAGGATGTGGGTATCGGTAAAGACAGGAGTAAAGGGCGAGCGGGCGATCGAATCGGGCGGCACATCGGCCAACAGGTGCATCATCGTTGTATTGCCGGCCAGTACATATAGATGGATCTCGTCGAGCTGGACATCCTCACCGGCGCGCACGGCGTCGGCCGCCAGCGCGCTGGCCAGTTCCCGCAGGGCCAGACAGGCGCGTTCTTTCATCGTCGTCTGGTCGCGGCGCGAGCGCATGGCAGCGTCGATGCGGCTGATCACATCGGCGCCGAAAATCGCCTGGGGATTGGGCATGGCGCGGCGCCCCAGCGAGCGGCCATCCGACAGATCGTACAAATACGCCGCCAGCGTGGTCGTGCCCAGATCGACCGCGATGCCATACGGGCCGCTGGAGCCCGGCTCGACCAGATCGATGACCTCACCGGTGTCGCGCCGCACGATGTATGACAAAGCCCCCGCCCGCTCACGCAATAAAAAAGGAAGCTTGCGCAGCAACTCCATCGGGATCCGGTGTCCGGTCGCGGCAAAAAACCGGCTGGCATCCGGCCGCTGGTCGGCCAGCGTGGCCGGCGGCAACTCCACATCTTCCCGCGCCACCAACGGCGCCAGGTCGGTCGCGACCCCGGTCGCGTCGGTCAGGATGCGCGCCACTTCCGGTTCGGGTACCCGCAAGACGATCGGGTCCGTTTGTGATCCGTCCCGCGCTACATCGGCGACCGTTGTTTGGCAGGCCAAGCGCTCCCCCACCCCTTCGACCGTCACCTGGCACCCGCCGCAATTGCCGTACCCGCCGCATGGGGCGGAAAACGGGATGGGAAAACGGCGCAAAATATCGAGCAGGCGCTCGTCGGGCGTGGCGTGGGTGTGGATGGTTTCACCGTTGTGCAAGATGCGGATATCCACCGGAACCTCCCTATGCAAAACCAGCTGAAAATCTGTGATGCATTATAGCACAATCACCTCAGGCTTCCGGCGCCCCGCCGGCACGCGCCGGCGGGGGAACCGCGGCGGTACGATTACGCAGCAGGCACCAGCCGGTGACCACCAGCAGGATCAGCACGCCGCCGGCGATGGCCGTGATTCCCGGCCGTTCACCCTGAATCAGAAAGACCCAGACCGGGTTGAGCAGGGGCTCGAGGATGGGAATCAGAATCAGCTCCAGCGAGGAAACGTGCCGCAACGCGTAATTATAGAGTATATAGGCCAGGCCGACCTGGATCAAACCCATCAGCACAAGCAGGAGCAAATCGGTCGCGGACGGCACCTGTTGAAATAAGAACGGCAGCGCCACCCCGACGCAGATCAGATTGCCCCAGATCAGCACCGATTCGGGAGAGGCGTCCAAGACACGCAGGCGGCGCATGCAAACGGCTTGCAAACCGAAACACGCGCCGGCGCCGATGGCGATCGCGTCGCCCAGTCGCGAGCCGGCCGCCGACGTCAGTCGTTCCGAGAAAAACAGCACCATCCCGGCCATCACCAACGCGGTCGCCAACAGGTCCAGCCTGGACAGGCGCTCGCGAAAAAAAAGCCGGCCAAACAGGCAGACAAACACCGGCGCTGTATATTGCAAAAAGATGGCATTGGCCGCGGTGGTCATTTTGGTAGCGGTGACAAATAACAGCATCGTTCCGGCGTAAGCCAGCACGGCGCCGCCAAATACAGGTGTACGTGGCAGCGCCGGCCGGCCATACATGGCCAGAAAAAACAAAACAGCGACCAGGCTGCGTCCGCCGGAGACGGCAAACGGGCCCAGAGAGATGGATTTGATCAGGATCCCGCCCAGACTCCACAACAGCGCGCAGGCGACCAGCGCCAGCAGGGCGCGCAACCGCGAAGCGGATGCGGGCGGGTGGGTGGCGGGTGGGTTGTTATCGCGCATACACGCGGATCATCACGCTTTGCCGTCGCAGCCCAGCACGTCCTTGATCTTGTGCGCGACCATCGCCTGGATCGCGGCGCGGGCCGGCCGGAGGTACTCGCGCGGATCGAAATGCTCGGGGTGCTGTGCCATGTGCTGGCGGATCGAACCGGTCATCGCCAGGCGCAGATCGGAGTCGATGTTGATCTTGCATACCGCCATGCTGGACGCTTTGCGCAGCATTTCTTCGGGAATGCCGATGGCGTCGGGCATGTGGCCGCCATTTTCGTTGATCATTTTGACATATTCCTGCACGACCGAACTGGCGCCATGCAGAACGATCGGGAAACCGGGCAGTCTTTTTTCGATCTCTTCCAGAATGTCAAAACGCAAAGCCGGTTTTTGGCCGGGCTTGAATTTATACGCGCCATGGCTGGTGCCGATCGCGATCGCCAGCGAGTCGCAGCCGGTGCGGGTGACAAAGTCCAACACCTGGTCGGGATCGGTATAGGTCGCGTCCTCCGCCGTGACATGGACCGCGTCTTCAATGCCGGCCAGGCGGCCCAACTCGGCCTCGACGGTGATGTTGCGGGCGTGCGCGTACTCGACGACTTTGCGTGTTTCGGCGACGTTTTCCTCGTATGGATGGTGGGAGCCGTCGTACATCACGGAAGTAAAACCGCCGTCGATGCAGGATTTACACAGCTCAAACGAATCGCCATGATCAAGGTGCAGCGCGATCGGCAGATCGGTCTCGATGATGGCGGCTTCGACCAGCTTCATCAGGTATGTATGGTTGGCGTACTTGCGCGCGCCCGCCGACACCTGCAAAATCAAAGGCGCGCGCAATTCTTTGGCCGCCTCCGTGATGCCCTGAATGATCTCCATGTTGTTGACGTTGAACGCACCGATGGCGTAACCGCCTTCATACGCTTTTTTAAACATCTCCCGGGTATTTACCAGTGCCATGACTTCTATCTCCTTTGTTTTTAATCGCCAGGCGAAAATCGTCGGTCGGCGTAACCCCTTCATTCTAAATCCGTTCGAATCACGCGTCAAACCCGGGTAAGGTCGACCGGGACGCGGGCCGGCGGCCTCTCAATCGTCCTGATAAATCATTTTAATTGTCATCCCTCCGTCGACCGTCAAGTTCATACCGGTGACAAAACCGGCGTCCCGCGAGCACAGATACAGGCACGCGGCGGCGATGTCGCCCGGCTCCCCCACCCGCCCGGCCGGGTGCTGGCGGTGGTCGGCTTCGCTGAGGCGGGCCGGCGGCGGATGCCCCTTTTTCCAGCCGCTGACGTCAATCCAACCGGGGCTGACGGCGTTGACGCGGATGTGACGCGAGGCCAGAGAAACCGCCAGCGCGTGGGTGAGGGCGACCACACCCCCTTTGGCAGCCGCGTAGCCTTCGGTGCCGGCTTCGGACATCATCGCGCGCGTCGAAGCAATGTTGACAATGCTGCCGCCGCCGCTGCGCGTCATATAGGGCAGGCACGCGTGCACGCACAGGAACGGACCGCGTAAATTGACGTCGATCAGGCGATCAAAGCGGGCGGGGGTCTCATCAAATATCGACGCGGCCGTGGCCTGCGCGATGGCGGCGTTGTTGATCAGGATATCGATCGCGCCGCACTCCGCCACCACAAAAGCCGCCAACTCCTTACAGGCCGGCCAGGACGCGACGTCGGCGCGAAAGAAAAAAGCCCGGCCCCCTTCGCGGTGGATATCAAACGCGGTCTCGCGCCCCGCTTCCTCGTCGATGTCGGCGATCACGACCCGGGCGCCGGCTTGCGCGAACGCGTGCGCGATCCCGCGCCCAATCCCCTGCCCGCCGCCGGTGACCACCGCCACCTTCTCCTGATACTGCTTCATATCCAGCATGGCCGCTCCTCCTTTTGCTCCGGAGTCAGAGCGCGGCGAGGCGTTTTTCCAGATCCGTCACCATCGCGCCATACCGCGCCAGTTTCGCTTTTTCCGCGTCCACCACCCGTGCAGGCGCACGGGTGGTAAACGCGGGGTTGGACAGTTTTTCAGCGACACGATCCCGCTCCTGCTGCGCGTGGACCCATTCCTTGCGCAAGCGCTCTTTCTCTTTTTCCACATCGATCAGATCGCCCAGGGGGATGTAAACCGTACCGCCATCAAACACCGCCGTCACCGCCGTGTCGGGGATCCCGGCGGCATCTGCCCGCCCTTCCATCCCCTCGACCGACGCCAGCCGGCGGACGTAGGCGGAGCCGGCTGCGAAGCTTTCCAGAATCGCCGGATCCGCGGAGACGACGATGATATTGGTTTTACGTTGCACCGGCACTTGCATGCCGACCCGCACATTGCGGATGCTGCGGATCCCGTCCATCAGGATCTGCATCCGGCGCTCTTCCAGCGGATAGGCGTGGGCAGGATCGGCTGTGGGCCAAGCGCTGATCATGATCGAGGCGTCCGCGCCCGGCAGGCCGCAATGGATCGTCTCGGTCAAAAACGGCATGTAGGGATGCAACAGGCGCATGGCGGCCTCCAACACCGTGACCAGCACGTGCTGTGCCCGCACCCGCGTCGGGTGGGCGGGGTCGGCCAAACGCGGTTTGACAATTTCAATATACCAGTCACAGTACTCTTCCCAGATGAAACCGTAGATTTTGCCCAGCGCGATGCCCATCTCGTATTTGTCCAGGTTGGCGGTCACTTCGGCCGTGACCGTGTTCAGGCGCGACAAAATCCATTTGTCTTCATCTTGCAGCGGCGCGTTGCCCGCGTCGGGCAGCCGGGTCAGATCGTCGAGATTCATCAGCACAAAACGGTACGCGTTCCAGATCTTGTTGACAAAATTGCGCCCCGCCTCGATTTTTTCCGCGGGCAGCCGGGTGTCGCCGCCCGGCGCGTTGCCGGTGGTGAGCGCGTAGCGCAACGCGTCCGCGCCGTATTGATCGATGACCTCCAGCGGGTCGATCCCGTTGCCGAGCGATTTGGACATTTTGCGCCCCTGGCCGTCGCGCACCAAACCGTGGATGAGCACGGTGTGGAAGGGGGTTTGCCCTGTCTGGCGGATGCCGGAAAAAACCATCCGCGCCACCCAGAAAAAGATGATGTCGTAGGCGGTCACCAGTACACTGGTCGGGTAAAACTTCTGCAGATCCGCGGTTTGTTCCGGCCAGCCAAGGGTGGAAAACGGCCAGAGGGCGGAGCTGAACCACGTATCCAGTGTATCTTCATCCTGCCGCACGGCCCCGCCGCATGCCGGGCAGGCCGGCGGCGCCTCGCGCGCTACAAGGGTCTCGCCGCACGCGTCACAGTAATAAGCCGGGATGCGATGCCCCCACCACAGCTGGCGCGACACACACCAGTCGCGGATGTTTTCCATCCAATTCAGGTAGGTTTTCTCAAAGCGCTCGGGGACGAAGCGGGTGCTGCCGTCGCGCACCGCCGCGATCGCCGGCCCGGCCAGCGGTTGCATGCGCACAAACCATTGGAGCGACACCCTGGGTTCGACGGTGGTATGGCAGCGGTGACAGGTACCGACATTGTGGCGGTGCGGCTCGGTTTTGACCAGATATCCGCCGGCCTCCAGGTCGGCGACGATTTTTTTGCGCGCCGCGTACCGCTCCATCCCCGCATACGCCCCGCCCGCCGCCGCGATGTGCGCGTCGTCGGTCATGATGTCCACGACTTCCAGGCCGTGCCGCAGGCCGACCTCATAGTCATTGGGGTCGTGCGCCGGCGTGATCTTGACCACACCGGTGCCGAACGCGCGGTCGACATACGCGTCGGCAAGCACTGGAATGCGCCGGCCCACCAAGGGCAGAATCACCGATTGACCGACCAACGCGGCATACCGTTCGTCGTCCGGGTGCACCGCGACCGCGGTATCGCCCAGCATGGTTTCGGGCCGCGTGGTCGCGACCACCACCTCGCCGCTCCCATCGGCCAAGGGGTAGCGGATGTGCCAGAAAGACCCTTCTTGCTCGACAAACTCCACCTCGGTATCCGAGATCGAAGTCAGACAGTGCGGGCACCAGTTGATGATGCGCTTGCCGCGGTACACCAATCCTTCTTCATACAGGCGCACAAACACTTCGCGCACCGCGCGGGACAGTCCTTCGTCCATCGTGAAGCGCTCGCGCTCCCAGTCACAGGAACTGCCCAGGCGTTTGAGCTGCTCGATGATCTGTCCGCCATATTGCCGTCGCCACTGCCAGGCGCGCTCCAGAAAACCTTCGCGGCCGATCTCCTCTTTGGTCACGCCCTCCCGGGCCATGGCCGCGACAATGCGCGCTTCTGTGGCGATCGAGGCGTGGTCGGTGCCCGGCAGCCACAACGTCTCAAAGCCTTGCATCCGTTTGTGGCGGACGAGAATGTCCTGCAGGGTGTTGTTGAGCGCGTGGCCGATGTGCAGCTGTCCCGTGATATTGGGCGGCGGGATCACCACAGTAAACGGCGGCTTGCTTGAGGTCGCGTCGGCGTGAAACAACCGGGCGTCAACCCAGCTCTTGTACAGCTTCTCCTCCTGGGCCGCCGGCTCAAAGGTCCTGGGGATATGGTCGATGTTGGCCATGTGCTTGTGTCCTCCACTAAAAAAAATAAAAAACCCCGTCCAGCTTGTAACTGGACGGAGCTCAACACTCCGCGGTACCACCAGTTTTCCCGGATTCACCCGGCGGCACGCCGGGATCCGGACACTCCACAGCCGATGCGACGGCCAACCGACCGGGCTCCCGGGCGACCTTCCCAACCGGACCTCCGGACACGCCTTGCAGCCTGCGGGCGCGTCTCTCTGACGGAATCGCGACTGGTACTCCTCCCGCTCAACGCGCGGTAATATCCACATCATAAACGGGCATCCGGGTTTTTTCAACCCCGGGGCTCGTGGTACACTCAAGAGGCGCAAAAGACTGTCCCGCCCTGGCGGAGCAGCGCAATACCCGAAAGCGAGGATCCCATCCATGCTCAATTTTACATTTAAAAGCCCGACAGAATTCGTGTTTGGCCGCGGCACCGAGGACCAGGTCGGCGAATTGGTCAAAAAATACGGCGGCAGCAAAGTCCTGATCCATTACGGCGGCGGCTCCGTCATGCGGTCGGGGCTGTATGACCGCACGGTGGCCAGCCTCGAGCGCGCCGGCATCGCGCATCTCGCGCTGGGCGGCGCGCAACCCAACCCGGTCGACGCGCTGGTCTACACCGGCATCGAATTGTGTCGCCAAGAAGGCGTCGATTTCATCCTCGGCATCGGCGGCGGCAGCGCCATCGACTCGGCCAAGGCCATCGCGGTCGGCGTACCCTACGCCGGGGATTTCTGGGATTTTTTCGCCAATCAGGCCAAGCCGGCGGCGGTGATTCCGCACGGTTGTATCATCACCCTGCCCGCCACCGGCACCGAAGGTTCGGACAGCACGGTGATCACGCGCGAGGCGGATTCGCTCAAGCGCGGGATGAGTTGCGAATTCAACCGCCCGCTCTTTTCAATCATGAATCCCGAGCTCACGTTCACTTTGCCGCCGTACCAGACGGCTAGCGGCATCGTCGACATGATCTCCCATATCCTGGAGCGGTATTTCACCAACACACCGCGCGTCGAGACGACCGACCGCATTTCTGAAGCGCTGCTGATGACCATCATCCGCAACGCGCCGCTGGTGCTGGCAAACCCCCGGGACTATGACGCGCGCGCGGAGATCATGTGGGCCGGGATGCTGGCGCACAACAACATCTGCGGGACCGGCCGTGAGCAAGACTTCTCCGTCCACCAGCTCGAACATGAGCTGAGCGCGCTGTACGGCGTCGCCCATGGCGCGGGGCTGGCAGCGCTGACCCCGGCCTGGATCGGTTACCAGATCCCCCACAACCCGATGCGCTTTGCCCAACTGGCGGTGCGCGTACTCGGCTGCCCGATGGACTTTGAGGATCCCGTCACCACCGCCCGCGACGGCCAACGCAAACTGGCGGCCTTCTTCCGCTCGATCGGCATGCCGGTCAATTTACGCGATCTCGATGATCGCGTACGCAGAGAAGACATCCCCGCCCTGACTGCCAAAGTCAAGCGCAAACCCGACGGCACGGTCGGCTGGTTCCGTCCGCTGGCCGACGCGGACATCATCGCGATTTACGAATCGGCTTTTGACTGGAATGAATAGTCAGACCACGGCCCGAACGCACAAGCCGCCGGCGCGGATGCCTCCGCCCGGCGGCTTTTTATCCGCGTCCCGGGATCAGGCGAGGCCCAAACCGGACAAATAGCGAAAACTCGATTGCAGACAGTCAAAGGGCGAACCCACGCATGTATCCTGTTCGACCATCAGCCATTCGGTACCCGCCTCCCGGCAGGCCGCGAGGATCGCCGCGAAATGCATGTTCCCTTCTCCAACCGGCGTCATGATCCGGCCTTCGTCGTAAGCCATGTCTTTGAGGTGCACAACTTCGACGCGACCGGACAGGTGGCGGATCCACCAGGCCGGGTCGCCGCCGCCGGCCTGCACCCAGAAGGTGTCGAGGATAAAACCCAGCTGATCGGCGGCAAACCCGTCGGCCATGCGTTGCAGCAACACCTGCCCGCCCGGACGCGCGAATTCGAAATCGTGGTTGTGGTAATGCAATTTTAGCCCGGCAGCGGCAATGCGCGCGGCGGCCGGCGCGTAATCACGGATGAAGCGGTCGACACCGGCCGCGCCGTCACGGTACGTCTGCGGCATGCTGCCGATCCCGATGTGGCGGGCGCCCAGGATCCGATGCTCGGCGATGACCTGATCGGTTTCCTGGCGAATCCGCTGCGGGTCGGTATGTGTGACCGCGATCCGCAGATGGTACCGGTCGCAAATCGCGCGGATACGCTCCACCGCGATGGGTCCCACCGCGGAAACCTGGACCGAAGTATAACCGATGGCTGCTACGCGCGCCATCGCGTCGTCAAAACCCGCCTCATCCTGTGTGTAAGCCCGGACTGTGTACAATTGTGCGCCCAAAATCATGGCTCAACCTCCTGCTGTGTAGACAAAAATCGACGTTGTTCACCTCTGATTGTAAACCACCGGCGCGCCGCCCGCCCAACGTTCGCGCGCGGATCTTCACATCCCGCTTTTTCGTAAACATGATAGAATAGGTCTCATTGTGATCAAGCGGAAGGGGAACCTATGAACGGAGTCACACACGATACAAGCTATCGGTATGTCGGCAAACCTTTTCGATGGGTCTGGGCGGTCATTGGCCCCCATCGGTTCAGTTACACCCTCTGCATGATCGCCACCTGCCTTTTGGTAACTTTTAGCGTCATCCCCTCCACCATTGCCGGCCGCCTAATCGACGAAGTGCTCAACGGCGGCCTGTTTGAGCGCCTCTGGTTTTATCTACCTTGGATGGTTGTTTTTCCGTTTACCCGCGCGCTGATCGGCGTCATCAACCGCTACTTTTACGAGCGGGCGGCGCAGGACGGACTCATGCGCCTGCGCGATGGCCTGTATACCAATTTGCAAGCGATGGACCGCGCCTTCTATGACTCAACCCGCACGGGCGACCTGATGACCATCATGGGCGGCGACCTCGATATGGTGCGCCATTTTGTTTCATTTGTTTTGTGGTCTTCGGCTGAACAGGTGGTCATCTTTATCTTTGGCGCGGCCTACCTGTTCACCATCAACTGGATCCTCGCGCTGACCGCCGTGCTGTTCGCGCCCTTCATCGGTTTTTTCGCCTTCAAGCTCGGCTCGCGGGTGCGCCCACTCTGGCAACAGGTCCGGCGGCAATTCTCCGCGCTCAACTCGGTCGTAACACAAAACATCGGCGGCAACCGCATCGTCAAAGCTTTCGCGCGGTCGGAATTTGAAGAGCGGAAATTTGAACGTGAAAATGACGGCTACCGGCAGGCCAATGTCAACAGCGGCAAAGTGTGGACACACTACATTCCGATTCTGGACGGTATGGCCAATTTCCTCACCATCCCGACGATTCTGGTCGGCGGCTATCTGGTGATTCGCGGCACGATGTCGATGGGCCAGCTGGTGACTTTCAACGGTTTGTTATATCTGATGAGCAACCCGATGCGCCAATCGGGCTGGCTGATCAACGATATCCAACGGTTTGTCGCCTCGGCGGAGCGCATCCTCGATCTTTCAATCACGCGCTCCCGCATCGTCTCGCCGGAGAACGGCCATCGCGGTCCGATCCACGGGGAAGTGGTGTTTGAGAACGTCCGCTTCTCCTATCCTGATTTTTCGCTCAAAGGCAGCAACCGCGGGCGCGCTGTGCGCCAGACCCCCGCGCTCAACGGGGTGGATTTTGCGGTCAGACCCGGCCAAACGGTGGGGATCATCGGCTTGACCGGGTCGGGCAAATCGACGTTGATCCATTTACTCACCCGTTTCTATGATCCGACCGCCGGGCGCATCCTGATCGACGGCCAGGACCTGCGGCAATACGACCTGGACGCGTTGCGCCGCTCCATCGGGTTGGTCTCTCAGGACGTATTTTTATTCTCTGATACGGCCGAGGGCAACATCGCGTACGGCCGGCCGGAGATGCCGTTTTCGGAGGTCGTTCACGCCGCGCGGGTGGCGGCTGCCGATGACTTCATCCGCCGGATGCCGGAAGGATATGACACGATCGTCGGTGAGCGCGGCGTCGGCCTGTCCGGCGGGCAGCGCCAGCGCATTTCCCTGGCGCGCGCGTTGGCCTTTGACCCCGCCATTTTATTGCTGGACGATACCACCTCCGCCGTCGACATGGAAACCGAGGCCGAGATTCAAAAAGCACTCCATACCTCCTACGGCGACCGCACGGTTTTTATCGTCGCGCACCGCATTTCTTCCGTCCGGCACGCCGACCTCATCCTGGTCTTGCGGGACGGTGAAATTGCCGAACGCGGGCGCCACGACGACCTGCTGCGGCAAGGCGGGATCTATGCCGACGTCTACAACACCCAATTGGGCGACGCGATCGCGGAAAGGGGGAACACACATGGCTAGGAACCGATACGATGTCGACGAAGAGTTGGATGTCCCATTTGACGCCCGCCAGTTTCGCCGCATCCTGCGCTATGTCCGCCCTTATACACGCCGCATCACCGCCGCGCTGGCCATCTCGCTGCTGGGCAGCGCGCTGAGCCTGTTGTCGCCGATCCTGCTGATGCTGGTGATGGATCGCGTCATCCCCGATCAGAATATCCCCGGATTGTTTCTGATCGCCGGCGGCCTGGCCGCGATCATGGTTTTTTCCGCGGTGCTCACACGTTTGCGCATGAGCACGATGGTAACGGTTGGGCAAAGCATCATCCACGACATCCGGCTCGATATGTTCCGGCACCTGCAGCAGTTGCCTTTCTCCTATTTTGACAACCGTCCCCACGGAAAGATCCTGGTACGCCTGGTCAATTACGTCAATAGCATCAGCGATTTGTTGAGCAACGGCATTGTCAACGTCATCGTCGACCTCATCAGCCTGGCCATCATTGTCGTGTACTTGTTCTTGGTCAATCCCCGCCTGGCTCTGTATTCGCTGGTAGGCGTGCCTTTTCTTCTGATCGGTGTTTTATCTCTCAAAGGCGCGCAGCGCCGCGCGCAACAGGCACAATCCCGGAAAATGTCCAACCTGACCGCGTATACGCACGAGAGCATCATCGGCATGAAAGAAACCCAAGCCTTTGTGCGCGAGGAATTCAACCGTGGAATTTTCTCCCGCCTCCAGTGGGACTTCCGCAAACAATGGATGAAGACCGCGATGCTCAACATCGTACTCTGGCCTTATATCGACCTGGTTTCGACCTGTACGGTCGCTTTCTTATACGGGCTGGCCGCCTATTCGATCGCCGGTCGGCTGGCGTATGCTGTGACCGTCGGCGAGATCGTGGCTTTTGTGGGCTATGTATGGCGTTTTTGGATGCCGATCACCAATCTGTCCAATTTCTACAACCAATTGCTGAACGCCGCGGCCTACATCGAGCGCATCTTTGAGTTTCTCGACGAGCCGTTGCTGATCGAAGACAAAACGGACGCCTATGATTTGCCCGCCATCGCCGGCGAAATCGCCTTTGCCGATGTTCATTTTGAATATGAGCCCGGTATCCCCGTGCTGGCAGGGGTCACGTTCACCGCCCGCCCGGGCGATACGATCGCCCTGGTGGGGCCGACCGGCGCGGGCAAATCGACGATCGTCAATCTGATCGGCCGCTTTTATGATGTCACCCCGGGTTGCCTGTTCATCGACGGGCACGACATCCTCGACGTGCGCCAGGATTCACTGCGGCGCCAAATGGGCATCATGATGCAAGAGCCTTTTCTTTTCCCCGCCACGATCATGGAGAACATCCGCTATGGCCGTCTGGACGCGACCGATGAAGAGTGTATCGCCGCGGCCCGCGCGGTTCATGCCGATGAATTCATCCGCCGGTTCCCCGACGGGTATCAGATGGAAATCAACGAACAGGGTTCCGGCGTCTCGGCCGGAGAAAAGCAGATGATCTCCTTTGCCCGCGTTTTGTTGGCCGATCCGCGCATCCTGATCCTGGACGAAGCCACCGCCAGCATCGATACACAGACGGAAAAGCTGCTACAAAAGGGGTTGGAGCGTTTGTTGGCCGGCCGTACCTCCTTTATCATCGCGCATCGCCTGTCCACCATTCGCAACGCCTCCCAAATCCTTTATATCGACCAGGGGACCATTCAGGAACGGGGCACACACGATGAGCTGCTGACCCGTGGCGGCGCGTATGCCCATTTGTTCCACAGCCAGTACCAAGCATTTGCCGACGATATCGTGGCGCGGCCCGCCTCGTCCGCGGATTAAAACAGAGGTGTCTATGCCTTCACGTCTGCCCGCCGCGGCCAAGGTCGCGTCCCGTAACCTGCGCGAGCGCTACCGGTCTGTCCACAACAAAAGCGAACTGGCCGCGTTCATCCGCCATTACGTCGGATTTTTTATCATGTATGGCGTCATCGGCTCCTATTTGAGCACCTACTACAGCGTCGCCGGCGTTGCCACTTCGCAGATCGGGTTGCTGATCGCCATCGGCCCGCTCACCTCGCTGTTCATCCAGCCGCTCTGGGGCATTCTCTCGGACAAGGCGCCCGACAAAACGCGTATTTTGCGGATCATCGCGGCCGGCGGCGCCTTGACCGTTCTTTTGTATTTCATTCCTCGACAATTTTGGGGGTTTGCGGCGGTCTCGATCGTCTTTATGTCTTTCCACACCGCGATGATGCCTTTGAGCGACGCCTACGCCGTCAACTATCTGACTGTCAACGGCCAGAAATTCTCCTTTATACGCTTGTGCGGGTCCTGCGCGTACACGCTGGCCGCGTATGTTTCGGGGTTTGTCCTGACCAACAACAATCTGTGGTTGATCTTTCCCTTTACTGCCATCTTATATCTGGTCGGTTTGGTCAACATCGGCACCCTGCCCCGTCTCCCCCTGGAGCGTTCGTCGGAGCGCAAGCCGTTTCGCGACGTCTTGCGCAATCCGCAATTGATCCTCCTGCTTGTTTTTGTCTTTTTCATGCAACTGCCGCTGTTTTTCAACGCTTCTTTTCTCGGCGTTTACATCAAAGAGCTGGGTTTTTCCGATCGCTTGCGCGGCGTGATCTTTAGTCTGGTCGCGTTGAGCGAAATCCCCACCCTGTTGGTGATCGACCGCGTGATCCGCCGGTTTCCGATGCTTTCGATCTTGTTGTTTTCCGGCACGATGATGGTTTTGCGCACGATGATATACGCCTTTTTGCCGACACCCGGGTTTATCATTCTCGCCCAATGCCTCAACGGGTTTACTTTCATGCCAGTGACGTACAGCGCGATCACTTATATCAACAGTGAAATGCCGGCTGAGTATAAAACCGCCGGGCAAAGCCTCCTGGCTCTGGTACAACAAGGCGCGGCCAATATCATCGGCAGCGTGGCCGGTGGTTTCCTGGGCGGCCGCCTGGGGATCGGGCCGGCATACGCGATCTTTGGCGGAATTCTGGGGGGCATCACGCTGCTTTATTTTGTCCTGGCTTTGTTCAAACGGATCGGCTACGCGCGCTAGCCGCCGCGTGGCGCGGCCGCCAGCCCCCTCCATATCAATGGCCGCCGCGCGTAATCTCCATCAATCCCGTGGGGGTAAATCCGCTGACGCGCACATGGCCGCGATCCCCGCTTGTGGCGGCGGTAAAGATCTGTGCCAGCCGCTCGTGCTCCGCTTCTCCGGTTCGCAACAAATCGACCAGGATGATGCCGCGCAGATTGCGCAACCGCAATTGCCGCGCGACTTCTCGCACCGCCTCGCTGTTGGTCTGCGCGGCCAGCGCTTCGCGGTCCGCCGCCCGGGCTTGGCCGCTGTTGACGTCAACCGCGGTCAGCGCGCGCGTGGATTCGATCAACAAATAACCGCCGCCGGGCAGCGGGACACGAGGAGATTGCATCGCCGCCTGAGCGGACGCCAAAGCGTATACGTCCGACATGGGGCCCTGGGCCGCGGATACCCAAAGCCGGACCTGGGGAGACGGCAGGTCCGGGGTCGCGCGCGCGCACACCGCTTCATACCGCGCGAGCCCTTCGGCCCAGATTTGTGTTTCTCCCCACTCCCGCAACGCGACCGAAACCGGATCGCCAAACGGCCACACCAACCGCGGCGCCGGTCCGGCGTGAAAACCGCTGTGTAAATCCCGCCAGCGCGCCAGCAAGCTGCGCTCTTCCCGGGCGGTCCATGCCTCTGCCTGCGCGGTTGGCCACGACCGGGTGAGGCTGCGGCGGATGGGGCGCCCGTCGGGAACGGCTACCACCCAGCGGCCGGGTAAGCGGATTTGGGTAGCGACCATCGCCCCTTTGCCGACTTCCCGGCTGGCGCGGCGGATCTGCACAACCAGCCGTGTGCCGGGCCGGGCCGCGCGTTGTCCTGCTCCGAGCGGCAGCATCGCCGCTTGGCTGGCACCGATATCGACAAACAAGGCCGACAGCCCCGGGTCCTCGCCGTTGCAAACGCCCAAAAAGACATCGCCTTTGGCCGGTTCGCGCAGATGCGCCTCTTCATCGGCCACCAGCCACTCCAGCGGCCGGCCTTCTTCCCACAAAATGGCGTGGAGCTCTTTTCCCATTTTCGGAAATAAGATCAACCGTTCAATCATCGGGATCGTCCGTCAGCAGAACCTTTTCGCGCACGATTTCCGCGTTCGCGGCGGCGTCTTCATCCAGACCGGCATAGATCACCAGTGCGTGCAAGATCAAATCCGGGCGCAGGTGAGACGCGCTGCCCGCGCGGACATGGAACCATGCCGTATCGCTTGCTGCCCGCGTCTCCAGCGACAGAATCAGAGGTTTCAGGTCCAGCGTGCGGCGCCCGCCTTTGCTTTTCTTTTCCACCAACACTTCGGGCGCAAGCATCAAACGCCGCGCGGCGTCGGCCATGCCGGGCGCGACCAATCGGTAACGCGCGGAGGTGACGCGCCCCATCACGCTTTTCCCGGTCGATCGCACCGCGTGGGCCGTGTGCGCTTCCACGCCCGGCGGTAAAGCGGCGTTCAAATCCGACAGTAAGCACTCCGGATCCCAGCGCCGCGCCGTCTCGATTTCGAGAATCTCCGCTTGCGCCGCCACACCGACGCCCAGCGGCAACGCAAAGACCAGGCGTGGGCGTGGGTTGTAGCCTTGCGAATACGCCAAGGGGACGCCGGCCCGCCGCAACGAGCGCTCAAACAACCGCATCATATCCAGATGCCCCAGATATTCCGCCGGCCCGTAGCGCGCGAACAGCACCCGGATCACATGCGCGGACCCGGCGCAGACGGCCTGATTGGCCACCGGATCAGCCGCGTCCATAACACACCCCCGTCCCATATATGGCGGCGCCGCAGTCCCCGCAAAACAGGCGGCATTCCGGCGTCGTTGTGCCGTCGTTGGCGTGTGCCCACTCTTGCCGTAAGTACGATTTTTCGACGCCGCAGTCGATGTGATCCCAGGGAAACACCTCGTCCGCTTCGCGCCGTCGGGTCACGTAAAAATCTGGATCCAACCCCTGCCCGCGAATCGCTTGTAGCCACACATCCGCGCGGAAGTGCTCATCCCAGGCGTCAAAGCGGCAACCGTGGCGCCAGGCGGCTTCGATCGCGTCGGCCAGCCTGCGGTCGCCCCGGGCGAGCACGGCTTCCACATACGACACATCCAGGTCGTGCCACTGATACCGGATGCTGCGGCTGCGCAGGCGCTCGCGGAGAAATTGCCGCCGTGCGTCCAGTGTTTCCCGATCCAGTTGCGGCTCCCACTGAAAAGGAGTAAATGGTTTGGGGATAAACATGGACGTGCTGATGGTCAATTCCAGGCGGCGCCGGCGTTTTTCCGGCGCTTGCCGGTTGTACAACGCCTCAATCTCCCGCGCCAACGCCACGATCCCCTCCACATCCTCCATGGTTTCACCCGGCAGGCCCAGCATAAAGTAGAGTTTGATCGAGCTCCAACCACCCGCGAAAGCCAACTCGGCCGCGCGCATCAGGTCGTCGTGGGTAACGCCTTTGTTGATCACATCCCGCAGACGTTGGCTGCCGGCTTCCGGCGCAAAAGTCAAACCGCTTTTTCGCGTACGCGATGCCTTTTCCATCAGATCCAGTGAAAACGAATCGATGCGCAAGGACGGCAGTGACAGGCTGGTCCGGCGGGGCGTCAGCGTCTCGATCAGGTCTTCTGTAAGCGTTCCCAGCCCGGTGTAATCACTGGTCGACAGCGAGAGCATGCCCACTTCATCGTATCCGGTGGCCGCCTCCGCGCGCACAGCCTGTTGTAACAGCTGGTCGGGCGGACGCTCCCGCACCGGGCGGTAGATAAAGCCGGCCTGACAGAAGCGGCAGCCGCGTGTGCAACCTCGAAACAACTCCAGAAAGACCCGGTCGTGCACTACTTCAACATTGGGCACGATCGGCTGTTCCGGAACCGGTGCGCTGGAAAGATCCGCGATCAGGCGTTTTTGGATGATCGCCGGCACCCCTTCGCGAATCGGCCGGCAGGATACCAGTTGCCCCTCCGCGTCATACCGATCCGCGTACAACGAAGGCACATAGACTCCCGGGATGGCCGCTGCCCGCGCGAGGAAAGCGGCGCGGCCGACCAGCGCGCCGCTTTTACGCAGTCGCACCAGATCCATGATCTCGCCGATGACCTCTTCCCCCTCGCCGATGATCGCGAAATCAAAAAAGGGGGCCATCGGCTCGAGATTAAAAGCGGCGGGTCCGCCACAACAGACCAACGGGTCCTCTTCCTTGCGGTCCGCTGTGCGCACCGGAATACCGGCCAGATCCAGCATGCTCAGCACATTGGTGTAGCTGAGCTCATATTGTAAAGTAAACCCCACGACGTCGAACGCGCGGACGGGGGTGCGCGATTCAATCGAAAAAAGCGGGAGCCCGGTGGCCCGCATTTCAGCCTCCATATCGACCCACGGGGCAAAACAGCGTTCGCACCAGGTGTCATCGCGCGCATTGAGCACGTAATATAAAATATGCAAAGCCAAATTGGACATCCCCACGTCATATATATCGGGAAAACAGAAACAAAACCGCATCCAATCCGTGTCCGGATCCTTGTGAATCGCGTTCCACTCACCGCCGGTGTAGCGGCCGGGCCGCTCCACCGCCCGCAGCAAACGCCGTGATAATTCAACTGGTTGTAACAATCGCTTGATTCATCCTTTCTCTTGCCATGCGCCACAGAGATGCGCGCGGCGGGCCCAATCATCCTGCTTTTTACTCGCGCAGACGCTTCTGCAATTCCGCGCGCCGGGTCTCAAATCCTGGTTTTCCCAGCAAAGCGAACATATTCTGTTTGTATGCCTCCACGCCCGGTTGGTCAAATGGATTCACACCCAGAAGATAGCCGCTGATCGCGCACGCTTTTTCAAAAAAGTACACCATCTGGCCAAACGCCTCGGCTGTCAGCCCGGGTATTTCCACCCGCAAGACCGGCACGCCGCCATCGACATGCGCGAGCGCGGTTCCCGCCAACGCCGTGCGGTTGATTTCATGCAGGCTGCGCCCCGCCAGGAAATCCAGTCCGTCCTCTGACTCCGGCGCGTCCGGCACGACAAAATCCACACGCGGCGAACGCACATCGAGAACGGTCTCGAACAGGAATCGCCGGCCGTCCTGAATATACTGGCCCATCGAGTGCAAATCGGTGGTGTTGTCGACGGCGGCGGGAAAGATGCCCTTGCCGTCTTTGCCTTCCGATTCGCCGAACAGCTGCTTCCACCACTCACCCAGCGAATGCAGCGCCGGCTCGTAATTGGCCAGGATCTCGACCGTGTACCCGCGGCGCAGCAAGGCATTGCGCACAGCGGCGTACCGGTACGCGGGATTGTCCGCCAACCGCGGGCGGTCACACACGTCCGCGCAGGCGCTCGCGCCGGCCATCATTTGCTGGATGTCGATCCCCGCCGCCGCGATCGGCAGCAACCCCACGGGGGTCAAAACAGAATACCGGCCTCCGATGTCGTCCGGGACGACAAATGATTCATACCCTTGCGCGTCTGCCAGGTCGCGCAACGCGCCGCGCGCGCGGTCGGTCGTGACGAGAATGCGCTCGCGCGCGCCGGCTGTGCCGTACTTGCGCTCCATAAACGCGCGCAAAACACGGAAGGCAATCGCCGGTTCGGTCGTCGTACCCGATTTGCTGATGACGTTGACCGCAACCTCGCGATCTTCCAGCCAGTCCATCAGCTCCGCCATGTAGGAGGCACTAAGATGGTGGCCGCAAAATACAATTTGCGGCCACGGGCGTTCGCCCGCGCGTGTCCGCGCGCCTGGTGCGGGTGTGAGCATTTCAATCGCCGCGCGCGCCCCCAGATAGGAGCCGCCGATGCCGATCACGACGACAACATCCGCTTGGTCCCGCAGGCGGCGGGCGGCATGTTGAATGCGGTCCCACGTGCCGCGATCGCGCTGTGCCGCCGGTTCCAGCCAGCCAAGAAACTCCGCGCCGGGGCCATCGCGCCGCGCCAGCATACGATGCGCGCCCGCGATCTGTGGTGCCAGCATCTCCAACTCACGTGCGGATAAGAAAGCGTGTACATGTCTATCGTCAAAAAGGATCATGATCCACCTCCCTGTTTTTCTAAAAACGCGGTTGGTATCGCGTCTTAGCTTTGCCCCCTGTTCTCATGCAAAAAAACATACTCCCGCTCTTGAAATCGCGCCCACTCGCGTGGGTCGGCCAAACGCGCGAAATCCTGGCGCAAGGCCGCGGCCACTTCCGCAGCTTTACCCATATGATGATATAGAAACGCGGCGGCTTCGTCACGCGAAATGGCGCGATCAAATAATCCGCTGCGGCGCCATGCCGCCGCCAAATCATGGAAAAACGCGAATGGCGAACGGTGCGATGACAGGATCACGGCCAAGGTGGCGCCAAACGCGCCGCGGTTGTGGTAGACGTCAACCAGACGCGCGATCTCTTCGATACGATACAGCTCCTCCGCTGTCATTGCGTCGGTGGAAAAAACGCGATAGGGCGGCAGCTCACTGTACCGATACCCCCGCTCCCGTGCGATGACCGCCATTTGGGTCCCGGCCAGGATTTTGAGAATGCCGACTTGCAACACGTGCGCGCCCAGTCGGTACGTGGCATCGAAAGATTGAGCAAAACGACCCATCGACTCGCCGGGCAATCCGGCAATCAGATCCAAATGGATATCGAGTGATTGGATCTCGAGTAGCCGCGCCACCCAATGCGCTGTCGCTTCGTATTTGGCTTTGCGATTGACAGACATCAGTACGTCAGGGTGTATAGATTGGATGCCAATCTCGAGTTGGATGCGGCGCGGCGGCGCCGCGGCGAGGATTTCCCATGTCGCGTGGTCCATTCGTTCCGCCAGGACTTCAAAATGGAAAACACTGGTCGTTTCCAGACCGTTGATGTGCCGCCAAATGGCGGCCGCGCGCTCGAGATCCGCATTGAATGTGCGGTCGACAAATTTGATTGTATGCACCCCGCTCGCCGCCAGCCGCGTGATTTCCGCTAACACCCGGGGGAGCGGGCGGTATCGCAGAGCACGGTCGATGGAAGATAGGCAATAAGCGCATCCCATCGGGCAGCCGCGTGAACTCTCATAATAAACTATACGGTTGCGCAACGACTCCATACCGGATTCATATGGAAAAGGCAAATCCGCCAAATCAAGCGGCGGTGCGGGCGGATACCGTTTGGCACCGCCGTTTGTGCGATGTATCAGCCCGGGAATCGCCTCAGCAGACCAAGACGCGGGTTGCGGCGCGGTCTGTAACGCCCGCAGCAATCGATAGAAGCTGGCTTCCCCTTCGCCGGTCAGCAACAGATCGACCGCCGGTCGGCGTGTGAGAAACGCGCAACCGGCCGCGCCGTCCGGCACTTCCGGTCCCCCCAGCAGGATCAGCGCCTGCGGGCGCAAAACCCGCAGGTCCCGGCAGACGCGGTCGATCAGATCGATGTTCCAAATGTAACAGGAAAACCCATACAGGTCGGCGCCCGCCATCGCCAAGTCACGCACCAGAGTCGCCGGCGACTGGTTGATGTGGTTTTCATATACAGCCAAATCCCCGGCGGCGATCGCCGGATCGCGCGCGTCGGCGCATGCGTATGCTCTCAACGCGCGTACCGCCAGATTCGAGTGCGAATAGCGGGCATTGAGCGCGACCAGTATTGCCTTCATCTGCCCGCCTCCCGAAGATGGAGAAGCGGTCTGATATAATAATGAAACGCGGTCCGGGCACCAGCCCGGATGCTGCCCGGGGAGTGAGAGAGCATGGCGCGAAACATGGACGTCACCAATAAAGTCATCGTGTTGTTTATCCTTTCCCGCCTGGACGGGCTCACACTCCAGCGGCTCAATGAGTTGGCGGTCGGTACCGCCTATCTCGATTATTTTCAATTCATGCAAGCGTTCGAGTCTCTGCGCGAAGACGGTTGCATCGCCATGTCCGTGCGCAAGGGAGAAAGTGAACGCGACGCGTCCGGCCGGCCACTCGAGCGGTGCTCGCTGACACCACAGGGCGCCGAGATTCTGCGTACGCTGTCCGGCAACATCCCGCGGCATGTCGCGGTCTATTTGGCGGGCGAGACCGGACGTTGGATCCACGAAGAGCGAAACAACCGCGCCGCCGAAGCCTATTGGCAGCAAGACGTGGCCGGTGGGTATCGCGTCGAGCTCAAAAGCGATGACGGCATCGGGGTCCTGCTGGAACTGCGGATGCGCCTCCCCGCCAAAGCGGACGCGGTCGCCCTGTGTGAGCGGTTTTTAGACGACCCGGCCGCGTTTCATCGTCGGCTGTTGCGCCATTGCCTGGCCCCTGGTGATCCGCTCCCGCCCGGCCCTGACCCTTCTTCCCGCCCGACGAAAGCGGATTGACCCGCCGGCCGACACGCCCGCGGCCCCGGCCCCGCCGCCAGGCGGCAGTACCGGGGCCGGATTGCGCGTCTGCAGTCGCGCGCCTGCTGTCGATTCAGTTACTCAATGCCCATCGCGTCCAAACGCGCGGCGATGTCCGCGGCATACGCGTCGATGCGCGCCAGGTCCGCTTCCGTAGGCAACCCTTTGATCAGCAAAGGCTCCAGCCGATCGGCTTTGATCCCGGCTGTTAACGCCGCCATGGTTTCGGCCGCTTTGCTGCCCCAGCCATAGGAGCCGATGATGCCGAACACACGCGCCGGCGGCTTCATCGCCGTCGCGGTAACCCCCGCGTACACAGCGGCCGGGTGCGGACCCACCAATACGGTCGGTGTCGCCAGGATGAATACGGCACTATCCACCAGGTCATAAATCATATGGCCGGTTTCCAACATCAGGCTCTCAGGGTGCGCGCCCAGATCGTGAGGCAACGCTTCGATCCCCCGCTTGGTCAAAGCCTGTGCCAGGTGCTCCACCATCAGACGGGTGCTGCCATGCATGCTGACAAAGGGAATGGTCGCTTTGCGCAGTACCTGTCCGGCTGTCCACGTTTCATACGCCGATAGTACACGATCCGGCTCGGTCCATACCGGCCCGTGGCCCGGTACGATCATCAGCGGATCCAATTCGCGCACGCGGGCGACATAGCGCGCGATCTGCGTGCGAAAGGGCATCATAATCTCAGAAAAATAGGAGCGCGAAGCGGTCATGACCCGCTCCGGGTCCGGGTCGCCCTCATCTGTCATCGCCAAATGCGAGCCAAATAAATCGCTGGAGAAGAGAATGCGTTCCTCTTCGCAGTAAACCATGGTGTTGTCCGGCCAATGCGCGGACGGGATCGGGTAAAAACGCAAGGTCAAACCGCCCAGATCGAGGACATCCCCCTCGGCGACGACATCGATGTCATCGGCAGGGATATGCAAATGGGGGCCCAGCAAATCGCGCACCCGTGACGTCGCGATAATGCGCAAATCCGGCCAGCGTTCCTTGACACGCAGGATGCCGCCGGCATGATCCTGCTCGGTATGCAGGCACACCAGATAATCGATCCGTTCGACTGCGGCAGCGCGGAGGTTATCCATCAGCACATCGATCTTGTCCGGATCGACCGCGTCGATCAGCGCGGTTTTTTCCCCGCCGAAAAGCAAATACGAGTTGTATGTCGTGCCATATGGCAACGGCATCAGACAATCAAACAGTTCGCGGTCGGGGTGTTCAGCGCCGACCGACCGGATCTTGTCGTAACCGATCAAATGGAACATGGTCTCCTCGCTTTCTCCAGGCGCGGCGATGTTCGCGGGATGAGCCGCCCGCGCCCTCCCGTCGGAAGAATTTCATCCGGACGGGGCGGTCGCGGCGGCGGCGCCACGCCTGGTCTTATTTCTTGCTGAAATCTTCTTTGGGCGCGCCACACAAAGGGCAAACCCATGTGTCGGGCAAATCCGCAAATGATGTGCCGGGCGGGATATCGTTCTCAGGGTCTCCGACAGCTGGATCATACTCATAACCACACACATTGCAGACATAGATATCCATCACGGATCCTCGCTTTCCGCCGGGGTCTTCCCGGCCCGTACAGCCGCTCCTGTTCGCCGCTGCCACTCAAAGGTACTTTCCTATCATAACCAACAAACGGCTGGGGGAAAAGGTCTAACAGTTACCGATCCGTGCGCGGCGGCAGAGAAATCGCCGTGCCCGCCTGAACTTTTGGGGGCGAAGGCCGGTAAAGCACGGCTTTGCGGCCGACAACTTGCACAACGGCCGCGCCGCAAGCCGCGGCCGCCTGTTCGGCGATCAGACGCGGCGTGCCGCTCGCATTTTTGAGAATATGCATTTTTATCAGCTCGTGCGCGACCAGTTGCTGGTCGAGATCGGTGGCCGACATTTCGGAAAAGCCACCTTTGCCAATTTGCATGGTATCGGACAAATCACTGGCGCGGGCGCGCAAAAAAGCGCGCTGGCGGCTGGTCAATTCAATCATGCTTCCTCTATCCTTTCTTAAAAAGCCTGTTTAATGAAAATACTCAAATTCAAACCCGCCCAGATCAACGGTATCTCCCTCGCGGACTCCCGCCTGCTCTAACGCGTCGATGACGCCTTTGCGGCGGATCAAACGTTGGAAATACTGGAGCGATTCATAATTGTCAAAATTGGTTGACGCGACCAGTTGCTCGATCCATGCCCCGGCCACGCGGTATCCATCTTCACGCGCCTCGACTGTAAACAGCTCGGCCGGATCGGCCGTGTATACCGGGAAAAACGCTTCCTCGTCAAACAACACGGGGGCGGGGATCTCTGGTAACATGCGCGCGATCAGCCGGAGTAATTTGCGCACACCCTGGCCGGTGGCGGCGCTGATGGGCATAAACGCGTACCCGCGCGCTGTGAGCTCTTGGCGGACACGGTCCACCTGCCCGGGCTCGGCGATGTCGCTTTTGTTGGCGACCACGATCTGCGGGCGTTCCCTGAGCCGCGGGTTGAACAATTCCAGTTCGCGGCCGATTTGCTCGAAATCCTCGATGGGGTCGCGCCCTTCACTTCCGGAGACGTCGATCACGTGCAACAGCATTTTGTTGCGCTCGATATGCCGCAAAAAGTCCAGGCCCAAACCAACGCCCTCATGCGCTCCGGCGATCAGGCCGGGGATGTCGGCCATGACAAATTCCGTATCATCGATCGCCACCAAACCCAGGCTGGGTTCCAGTGTCGTAAAGGGATAATGGGCGATTTTGGGCCGCGCCGAAGAGACCGCCGCCAGCAGCGTCGACTTGCCGACGTTGGGCATCCCCACCAACCCGACATCTGCCAGCAGTTTCAGTTCCACTTCGAGATCCCATTCTTCCCCGGGTTCGCCGACGCGCGCGAACCGGGGCGCCTGTCGCACCGCGTTGGCAAAACGCGCGTTGCCTCTGCCCGCGCGCCCGCCGTGGGCCACCACCACACGCTCACCGTCTTGCGCGAAATCGGCAAAGACGCGCCCCGTCTGTAGTTCGCGCAGCACCGTTCCCACCGGGACGCGAATCACAAGCTCGCGGCCGCTCCGGCCGGTGCGCTTGCGTGTTCCGCCTCTTTCGCCGTGTTCGGCGACATATTTGCGCCGGTACCGGATATCGCGCAGCGTGTGGATTCCACCGTCGGCGACAAAGACCACATCGCCGCCGCGGCCGCCGTCTCCGCCGTCGGGGCCGCCGTTGGGAACGTACTTTTCGGTGTGGAACGAAACAGCGCCCTGCCCGCCGTCACCGGCTTTGACATGAATTTTTGTATAATCGATAAACATCGCGGATCTCCGTCCGTTTACTTGTCTCCTTGCGAGAATGACAAAAAGGCCCGGTCACAGACGACCGAACCTCTTGTTTCGCCAGATAGATCGTCAGATCCTCACTCAGCCGGATAAACGCTGACCTTTTTGCGGTCTTTGCCGTAGCGTTCGTATTTCACACGCCCGGAAATCAAAGCGAACAAGGTATCATCCGAGCCGATGCCGACATTGTTGCCCGGGTGGATTTTGGTTCCCCGCTGACGAACCAGTATGTTGCCGGCCAAAGCGGCTTGTCCGTCGCCCTTTTTGGCGCCGAGACGTTTGGATTGGGAATCGCGGCCGTTACGCGTACTGCCGACGCCCTTCTTAGATGCCATATCAGATACACCTCCTCAAATTGCGAATCCGACCCGCCGGTTCAGCCGGTGATTTTGTTGATGCGGACACGCGTGTAAGGTTGCCGGTGTCCCTGCTTGCGGCGGTAGCCCTTTTTGGCTTTATATTTGAAGACGATCAGTTTGCTCTGTCTTCCCTGCTTGACGATTTCGCCTTCGACAACAAAACCGTCGCCGGATTTGTACCCTTCGTCAAAGACGCCCAGCACTTCCTCAAAGCGGACGGACTGACCGGCATCGCCCTCGAGTTTCTCGACGAAAATCTCGTCTCCGATCGCGACGCGGTACTGTTTCCCGCCCGTGGCAATCACAGCATACATGGTGTGTTCCTCCTGTAACCAGTCTCGCTGAGTATCAGGCAGTCGGGGCAACCCGTGTCCCCCAGACGTTTACGTGTAGCCTGTCTCATGCGGTCACCAGAGCATGTTAGCACGCGTTCGGGTGCCTGTCAATCAAAATCCGGTTTGTGTGAGCGGCCGGCAAATCCTCCCTGTACGCGTTCGCGCCGGCGCGCGCATGGTATATTGTGATGAGAAAACCGCGTGGGGATCGCGCCGGCGGTTACGCAGTGAAAGGAATGGTGTGACGATGTTCAAAAGTCTCATGCATGTCGCCTATTGGACCCGCGACATGGAAAAAATGCTCGATTTTTATACCCGTGTCCTCGGGATGGAGAAAATTTTTGAAATGCCCAATGCGGATGGCTCGCCGGGCACGGTTTATTTGCGGACGCCGGATTGCCGCTACATCGAATTATTCCACGGCGGCAGCGCGCGCGCACCGTCCGGGGACGGGCGTGCGGCGGGATACAGCCATCTGTGCCTGGAAGTCGAAGACATCCGCAAAGCGGCGGATACACTCGAAGCGCGCGGCGCCACGCTGCGTGTCCGCGAGCGCGTGGGCCGCGCCGGCAACATCCAATGCTGGATCGACGACCCGGATGGCAATCCCATCGAGATCATGCAAATGCTGCCGGGTTCTCCTGTTCTGGAGCCGCCCGCGGATGGGATTTTCTTTCCCGAACGCCCGAAGTCCGAGCAATAGCCTGTTGCCTTTCCGCGGTTGGCGTTGTTTCTGCCGGTCTCCCGGGCGTGCGTGCCCGGGAGGCCGGTACTTGATTTATTTGTGTTCAGGGTTTGCGGCAAAGGTGATCACATTCCAAGAAAGGGGCTCCAGGCAGAAGGTGCCCTGGGTGCCGCCCATCGACTCCGGGTCGACGGCGGCACGGCCCGGCCGTACGGTGTCCGGAGCGCTCCCGGTGTTGACCGCGTGCAGATCGTCGTGCCGCAAAACGGTGTGGCCGGTCGGGCGCAAGGCATCAAACCCCGCCAACGACAATTCGGTTTCCAGCGCTTCCCGCCCCCGGTTGAGCAAAAACAAACTGAGCGTGCGTTTTTCCTCGTCATAGACAGAGGCAGCTTCCAACCACGGTACATCTGTGTATTGCTTGCAATCGTAGCGTGGACTGGTAACCAGCGCCCGCATCGACGTGCCGCGCCCGAGCGCGGACACGTCACGGAAGGGATAGAAAATAGTTTGCCGCCAGGAGCCGCCGCCATCGGCGGTCATGATCGGCGCGATGACATTCACCAGCTGGGCCATACAGGCGACTTTGACGCGGTCGGCGTGGTTGAGCAGCGTGATCAGCATGCCGCCGACCAACAGCGCGTCTTCCATGTTGTAGATGTCTTCCAGGCGCGCCGGCGCTTTGCCCCAGGGGGTGCGGTCGATCATGCGGTCCTGTTCGTTGGAGTGATACCACACATTCCATTCGTCAAAGGATAGATACATGCTTTTCTTGCTGCGCTTGCGGGCTTTGACATAATCACAGGTGGAAACGACGGATGAAATGAAAGCATCCATATCGAGCGTGCGGGCCAGAAAGCTGTCGGTATCGCCATCGCGGTTGCCATAATACTGGTGCAGGCTGATGTAATTGACTTCATCGTAGGTATGATTCAGCACTTCGGCTTCCCAATCCGGGAAAGTCGGGATGTCTTTGCCCGAACTGCCACAGGCGACCATCTCGATCGATGGGTCGACCATGCGCATGACTTTGGCTGTCTCCCAGGCCAGCCGGCCGTATTCTGTCGCGGTCTTGGAGCAAATCTGCCAGGGCCCGTCCATTTCGTTGCCTAGGCACCACAGTTTGACGCCGTGTGGCTCTTTGTGGCCGTTGCGAATCCGCCAATCGCTCCATTGTGTGCCGCTCGGGTGATTGCAGTACTCGACCAGACGGCGGGCCGCGTCCGCGCCCCGCGTGCCCAGGTTGACCGCCAGCATCGGCTCGGTTCCCGCTTTGCGGGCCCAATCGATGAACTCGTCGGTACCAAAGGTATTGTCCTCCAATGTCTTCCAGGCCAGATCCAATCTCTTGGGCCGTTCCGACACCGGCCCGACACCGTCTTCCCAGTTATAGCCGGAAACGAAATTGCCGCCCGGATAGCGCACGATCGGTACACCCAGTTCGTTCACCAGGCCGATGACATCGCCGCGAAAGCCCTGTTCGTCCGCCAGAGGATGGCCCGGCTCATAAATGCCCCCATAGACCGCGCGGCCCAAATGCTCAACAAACGATCCGAACAACCGCCGGTCGACCTGCCCGATCTGATACTCTTTGTCCAATCGCACTTTTGCTTTTTGCATGGTTGACTCCTCCGTATTTTTGATCGATCCGACACGACGACCTTTACATCCTCATGTTACAGCAACATCGCCAAAGCGACCGCGGCGGTGACATGGCTACCCGCGCGCGACCCCGACAGGCCGCCGGCCGCCCGGCTGTAGCCCCACGCGCACAGCGATGCCCACACCGCCGTGGCGCCCGCAAAAAAATCCCAGCCGGACAACAGCATGGCGACGACCGCTATCAAAAGACAAACCGCCAAATCCACCGCATCCAGCCCGCGGACGACAAACCGGTCGACCGCCGCCGACCACCCCCGCGGCAAAGCGAGGATGCCCAATAAAATCATCCGGAAAAGCAGGAACGCCCCGCCGGCGGCGATCGACTGCCACCGGATCAACGGCCGTCCCCAGACCCCGTTTGCCAGCAGGCCAAACGCCACACAAGCCAGCAAGACCGCCGCGCTGCTCAGCAGCCCGGCACGGATCACAGGCAGGGGCTCCGGCATTTTCAGAGGCAAAAGGCGCGCCAGCGAGCCGAACACCCAGGCCGCAGCCAGGGCGCCCGCCGCGAACAACAAAGCGGCATCAAAGGGCAGGAGCAAAGTCTGTGTTTGGCCCAGCCGGCCATCGGCACCCACATGCCCAGTCCAGCGGGCGATGTCGTCGCGCACGATGGGCACCACCAGCGCCAGCCCGGCCGGCACCCCCGGATACCGGGTCAACCGCGTGTTGCCATCGGCTGCCATCCATGTCTGCACCCGCGTGGGGCCGTCGGCCTCGGACGGGGGGAGCAGCGTGGCGTCTTCTCCCGACAGCGTCTCATACCAGCTCTGTAATGTCCGGGCTTCCTGTGAAGGATCGCGGGAGGCGCCGTCACCAGTGGCCAGCAGCGCGATCGGCACGGTTTTCGCCAAAGGCGTGGGCGCCGCGGCGGAGAGCACCGGGTCGACGGCGACCCAGCCGGCGATCGGGTGTGTGTTCAAGGCCGCAGCCATCGTATCCAGCGGCAGGCCGACCGAAACGACCCAGCCGCTGCCCCGCTGTACGCCTGTGCGCGCTTGCAACCAATCGCTGGCGGCGCCGATGGCGGCCACAGCCGTCTCGCCGGGAATGGGGCAGGCCAAAGCACAAGCCCCCTGGCGGGACCAGTCGTCGAGCAACGGCAAAACCCCGACCGGCGATGACGCGGCCGCGTACACCAGCAAGATGGGCGGCGACGACTCCGCGTCCGGATGGGGTTCAGCCAACCAGCAAACGGCTGGCCGCTTCTCCCCATCGAGTGATAAAGGAATTTGAGAAACATGTCGACTACGGGAAAGGGTTGTCCCCACAAGCAGCGCCAGCGCCACAACCGGGATCAATGCCCAAACCAACAGCACGGGCGTACGATAGCCGCGAAAGTGAACGGGCCAGGCTCGTTCCCGGGTCATGAATCATCCTCCGCCATCCACGGTATTCCCTCGCCATGCCGGCTAAAAACAGCCGTTTTGTGGCCCCCGGCGTACACAAGCGAGGAGGGTGACCGCCGCCGATTTCTCCCATTATACCACCCGTCAAAGCGGCCTCTGAATATGATAAAATCACAGGCGACCGCGAAAGGAGCCTGATCTATGCATACGCGCAAACTGCCCACGGTGGAATTCAAGCCTGGGCTTCGAGTTTTTCTCGTCGGTATCGGCGGTTCCAGCATGGCGGGTCTGGCTGAAATCAGCCAGTCGTTGGCCCTGATCGTCGCCGGTTCCGACCGCCACGCCAACTTGCGGACGCGCCGGCTGACGGCCCAAGGGGTACAGGTTTACGATCATCACGACGGGGCGTGGGTCGACGCCTTTCGCCCTGACCTCTTGGTGCATTCCGCGGCCGTCCACCCCGACAACCCGGAGTGGGCGCGGGCGCGCGAGCTGGGCATCCCTGTGGTGGATCGGGCGGTATTCCTCGGCTGGATCAATCGTTTGTATCCCCGCGTGATCAACATCGCCGGCACCCACGGCAAAACGACAACCACCGCCATGTGCGCCGCGATTCTGGTGCAAGCCGGCGTCGATCCGACCGTCCACCTGGGGGCGGATCTGGCCGCGTTCGGATCGAGTGTACGCCTGGGGAAACCCGGCGGCGTGATGGTTTCGGAAGCGTGTGAGTATATGCGCAGCTTCTTGCAATTCTACTCGACAACTGCGGCTGTTTTGAACATCGATTTTGACCATGTCGACTCCTACCGGGATTTGGATGAAGTCATCGCGGCTTTTGTTTCTTTTGCGCGCCTGACCCCGCCGGACGGAAACCTGGTGGTGCCGGCCTTTGACCCGGGCGTGCAAACCCTGCTGGCGCGCCTCGCGGACGAGGAGCGCCCCGAGGTGGTAAAGGGCGGGACGACAACGCCGGCACAGCCACGCCTGGTTTCTTTTGGGATGCCCGAGGATCGGTTGCTTGGCAAGCCGCCCACCGTTGTTTGTGAGAATCTACACTATTTGAACGGACTGCCGCGCTTTGATGTCTACATTTCGGGCGAGTTCTACGCCACCATCGCGCTCGGCATCCCCGGCGAACACAATGTGAAAAACGCGCTGGCCGCGATAGCCTGCGCGTGGCTGAATGGCGGCACACCCGCGGCGGCCGCACAAGCACTGGCCGATTATACCGGCACCGAGGGGCGTTTTGATTTTCGCGGAAAGTATCGCGGCGCGACGGTGATCAGCGACTACGCGCATCATCCGGCCGCCGCCCGCGCGACCCTCGCGGCGGCGGCGACCATCCCCCACCAACACATCTGGGTGGTGTTCCAACCTCTGACGTTCAGCCGGACGCGGGTCCTGTTCGACGATTTTGTGGCGGCATTGCTGCCGTGCGAGTATGTCCTGTTTGCCGAGATCTATAGCGATCGCGAAACGGAAACCAGCGGGATGAGCTCGCGCCTGCTGGCAGAGGCCATCAACGCGCGTGGCGGGCATGCGGAATTTGCCGCGGACTTTCCCGCGATCCGCGCGCGACTCGATCAGCGGGTCGCTCCGGGGGATCTGATTCTGGTATTGGGACCCGAAGACATCCGGGAGTTCGCGAACTGGCTTGTGGCCCGCGAATAATCATATCCCGCGGGTGTGGCCCGCGAATAGGTGCCAGCTGCGGGCCATCGGCCACCCCCGATTAGTCGGAAGGATGCCCTTCTGATTCTTCGTGGACGGCCTCTTCGTTCTCATTCGCGACAATATGCGGCATAAGGTGCGGCGGTTGAGCAACCGCTTCCGCCACTTCTTCGCCCTCTTGGAGGCTGGCCAGGAAGATCTCTTCGAACTCGGGGCCTTCGATCTTTTCTTTCTCCAGCAAGCCCTGCGCGACCGCGTCCAGGGTGTTTCGGCGCTGGCGCAAAATATCCAACGTCGCCGCGTAGGCGTCGTCGATGATGCGTTTGATCTCTTCGTCGATCACGCCGGCCAGACGGTCGCTGTAATTCTGGACATGCCCGTAGTCTTTGCCGAGGAAAACCTCATCCTGCCCACCAAAAACCAGATTGCCCAATTGCTCGCTCATGCCGAATTTCATGATCATGTCACGCGCAATCGCGTTGCACTGTTGCAGATCAGAGGAGGCGCCCGTCGTCACTTCGCCAAAAACGATCTCTTCGGCGGCACGTCCCGCCAGCGAAATCATGATCGACGCGATCAGTTGCTTGCGGGTCGTGTAATACATATCCTCATGTGGCTTGTGCGCGGTATAACCGCCGGCCATCCCGGCCGGAATAATGGAAATGCGCTCCACCTTGTCGGTCTCGGACACCATCCGCAGCACCACGGCATGTCCGGCTTCATGATAGGCCGTCAAGCGCTTTTCCTTTTCGTTCATCAGGCGACTGCGCTTTTCCGGACCGATCATCACTTTGAAAATGGATTCCGTGATGTCGGTGTAACGGATTTGCTTGTCCCCGCGCCGCGCGGCCATCAAAGCGGCCTCGTTGAGCAGATTGGCCAGATCGGCACCGGTAAAGCCCGGCGTAGCGCGGGCGATCTCGTTGAGGTCAACGGTCGGATCGAGTGGTTTGTTGCGGGCATGGACTTCGAGGATGGCTTCACGCCCGCGGATGTCCGGGCGCATGACGGCGACACGCCGGTCAAAACGTCCGGGACGCAAGAGTGCCGGGTCGAGAATATCGGGGCGGTTGGTGGCAGCCATAATGATCACATCCTGGTTGGGTCCAAACCCATCCATTTCAACCAGGAGCTGATTGAGCGTCTGCTCGCGCTCATCGTGGCCACCGCCCAGTCCGGCGCCACGGTGACGGCCGACCGCGTCGATCTCGTCGATAAACACAATGGCCGGGCTGTTTTTCTTGGCGGTCTCAAACAGGTCGCGCACACGCGAAGCGCCTACGCCGACAAACATTTCGACAAAATCAGATCCACTGATCGAATAAAACGGCACACTGGCTTCGCCGGCCACGGCTTTGGCCAGCAGGGTCTTACCGGTACCCGGCGGGCCGACCAACAGAATTCCGCGCGGAATCTTGGCCCCCAAATCGGAGTATTTTTGCGGGCTTTTGAGAAAATCCACAATCTCGCGCAGTTCCTCTTTCTCTTCGTCCGCGCCCGCGACATCGCGAAATGTGACGGGATTTTTGGTCGGGTCGGACAACTTGGCGCGACTGCGCCCGAAATTGATCGCGGTCTTGCCCTCGCCGCTCTGGCGCGTATAGGTAAACCAGATAAACAAGCCGATCGAGCCGAACATCAGAACCAGGAGAACAATGTTGACCAGGAAACTGAGATCGGTCGGCTCGTTATAATCGTAGCCTTCGATCTTGCCGGCGCTGCGCGCCTGTTCCAGAGTATCCTGCAGCCTTTCCAGCCAATAAGGCGAAACGGTCTTTTCCACCGCCGTCGCGCCGTCGACCGGATTGGCAAATGTCAGCCGCAACGTATACCCATTGACGAGCACGCTGCCTTTGACATTGCCCTGCTCGATTTGTTCGATCACCTTGGACAGTGGCAACGACTGCTTGGCGGTCAGATTGGGGACGATGGTGGCAAACGCAATCGCGACCAGCAACAGAATTATATAGAAACTAAGTCCCGAGCGGGTGGTTTTGGGCTTCATGCGGTCACTCCTCTTCGGCGTCCAGAAGTACGCGTACATCCGGTAGATTGCGGTAGAATCCGTCGAAGTCCAGCCCGTATCCGACGATAAACGCATCGGGAACGCTGCGGCCGACATATTCAACCTCAATGGGAACCTTGCGTCGCTCGGGTTTGTCAAAAGCGGTACAAAGCGCGATGCTCGCAGGTTTACGGGTCGCCAGCAATTGCTTCAGATGATTGAGTGTCAACCCCGTATCCACAATATCCTCGACGACAATAATATGTTTGCCGGCGATATTCTGGTCGACATCCTTGAGGATGCGCACAACGCCGGTTGTTTGTGTGCCACTGCCATAACTGCTCACTGAAATAAAATCCACATCGACCGGCAGGTCGATGTTGCGCGCCAGGTCGGCCATGAATACGAACGCGCCCTTGAGTACGCCGATTAAAAAGACTTGTTTGCCGGCATAATCCCGTGTGATACGTTGACCCAAATCGCGGCAGATTTGCGAAATTTCCTCTTGATGAATCAGGATCTCTCCCAGGATTTTTGCCATGGCGTTGCCTCCGACTCCGCTGTTTTGCGCATGTGTCGACGCCCATTATCCTACATTTTACGCTGGACGGCAACACGAATCGCAGCGGCTGCCTCGTCTGTAGGATGATAGGCCAACCAAACCAACGGCGCCTGGCCTTGTGGGTCTGCCGGCGCGGCGCGTCCCGGTTCTGTGGCCTGATAAGTGGCAGAAAACGCGATCCCCGGAATCCAGGCGACTTCTGTGCCCACGACCACCAACGGCAACTGGTCACGCACATGCGCGGGGATCCGGCGGTCGATGAAGAAACGTTTGAGCGAGCGGCTGCCCGCGCCGCCGAGCGGCCGGATCCGGTCGCCGGGTCGCCGGGTGCGCACTTCCGCCTGCCCGAACTCCGGTCGCAGCAGCGCGGCGACCAGCGGGGGCTCCCCGTCCGCCGGGCTCGTCTGTACATCCGATCCGGTCGCGACAAAACGGCCGGCCGGGGTTTGCGTCTGCCCTGCCCACAACAGCCGGACGGGCTCCCACACCGGGGGCGCCCCCGGGTCGGGCCGGCGCGGCCCAATGCGAAGCACCCCGTCCGCGCAAACCGCCCGCATCCCGCCGGGCAGATCGGTGCTCACCCGGCGCGCCCGGCGCGGCGTAGCAAGCAACGCCAGAACCGCGGTGATATGCTTGCGCTGCAAATTCTGATCATGGCCGACGCCTTCGGCATATAGAAAACGCACGACCCGAGAGGACAGGGCCCACGGCAACCGGCGCAGTCCGGCCGCGTCGACACCCGCGTCTTGGCGCAAGGCGGCCAGGTGTTCGCGTGCCTCCCGCTCGAGATACCAGACATCCTCCCGCACCAAATCGGCGGTTGCAGCCAAGCGGGCGGTCAGCCCCGGGGCCGTCGCCCGTTCGATACGCGGAATCAAATCGAGGCGCACGCGATTGCGCGTAAAGCCGCGGGTTTCATTGGAGGCATCCGCGCGCCAGGCTTCGCCGACCGCTTCCAGATAGTCCAGAATGTCCTGCCGCGGCACCGCCAGCAAAGGGCGGACGACGCGGCCGTTGCGCGGCGGCATGCCGGCCAAACCCCGCAAGCCGCTGCCGCGGAACAGGTGCAGCAATACGGTCTCGGCCTGGTCCTCGCGATGGTGGGCGACAGCGATGACGACAGGCGCGGCGCCCTCCGGTTGCCGGTCGGATTCGGCACAGCGCGCGGCTTCCATCCGCGCGGCGAGCGCTTCAAAATACCGGTAGCGCTCGCGGCGGGCGGTTGTTTCCACGCTTTCGCGCGCGGCCGCGGCCAGCGCGGCCACATCGACGCGCCGCGCATAAAAGGGCAGCGACCAGCGGGCGCACTGCGCGCGGACAAACGCTTCGTCGGCGTCGGCTTCCGCACCGCGCAAACAATGATTGACATGAGCGACGTGTAGTGACCAGGAAAACCGCGGCGCGAGCGTCCGCATGACATGCAGCAGGCAGACCGAATCCGGCCCGCCCGACACGGCCACGATTACCTGTGACCCGTGGGGAATTTCCGCCGGGCCGCGCACGGCCGCCGCGACGCGGTCGGTCACCCGATCAACCGGTTTCATGGTCAGATTCCATCGTACGGATCGGGATGCCCCTCGTTTTCCGGCAAATCAAAAAACATCGTGTACCGGCTTTGCCAGCCCATGTTGACCGTGCGAGTTTCACCCTGCCGGTTTTTGGCGATGATGACTTCCGCCACTTCGGTCTCCATGACTTCCTGCGTGCTTTCGTAATAACTGGGCCGATGCAGAAACATGACCACGTCGGCGTCTTGTTCGATCGAACCGGAATCGCGCAGATCCGACAAAACCGGCTTTTTATCCGGCCGTTGCATATTCGCCCGGCTCAGCTGGGAAATGGCGATCACGG
>CAYZME010000008.1:0-8536 GCA_964479435.1 uncultured Oscillospiraceae bacterium
TGCCGGCAAATCATATTGGCACAGAAGCGGAGTGGGAGGAGAATCAGGAGATTCTCAAAGACGCGATTCGTGAAATGGGCAAAACTTTTACTATCAGCGAAGGAGATGGCGCGTTCTACGGTCCCAAATTGGACTTCCACCTTGAAGACAGCCTCGGTCGCACCTGGCAGTGCGGGACCATCCAATTGGACAGCCAATTGCCAGAGCGTTTTGAATTGGATTATATCGGGCCGGATGGGGAGAAACACCGCCCGGTGATGATCCACCGGGTGGTGTTTGGTTCGATCGAGCGCTTTATCGGCATCATCACCGAACATTTTGCCGGCGCGTTCCCGACCTGGCTGGCACCGGTTCAGGTGAAGGTGTTGCCGATCACGGATCGCAGCCAAGCCTACGCCGCGAGCGTGGCCCAGGCACTTGAAGCGCGGGGATTGCGGGTTGAAACCGACGCGCGCAACGCCAAAATCGGCTACAAAATCCGCGAAGCGCAAATGCAAAAAATACCTTATATGCTGGTGTTGGGTGACAAAGAAGCGGAGGCCGGGCTTGTGGCGGTTCGCAGCCGGTCGGAAGGTGATTTGGGCACCCTTTCTTTGGAAGCGTTTATTGAACGGGTGACAGCGGAGGTGAGAGACCGGGTCGGAAAGTAGTCCGACCCGAGTTTCCAAGTTGCTTAGAAGAGGTTCTTTAAAAAAAACGAGATCTCTTCACGATAGCGGATGGCGGAAAAAAAGGCAGTCAGAACAGTGGCAGAAATCAGCGCGCCAAAAAAAGCACACAACTGCGCTTTTTTATAATTGAATCCCAGGGTGGAAGCCACTGCGCTGCCCGTCCAGACGCCTGTGCCCGGGAGGGGGATGGCGATGAACAAAATCAATCCCCATTCTGCTTTTTTTTCAAATTTGTGAACATTTTTGCGTATTTTATTCTCAAGGAAGCGGGTAAACCAGTCCATCCAGGTCAATTTTTTGAGCCAATTGAGGATGGAACGGAAAAACAAAATCACAAAAGGGGAAGGGACGAGGCTGCCAATCAGGGACAGGATAAAAACCAGCAGGGGGGAAAGGTCAAATACATGGATGCCCAGGGGGATGGTCGCGCGCTGTTCGGTGACCGGAATCATCGAACCAAAGAAAACGATCGCGGCGTGCGCGTGGCCAAACACCCGCTCGAGGAAATCGATGACAGCGTCACTCATCGCCTTGCACCTCCCACTGACTCCGACGTATTATACTCCGCCTATTCCAGGAGCGTAAAGATCGACAAACGTAATCTCGGGCCGCGAGCCCAAACGAAAGGGTAAAACCACACAGCCCAGTCCCCGCGAAATGTATCCGGCTATCTGGTCGCGCGTAAACAGACCGCGATATGTTTTTTCTTTGACCAATCGCTCATGCCGCAGCACACGAAATTCGAGATGAAACGGCATCCAGATTTGGCCGCCGTGGAAATGCCCTGCCAAGAAGAAGTGCGCGGCCCGCGCGGGGATCAGATAGATGCTGTCCGGGTTGTGCGCCAACACAACCGAACGGGTGGCCGGTATCGCGGACTCCGTCGGGGGAAGGGGAAAGCGCGGTTCGCCGTGCCGCAGGTCATCCAGGCCGACAATACGCCAAAGGCTGCTGTCTTTGGCGCGGACCACCGTTTCGTGATTTCGCAGCAATTCGAAATGGGCGGCAGGATAATCGCGATCGGACAACGGTCGGTCATGATTGCCACGTACGGCATACGCGGGGATGCCAGCCTGCCTTGCCGCCCATCCCATACGCGCCAGAAGGCGCCGCGCTTTGGCAGCGTCGTGGCGCCCTGAACAGGCATCCCCGCCAAAAAGAAACACGTCCGCTTCACTCTCGCGGATCACTTCTTCCAGTCGTTTGAAAGAGATCTGATTGAGGCCCGCGTGCAGATCGGTGAGCAGCAGAACGCGCAATCGACGCTCCCCTTGCCCCATCCGCACCCGGGTGATTTCAGGGTGCCGCGGCTCCCATAACATACGGGCCAGGAGCGCCACCAGAACGGCGATTGGCACCACCCACCACATGCGCGAAACCATCGCCAGATTCATTGCGCTCAACACAGGCCTATCACCCGCGCCTTGTGCGCTTGATCAATGGGGAACACGCTTCTCATCGTGTCTCATTATTTCAGTCAGCGCGGGTAGCGTCAACTCCCGTTGGCAGGCCGTCAGTGGGGATATCCGCTTGACGGAAGCGGGCAATCATTGTATTTTTGTACGAAACATCAGCGACCGGCGCATACCGCCCATGGCGCCACGCATACAGAAGCCTGGTATACAGCAAAGACAGGAGGATCCAAACATGGCACCAAGAGGTGAATTTACGTACAAAATTGTCAAAGAGATGGGCATCGTGCTCAGCACCAGCCGTTCCGGATGGAATCGCGAGATTAACCTTGTGAGCTGGAACAACGCGCCTGCCAAACTCGACATTCGCGACTGGGCACCCGACCACGAGAAGATGGGGAAAGGCCTTTCATTGACAGCCGAAGAGGTCGCGATCCTCAAAGAATTTCTCGCCGATTATGACCCGTATGAGAATGAACCATAATCTCCGTACCCATTTGTAGTCAGATCCAGTTCGCGCGCAACTCTTCCGGGGGATATGGGGAAAGTAAGCCGGGTGGCACGTCCAAAACCGTGATCGCGCCTTTGTAGCCGTTGTTGTGCATGCGGTGTACCGCCCGCGCGTACGCCACAAGCACACTGGCTGTAAAAGCGGGGTTGCTGTCCAGTTGTAAGGAGAATTCCGCGATCTGGCGGGTTTGGTCGGCCGTAACCCCATTGCGGATGACAACACCCCCGTGAGGTAGGGCCGTGTGTTTTTCAGCCAGCTCTTCGCCGGTAATGAAAGTGACCGTGGTGTCATAGCCGGCAAAATAATGTGGCATTGTGACAATGGCCTCACGGATTGCCGCCAAGTCGGCCCCTTCTTGCGCGACCACATAACATGCGCGTGTGTGTTGTTCGTGTGGACGCATTGGCGAGGGGTTGTCGCCGCGCGCGGCCTCCATCGCACGCGCGACCGGCAAGGTATATTGGCGAGCGTCAACCACGCCGGGTATCCGGCGGATGGCGTCTGAATGCCCTTGGCTGACACCTCGACCCCAGAATGTGTATCCGGATCCCTCCGGGAGGATGCTGTGAAACAAGGTCCGCGCCAGCGAAAATAACCCGGGATCCCAGCCGCATGAGATCAGGCTGAGATGGCCGGCATGCTGTGCGATCGCATCCATTTGATCGTAATATGCGGGAATATTCGCATGCGTATCGAAACTGTCGACTGTGTTGAAATCAGCCGCAAAACGTGGGCCCCACACGGGGAGATCCGTGGCTGAACCCCCACATAATACGAGTACGTCGATCCGCTCTTTCCAGTCTGGCAGCGATGAGACGGAGGCGACGGGTACCGGCGATCCGTCTGGCAAAATCGGCGGATCGATGGCCGCGGGCGCCCGCCTTGTAAAAATTCCCTGCAGTGATAGATCGCGATGTTGGCGACTCGCTGCGGCTACACCTTTGCCAAGATTTCCATAGCCGACGATACCGATTCGAATCATATCCTACTCCTATTCAGTCAACGGCGACCTTACGCAAACCGCCGGGCCCGGCTCAGGGAAATTATAACACCCTTGCGGCTTGTGCCGTATCAGAGGTTCGAGCGGAAAGTTGTCACCAATGGGGCACAACGGTACAATTATCTTGATAAACAAAAAGGAGGTGTTGCCTTGGCACGGCGCTTGGTGGTTATCATTTTGTGGATTTTGATGTCGTTCTTGTGGGGCACCTTGCCGGTTGCCCCTCTGCGCGTTTTTGGCGATACGTCCCTGGCGTTGACGCATTTTGTCCTTGACTTGGTGGGTGTGGGCGGGTCGGCCGGGGCTTGGATTGTGGCCCTGGGCGGTTTGCTGGCTTCTGCCGGATTGCTGTGGGCTGTACGCACCCGCTATGATGATCTGATCGCCGGTTTTTGCGGCCTGATTGGCACGATCTGGTACTTGGCAACGCACTATCAGGAGCATCTGATTACCCCCACGACTGCCGCTGTTCTCATCGGACTGGCGGTCCTGTTGGTTTGTCTGCTTTTGAAATGGCGTGCGGCGAACAGCCGTCTGGGGGAGATGTTCGCACTTGCGCCGGCGATTGCTGTGTGGATGAACCTGGCCGTTCTGCCGCAATTGCAACGTTGGAACATGACACCGGATACCTTGCCCGGGTGGTCGCGTCTGACGACATCGCCGATGCTGCGAAACGACTGGTTGTTTCCCTGGCCCGCGTGGTTGACGCTGCTGATCCTGGCGTTGTTGACCCTGGCTTTGATTTGGTTCCTGATTTCAGGTCCCGGGCGCACCGAGCGCCATTGATCCCGTTTTGGAGATCAAGCATGTAACATGGATTGAATAAAAAATGACCGCATAAAGAACCGGAGTGTTGTGAATGAAAACTCAACCCGATGATGCGCCGGAAAGCACCACGCAAGACGTGGCTGCGCGCTTGGACAAATTAAGGAATACAATTGAATATCATAATAAAAAATATTACGATGACGACAATCCTGAAATAGATGACGCGGCCTATGATACTCTAATCCGCGAACTGGAAGAATTGGAAGCCGCGCATCCCGCACTTGCCCAGCCCCACTCACCAACCCGAAGAATAGGCGGAACGGCGCGGCGCGACCTTCCGAAAATATCACACCCGGTCCCGCTGCAAAGCCTGAACGATGTGTTTGGGCCACAAGCGCTGCGCCAATCGCTCGCGCGTATTGAAGAGGCGTTGACAGGCGCGGGTTGGCTTGAGCCGATGCGATATGTGGTGGAGCAAAAAATTGATGGTCTTTCGGTTTCTTTGGAATACCGCGAAGGCCGATTTGTCCGCGGCGCCACCCGGGGTGACGGAACCGTCGGCGAAGATGTGACCGAAAATTTGCGAACGGTGCGAGGCATCCCTGCTGTTTTGCGTACCCCGGTGCCTTATCTGGTCGTGCGTGGTGAAGTGTACATGGATATTCAGGCGTTTGACGCGTTGAATGAAAGACAGGAAGTGTTGGGGGGCAAAGTCTTCGCCAACCCCAGAAACGCGGCCGCCGGCTCTCTGCGCCAATTGGATGCATCTATAACCGCCACCCGCAACCTCCGTGTATTTATCTTTAATGTGCAACTGGCGGAAGGGATCACGTTCAGCCGGCACGCGGAATCGTTGACCTGGCTGGCAGAGCAGGGTTTTTCCGTCTCCCCCGGTTTTGAGGTATGTGACGGGATAGACGCAGTTTGGGATGCGGTCCAGCGGATCGGTGAACAACGCGGCACGTTGGCGTATGGCATCGACGGGGCAGTCGTCAAGGTCGACGCGCTGTCCGCAAGGACAATTATGGGATCCACCAGCAAAGCGCCGCGTTGGGCTGTGGCCTTTAAGTTCCCGCCCGAGCAGCAACAAACACGTGTGGAAGATATCCTGGTCCAGGTGGGGCGAACAGGCAAGCTGACGCCTCTGGCCGTCCTGAGACCGGTGCGTATAGCGGGTAGTGTCGTATCCCGCGCGACCTTGCACAATCAGGATTTTATCGATGAAAAAGATATCCGTATCGGCGATACCGTGACCATTCAAAAAGCGGGCGACATCATTCCAGCCATCGTTGAAGTCGTGACCGACAAGCGGCCGGAGGGGTTGACCCGATATCGCATTCCCGATTTCTGTCCCGCTTGCGGCGCGCCTGCCGTCCGTGAGGCCGGTGAGGCGTTCTCCCGTTGCACCGGCGCGGAATGCCCCGCGCAATTGTTCCGTCATATCCTACATTTTGCCTCGCGCGACGCGATGGACATCGAAGGCCTGGGGCCGGCGATTATTGAGCTGCTGATTCAAAACCGCTTGATCGCCGGTGTTGCCGATCTTTATACCTTGGACGACAAACGTGACCAGATCCGCGTGCTCGAAGGGATGGGCGACAAATCGACTGATTTGCTATTGCAAGCAATTCGCCGATCGCGCGCGAACAACATCGACCGCCTGATCACGGCTTTGGGGATTCGCAATGTCGGCGTACAAGCCGCCCGGGTTTTGGCGGACTCCTTCCCAGATATGCGGGCCATTGGCGCCGCGGATGTGGATACTCTGTCGGCACTGCCTGATTTTGGCCCTGTAACGGCCACTGCGGTCGCTTCCTTCTTTTGCCAAGAGCAAACGCACCATTTGCTGGACCGCCTGGCGGCCGGCGGCGTCAATACGACCTCGACAACTTTTGGCAAGCAAGCGGACGGCCCCCTGACCGGGATGACATTTGTCCTGACCGGAACGTTGGCAGGCCTGTCGCGAGAAGAAGCGGCGGCCTTTATTCGCACGCAGGGCGGTAAAACCGCAAGCAGCGTGTCCGCGCGCACCACGTATGTCCTGGCCGGTGCCGGCGGCGGCTCGAAACGAGACAAAGCAGAGCGGTTGGGAATCCCGGTCATCGACTGGGACGATTTGTCACGAATGCTTGAAGGGGCGGCGACGACCAATACCTGATGCCATGCTTGCGGCTGGCTGTGCACTGTGGTAATATGCTGTTGCTGTTTTTATCGGCAAACGAGGCACAACATCGGTCCCGGCTTGTGGACCATTGCGAACCGGAGGATCATTCATGGGGGCATTGGCCATTATCCTCACCATCGTCGACCTGGCGGTCTGCGCCTTATTGATTATGCTCGTGATGCTCCAAGAGGGCAGTAACAAAGGGTTGGGCGTGATCAGTGGCGGCAACCAAAATGAAAATTTCTTTGGCCAGAACGCGAACAAAGGTCGTAGCCGCGATGTGCGTTTGCGCAAATTGACCTCGTATAGCGCGGTGCTTTTCGTCGTGTTAACGATCATTTTATATCTGATCACCGGAAAAGGCTGACACGTGGTTTGCCTGCGCACGGCTGGATCGTCGCCGATCGATGGCACCTTGTATTTTGAACTTGGCACCTGACCGCTCTGGCAGAAGGAGCGGTCTTTTTGCATCAAACCTTGTATAGACTTGATTGGAGACAGATGGAACCCGAGATGAAAACGGTGGTTGGTATCCTCATCGAAAACGGCCGGGATGGACTGGTCCGGGCAGACTACCCGGATGCTGAAGGAAAACGGCGGGATGTTTGGATTCCCTGGCGATATCTCAACGGCGCCCCGTTTGGCATGCGTGTCGTCTGCCAAGTCGATCATCCGGAGGCGGAGCAATGGCGCGGCGTCATTTTGGAGGTCCTCGGAGACCCGTCCAGGCCAGACGTAGCGATCGCCGGTATTCTGGCGCATTATCGATTGGATCTTTCGTTCCCGGAGGCCGTAGAGAAGGAAGCGGCTGCTTTGCCAGCGGCCCTCGAACCCGCGGAAACAGCCGGGTTGATCCGCTCCGGCCGCAAAGACCGGCGTGCGTTGCCGACGATCACAATCGACGGGGAAGACGCGAAGGACTTAGATGACGCCATTTCGATCGAGCGGTTGGCGAACCGGGGCTTTCGGCTATGGGTGCATATCGCGGACGTAGCGCATTATGTCACGGACAACAGTCCCCTGGATGTGGAAGCACGCCGCCGGGGCACCAGTGTCTATCTGGTCGACCGGGTGGTGCCGATGTTGCCGCCGCGCCTGTCAAATGGCATTTGCAGCTTAAATCCGCAAGCGGATCGCCTAGCCCTGACAGTTGAAATGGAAATCGACCGAGATGGGATGGTAACGGGCGGCGACATCTATGAGAGCGTGATCCGCAGCGACGCGCGCACTTCGTATAAACAGATCCACGACTTTCTGGAAAAAGGTGAGGGGCGGGAGCAGCTGGGGGAGATCGATTCGGCTTTGGTGGCGATGCGTGAACTGGCTGAAATCCTGCACACACGCTTGCGCCAAAGAGGAATGCTCGAGTTTGAATTCCCTGAAACGCGTGTCGACCTGGATGAGAGCGGACGGCCGATCGCGATTTATCCGTATCCGCTCACATACACAAACGGCATCATCGAAGCGTTTATGATCGCTGCCAATGAATTTGTCGCCGAGCGGTTTTTTCTGCGGAAAAGTCCATTTGTGTACCGTGTGCATGAACAACCGGATCCTGAAAAATTGCGCCGCTTCGCGCGTTTGGCCAACAATATGGGGGTTCGCTTGCGCTTTCGTGGCGTGCCCCGTTCAGGGGATCTGGCGGCGGCTTTGGTCGAGATTCGAGAGATGGAATATGGGCAGGCGTTGTCGCAATTGCTGTTGCGGTCTCTGGCAAAGGCCCGTTACGCGCCGGAGAGTCTGGGGCACTATGGCCTGGCGAGTACGTATTATTGCCATTTCACGGCCCCCATCCGGCGGTATCCTGATCTGTTCATCCACCGGATCATCAAGGGGTGGCTGTCCGGCCATGTCGATAAAAAGAAATGGCAACAAGAAGCGATCGCGGTCAGCGAAACCGGTTCACAAAGCGAGCGTCTGGCGGAGCAGGCCGCGCGCGATAGTGTGCAGCAAAAAGCATGCGAGTATATGGCCGGGCGGTTGGGAGAAGTGTTTGACGGAGTGGTCTCG
>CAYZME010000008.1:8573-28095 GCA_964479435.1 uncultured Oscillospiraceae bacterium
TGGAAGACTATTTTGAATATGACGAAGAAAGCCTCACCGCCCGGGGAACCCGGAGCGGTAGAACGATACGCATCGGTGAGAACGTGCGGGTTCGCGTGGCGCGTGTAGATACCATTCAGCGAAAAATTGATTTTGCGCTGGAAGGGGAAGAGAAACAAAAAAACAGCCGGCTGACGCGGAAAGCGCCGGCGCACAAGAGCAGGGACAGGAAAAATTAGAAATTGAAATCTATAATAAAAAAATCAAATCACAAAAACAAAAACCGGCCGAAAACCCGCTTCAGTGAAAAGGTCAAAACGAAAGAAAAAGAGGGTGTAAAAGGACATCGCATGTAAGCGCAACCGGGATCAAACAAGCCAACGCGCAAGCTCTGTTTGTAAATCTTCACAATGGTCGCTGTGCACAACGACATCCAGCGGCTTTGTCAAATCGAGACTGAAGATTCCCATGATGGATTTGGCGTCAACAACATAACGCCCGGAGGAGAGGTCAATTTCGTAGTCAAAGTGGTTGACGATTTGGACAAATTCTTTGACATCATGGATGGTTTTGAGAACAAGGCGCAAACGGGTCATGGCACACCTCCTATCCATGCGGCAATGACAGATGTATCCATATTATATACCACATATTCGACTCGCCGCGGGCTCTTTGCCGATCACGGACGGGCCGACGGATTACATAGCAGGTAACACGAATGATCGAACGCATGAAGAACTATTCAATCGCATGCCATACGCTGGGTTGCAAAGTCAACCGGTATGAAACCGACGCGGTACGCGGCCGTTTTTTAGCCGCGGGCTTTCAAGAAGTACCGTTCGATCAAGCGGCGGATGTGTACCTGGTCAATACATGCACGGTCACTGGCGAGGCAGACCGCAAAACACGCCAAGTGTTGCGCCGGGCCCGCAAAATGAATCCGCAGGCGATCATTGCCGCGATGGGCTGCCACGTCGAAACCTATGGTGCCCAAGGCCTGGCGGATGTCTGTGTGGGTAGCGGCGCGCGGATGGAGTTGGTCTCGCGGATTGAAAACGCGCTTGAAGCGCGCGCAAATGGCCTGGCGGTAACCGCGTCGACGATATGCCGACCCCTGCCTGACCAATTTGAAGAGATCGGGCCGGTGATCGCCCAGTCGGAGAGCCGGGCCTATATCAAAATCCAGGACGGATGCGACGCGTTTTGCTCTTACTGCGCGATTCCCTACGCGCGGGGCAGATCGCGCAGCCGCGACTCCGCCGCGATCCTTCAGGAAGCAAAAGCATTGATTGCGGCGGGCTTTGAAGAAATCGTTTTAACAGGTATCCACTTGAGCGCGTACGCGATCGACAAAGGGAAAGACACGTTGGCTCTAGGCGTCCTCATCCGAGAACTGGCACAGTTGGATGGCATGCGCCGATTACGCCTGGGTTCGTTGGAACCTGAATCTCTTTCGCCTTCATTCATTGAAATGATCTCTGGTATTTCTGTATTATGCCCTCATTTCCACTTGTCACTGCAAAGCGGCAGCGCGACCGTATTACAGCGAATGAATCGTGCATACGATCCACTTCGCTTTTCCCGTGTGGTGTCCGGTTTGCGGGCAGCTTTTCCAGGAGCCGGAATTACGACCGACGTCATGGCGGGCTTCCCCGGTGAGTCTGCCGCGGAACATGCGGATAGCGTCGCTTTCTGCCGGCAGATGGCATTTACGCGTATGCATATATTCCGATATTCCCGGCGCGACGGTACGAAAGCCGCTGATATGCCCGGGCAGGTTCCAGCCCCCGTTGCCGCCGAAAGGGCAAGAGAGCTCACGGTTTTGGCGGAGCAGATGGCGGTTGCGTTTTCGCGGCGTTTGCACGGTTCCACTCGCGAGATCCTGGTCGAATCCGTTGACGAGAAAGGGCATGGAGAGGGATACACGCCGGAATACGCACATGTGCGGCTGGTTGATATGAGACCTGGATGGGAAGGCCGAATCATTTCCTGCCGGCTTCAGGCTACGGATTCGTCGATTTTGTTGGGAACGCCGGTGCTTCCTGTCGACGCGGATCCCTCCTATTGATCCCGGCCGTGGTAAGATGGTACATATGGCTAACAGCCGAAAGGAGGCCAGATTATGCGCTTCAACCGCTTTTCCAGTGAGGAGACGGGCGGCCGTGCCGCGAACAGCGCCGGTGCCAGTCATGAAACCGCGCGATTTGAGATGCCCAAGGACAACAGCGATTCAGTCAAGGATATCATGACCGAAGTACTGCAGGCTCTGAGGGAGAAGGGGTATAACCCGGTCAACCAGCTGGTGGGATATTTTCTTTCCGGCGACCCCACTTATATAACCAGCCACAATGGCGCGCGCGGCGTGATCCGCCGGATGGAGCGCGACGAGTTACTGGAAGTGATCATCCAGGAGTATATCGAGTCTCTCTGATGGAAAGACGCAAGCTCGGCAACAGCGGGATTGAAGTATCCCGACTGTGCTATGGAACCTTGTCCTTTTGCGCGGCGCAAGCGGGTCTCTCTCCTGAACAGGGGGGGGATCTGTTGTTGTACGCCATGTCACGAGGGATTACTTTTTTTGACACGGCCGACAGTTATGGTACCTACCCGCACATTCGGCATGCGGTACGGCACGCCTCGACCCTGCCAGTCATATGCAGTAAAACATACGCGTATGATCGTGCCGGCGCGCAAGCCGCGGTCGACCGGGCCCGGCGGGAAACCGGCCTGGATGTGATCGATCTGTTTCTCCTGCACGAGCAGGAGACCACACTGACTTTACATGGGCATCGGGACGCATTTTCTTATTTGCTGGAGTGTAAAGAAAAGGGATGGATCCGGGCCATCGGCATCAGTACTCACGCGATCGAACCTGTGCGCGCTTTGACACAAGCCGTAGAAGGGCAGACGGATGGTTTATGGGTGGACCTTGACATAGGTCCTTACCGATACGCGGATGTTGTACATCCGCTGCTCAATGTCGCCGGAATCGGCTTGCTGGACGGGTCAGCCGCCGCGATGGTACAAGCGGTACGCCACGCCCACAGGGCCGGCATCGGTGTGTTTGGGATGAAGATGCTGGGCGGAGGAAATCTGTTATCCCGTTTCGATGAAGCTGTAGAATTTGCTTTGGGGCTTGATTGTGTGCACTCTTATGCTGTAGGTATGCAATCTCTCGACGAAATCGAAATGGATATCGCTCTGTTTGAAGGCAGGGAAGTGCCGCCGTCGGCGATGGCCGCGGCCAAAGCACGCCGGCGCCGTTTGCTGATAGAGGATTGGTGTACCGGGTGCGGCGCCTGTGTCGAGCGGTGCGCCGATGGCGCGATCCAGCTGGTAGATGGTCGCGCGCAACCCATCCCTGAGCGCTGCCTTCTGTGTGGCTATTGCGCCAGCGTGTGTCGTGATTTTGCCATTAAGGTGGTGTGATTTATGCGCGTGATGGGAATTGATTACGGCGATCGGCGGATCGGCATCGCACTCAGCGATGAAACCGGTGTGTTGGCAAGCGGTGTGGAGACCATTCGCTGGGATGGGGTGGACACCAGTCGCCCTCTGGCGCGCATCCATGAGCTTGTGTTGACGCGCGGGGTCGGTGAGATTGTGATCGGCTTGCCGCGACGCACCGATGGCAAATTCGGCGCGTCCGAAGCAAAAGCGGAGTCGTTTGCGGTTGCGTTGGCGAGCGCGACCGGCTTGCCTGTGCAACGCAAAGATGAGCGGTATACAACGGTGATCGCGGCCCGGATGATGCGTGAAGCCGGGCATCCGTCAAAAGAGCGGAACGCGAGAATCGATCAGATTGCCGCCACCGTGATCCTGCAGGAAGAACTGGATGCAAGGCGGCGTCAGCGTGAAGAGATATGATATAATGTTCCGAAGTCTCAAAAAAGCCCAAGGGAAATGAGGACATCATCATGGCTAACGATTTATTTAATACATACGAATCGGATCTGGAAGCTTCTTCCTGTACACAAGGTGACTGTGCCAATTGCGGCCACGACCATGACCATGACCACGATACGGATGGCAGCGCGCTGATTACGATGGTGGATGAGGAAACAGGCGAAGAATACACGTTTGAAATGGTAGATAGCATCGAAATGGATGGCGAAACCTACTGCTTGCTGGCGACGGTCGATGAGGAGCCAGAGGCGGTATTCGTCAAAGTAGTGACCGATGAGGACGGCTCGGAGTCGCTCATGAGTCTGGATGACGACGAGTTTGACCGCGTAGCTGCCGCGTACGAAAGCGTGCTCGACGAAGAGTTCGACGACGAAGACGACGAGGACGACGACGAGGACGACGAGTAAGTCGGATCCGTATGAAACGCAAATCCGCCAGATCAACCGACGACTCTCGCCGCAAGCCGGTTTTGCCTCCATCTGAAGGAGATATGCTGGCCGTGCTTGTCGATGTAGGCAGTCGCCGGGAGTATTACATGTCGTTTATCGATTCGTTTTACACGATGGGGCGGGAATATACCGTTATGTTCAAATACGAACCAGACGATGGGTCCCATCCGGAGCCGGAAATCGTGATCTTGCGGAACGAACCCGGTATAGGGGAACGTGTCTATAAATCCATAAAAGACAAGAAGGAACTGCAAAACGCGTTTGATGTTTTTTTTGAACGTTTCCGCGAGCACGGAGGGTTGTGATTTTTTCCATATGACAGAGGATGCGTTTCATGCACTGTCAATTGCTGACAAAAAAATATATGACATGTGCCATGCCCAATCGGACAGCCGTATTTCGGACCTGTGCTTTAACAGCCGACTGGCGTGGAATCCGGGGTTTGGGTATCAGGTTGCGATGATTGACGGCTTGTTCTGCATGGTCAGCGATGGCGGCGTCTTTACCGTTCCGCATTTGGCGATGCCGCAAGGGGATCTCGAGAACGAGCGTTTTGCCCGGGTGATCTCAGAAGTACTCCTTTTGTTTGAGCGCCGGGGGTGGGAACTGTGCGTCATGTATGTTGAGGAGTCGCAGTTGCCCTTGTTTGAGTCCCTGTGCGGGCAAGGGTATACGATTACCGCCAGCTGTGACAAAGATTTCAGCGACTACCTGTATGACGGCGAGTCGATGCGTACTTTGACCGGAAAAGCTTTACATGCCAAGCGCAATCACCGCAACCGGTTTGTACGTGAGTATCCGGATTACCAGTACGCGCGCATTCGCGCGGAGGATGGTCCGGAATGCTTGGAACTGGTCCGCGGATGGTGTATTGAGAAAGAATTTGACCCCTGTGACCTCACAGCAAGCGATTATGTGCCGATTCGCGAGGTGTTTCAACACTTTGACCAGTTGGATGTGCACGGTGGATTGATCCGGATCAAAGGCGCGGTTCGCGCGTTCGCGTTGGCCAGTGAGCTTGCGGATGGTTCGGCCGTCATCCATTTTGAAAAGGCAGATCCCGCATACGCCGGCTTATATGCGGCCATCAATCATGAGGTCGTATGCAACGAGTTCCCGCACGCGCCGACGATCAACCGTGAGGAGGATATGGGCATCGAGGGCTTACGCAAAGCGAAACAGTCTTACCAGCCGGTGTCTTATGTGGATAAGTACGCCGTGACCATTCACCGGGCGGGATGAATCGGCCACCTGCCCACGAGGGCGGCCCGATCGGTTTAGACCCGGTTACACCCGGCATGCGTTATGGCGCTTCGCCACGCTCGATCTTGGCTGCCGTGACCGTTTCTCTTTTGCTCATTTTAACTTATTATATCGCTCAAGCTTTTGCGCAATTCATATATATCTTACTGTTATTGGCCGCGGGTTGGATCCGCGCCGCCCGGCACGGATTGCCCATCGCCGATCTCCAGACCGACATTTGGCACGCATTGGAGCGGGTCCAATCGCAATATACGGTGGTCGCGGTGATCTATGGCCTGATTCTGGCCGTATCGTATGCCGCGTTTATTCGCGCGCGCGGACGCGGCCGTTCTGCATATGTCTGGTTGGGGCGCCCCAAACGCAGCCACACTCTGGCATCGATCGCGGTGGCATTGGGGATGCTGGGTTCGGCCAATCTGGTGTTTGCCGCGTTGTCGGGGCTAACTGAAAGCATTCCTGTGATCGGGGATTGGATGACGCAATATCAAGCGGTTGTTGATTCCGCCTTTCCAGCCGGGGCCGGGGTTATCGGGCTGCTGTTGGGCGTCTGTGTTCTGGTCCCCATCGCTGAGGAATTGTTGTTCAGGGGGATCGTCCTGGGCGAATTATCGGCAGTCATGCCTCCCTGGCTGGCTGTCCTTGTGCAAGCCCTTCTATTTTCCTTGTTCCACATGCAGGGTATTCAGTCCCTTTACGTCTTTATACCGGGACTGGCCATGGGGATCGCGTATCTGGCAACCCGGTCGATTTGGGTTCCTATATGGATGCATATGGTGTTTAATCTGATCGGGAGCGGTGCCCTGAACACAATAATGGGTGGTGAATCCGTTGTGACCCCGGTCTTGGGTGTGACTCTATTGGGATTTATCCCCATCGGGCTGATGTGCCTGGTCTGGTTGGGGAAAAACCGTGTGACGGGCGGCGTGTCGCAAACCACACAGGACAGATCTCAAATCAATGGTTCCACGCAGGAGGTGCGCGAATGATTCGCTTTGAGAATGGGAATGCTTTCCCGGATGGGTATGAATCCCGAATGGATATCCGCGAAACCCAAATTGCCATAAAAATGATAAAGGATCATCTGGAATCGGAACTGGCGGATACGCTCAATCTGATCCGCGTGTCGGCGCCTTTGTTTGTGCGCCCGGAGACCGGTCTCAACGATGATCTCACCGGCATTGAACGCCCGGTTTCATTTGACGTACCGTCCATCGCGAAGGATGCGGAGATCGTACAATCGCTGGCAAAATGGAAGCGGATGGCTCTGTACGAATACGCTTTCGCGGCGAATGAGGGTTTGTATACCGATATGAACGCGATTCGGCGCGACGAAGCGCCGGATAATTTGCATTCGATCTATGTCGATCAGTGGGATTGGGAGTTGATCATCCATAAAGAACAGCGCACAAGTTGCTTTTTGCGGGCGATTGTCGGCGAGATCTACGCTTGTTTGCGTCGCGTGGAGAATCGTTTGTTGCGTTTGTATCCTTTTCTGGATCGCAAACTGCCGGACACCATTTATTTTGTGACCGCGCAAGAGCTGGAAGATCGCTGGCCGCAGCTGTCGCCGCGGCAACGTGAGGACGCGATCTGCAAAGAGCACAAAGCGGTGTTCCTGATGGGAATCGGCGCCCCGCTTTCCGGCGGGAAACCGCACGATGGCCGGGCTCCCGACTATGATGATTGGTCGCTCAATGGCGATATTCTATTCTGGTATCCCGTATTGGAGCGCTCTGTGGAAATCTCATCGATGGGAATCCGCGTGGATGCCAAGACGATGCACGCGCAATTGGCCGCGGTCGGCGAGCTGGAGCGCGCCGGACGACCCTTTCACAGCCAAGTGCTAAATGGCACGCTGCCGCTCACCATCGGTGGCGGAATCGGCCAATCGCGCGTGTGTATGTTTTATCTTGACAAGGCACATATTGGCGAAGTGCAGGCATCGATCTGGCCCGCTGAAATCGTCCACGCCTGTCAATCGCGGGGGATCCGCTTGCTGTAACTCTTGACTGCCGGTCACGGGAGGGGATGGATTGATGCTCCGCCTGCGGGAATTCTGGAGAATGCGTAGAAGAACCGTTTGGGTCGCGACGGCTACACTGGCGGTCGTCTTGTTGACGGTCAGTGCGTTGTTACTACTCGGTGTTGGCATTTTGCGCGCGCCGATCCCGTTCTTCCATATCACGGATGTACCGACCACAGCCGGCCACATCACCGGCGTCGGGTTCGATCTGGACGGCATCCCTACGGCCAACCTACTGGCCGATCCTTCTTTTGAACCACTGGTATACCATGCGCGATTTACGGCATTGGAAGGGACCGCGGACCGGTTGACGGTTGCCGCCGACGAGGGTTCGCTCGAGCCATACAGCAAAGGTTTCTTTGTCGGCGCGGACATCCGCGTGATGTCAATCACCGATCGGGAAATGGTTTTGCGCAAAACCGCGAAGGTCTCCGATTATCTTGTCAACCGGCTGGGTAGCATACAGGAGGTGCATCTGCCGGCGGATGTTTCAGCTTCACTGCAGCTTTTTGATTTCGCGCGAACGGAACAGGCGGTGATCGCCGTCGGAGAGCGTGGTACGGTGCTGATTGGCGCGGATTCACCCGCGCCCGTCTCCATCAAAACGGGTATATTGTCCGACTTAACGGGCGTTTGCGCCGCGCGCGATGATTTGATGATCGCCTGCGGGAGCGAGGGCGAGCTGGTTGCATCCACCGATGGCGTCAGCTGGGATGTCTGGCGCGCGCCGACGGGCGTAACGCTCACGGCGGTTGCGACAACCGGCTCTCAGCATGTGGCGGTCGGAACCGGCACGGTGCTGGCAGGTACGGATAGCGCGTTGAGCCCGGTGGCGGTCCCGGTGGAAGCAGAATGGAGCGATGTCGTGTATGGGGCGGGCAGCTTTTTGGCCTGCGGCAACCATGGGGCTTTGATGCGCTCGGCCAACGGTGTCGTGTGGGAGCCGCTGGAGCGGGAGGGGAAAACGGATTGGATATGTGCCGATTACCGGGACGGGTTATTTGTAGTGGCCGGAACCGGAGGCCATCTGTGGTTGATCTCCCCAGAAGAGCCCTGGGTCAAGCGGACCGTGCCGGGCGCCGGTGATCTGATCGATGTCATGCTTTTGACCCGCAATCGCCTGATTGTGCTGGATACGGAGGGTAGGATTCTGGCCACAGACGACGGCGGTAAAACGTGGACAAAAACCGATTTGCCGACACAGCGGCAGCCCCGACGGATTGCGGCTACCTCGCAGGAGAGGATCCTGCTTGCGGGAGCTGACGGATTTTTGGGTATTTCACAGCTGGTAAACGAGATCGTCCTTGACGCGCCATTGGTAGAAGGGGCTTTTCAGCCGGGTGATTTGGTGTTTCTGGAAAAGGTCACGCAAAACAACGGCAATCCGTCCATCACAGAACCATGGACGGCTTCGTATTCTGGTGCCGCGACCCGTGTCCTCAATGATGCCGCCCCGGTCGGCGGCAGTGGATCCATCCGCCTGTATTTAGGTACCACAGAATATGCGGCGGGCCAATCCGCTTTTCTGTCACAGATCCTGATCGCGGAAGAAGAGGCCAATCAGCTGATCCGGGAGCGCCTCTATACAGCGTCGTTCTGGTTGCGCCAGGAAGAGTTGGCGAGCCGAGAAGTCCTGGTCTGGCTGACCGGGAGGTTTGATCCGGTAGGTACAGTCGTCCAGAACATCGGCGCGGGGTGGAAGAAGTATGAAGTCACTTTTGTGCTGCCGGAAGGGGCGACCGTAAGTTCCCCCGGGGAGATCGCTTTCCATATCGGCATTCGCGACCCCGGGACGGTTTGGATCGATGCCGTATGGTTGGGACCAGTCGACGCGGTGGCCGAAACACCGGACGCCGGTTTTGCGGCGGCATTACAAGCCGCACAACCGGATGCGTTGCGGTTGTCTTTTTTGGGAATCGGCAGAGCGGATACGCGAAGAGGCAACTGGGCGCAGCGGATGGGGAATGAGTCGACGTATGTGGTTGACAATCACCGCGTGCAGGCGCCTTGCGGTTCGTTGGATACGTCCTTGCGCTTGGCCAACCAGACAGGATCTTTGCCGTGGTTGACCATCGCGCCTTATGCTTCGGACGCGGAAATACGTGATCTGATTGAGTACCTGGCCGGTCCGATCACCGAGCCCTACGGGAAATTGCGTATGGACAACGGGAGTACGCAACCATGGACCGATGTGTTTGATCGCATTTATTTGGAAGTCGGCGATCCTGAGGACATCTTGGCAGGAGATTTGCGCAAAGCCTCGTTTGTCAACCACGTCATCGGCTTGATTCAGCAATCTCCTTATTACCCCTTCGTGCGCCAACAACTGGCCCTGGTGGATGGAATGGAATACGAAACCGCTTTGATGCTTTCCTCGGCCGATTATCATGCGACGCCTCTGGAAATCGATTTGCTTTCCGGTGACACCCGGGACGGCATCCACAGTGCCTATCGCGCGCTCGCGGATCGTGCGCCGCGCATGCCGGATCGCCCGGCAGACATGAATTACGAGCTGATCGCGCGGGTGACTTTGCGTGTGCCGGAGACGCGTGTGCCAACGTTCGCCGAATGGATGGAAACCGTAGCGCATGGAGCCAGCGAAGGATACGGAGTTCAGTTGATCGGTGTTGAAATGTCGCCGGGCGGCTCTCTGTCACCTCAAACGTGGAACCAGGCCAATCTTGTAGCGCCCAGCTCGATTGGCGGGAATACGCGCACGGTCATCCGGCTGGACGCGGCGCCGTTGGAGATTACCGCGTATGCGTTCCATGAAGGTGCGACTTTGCGCGCGATCCTCATCAACCATGACAGCCAGGCGCACACCTTCCCGCTCGAGTCCGACATACGTTTGGTTGGTGCCGGGGTCATCGTATTGGATGAAGCGGGGCGCCAGATCTCAAAAGAAAAGCTGCGCCGCACTACAACAGCGGTCGATGTTTTGCCGGGCGGTGTGACGATCATTGAAATGGAAGAGGGGACCTTGCGAAAATGAATGTGCAACCTGAGCGGCAACGAAAGATACCCGTGGATAAAAAAGAAGAGAAAACAAGCTGGCGCGATGTGGAGCTGCCATATGGAAAAGGCCGGCTTATCATGCGTATCCCGGAGGCACGTCTGGCGGGCATTCTCGCTTCTCCCGGCGTCGACGGCACCACCGTAGACCCCATCGCCTGTGTCAAGGACGCGCTCGCGCATCCTCTCGAGTCTACCCGCTTGGACCACTTGGCGCGCGGCAAGCGCCACATCGTTATCTCCACACCGGATCATACGCGCCCGATGCCCAGCGATATCACGATGCCGCTTCTGCTTGAGCAAATCCGCGCCGGCGCGCCGCACGCGGAAATCACAATACTTGTGGCAACCGGCGTGCATCGCGCGACCCGATCTCCGGAGTTGAGCGAACGTTTTGGCGACGTGGCGGACACCTATGGCGCGCGCATCGTCGTGCACGATGCCGATGACGAGGTGCAATTGGTTCATTTGGGTTCGCTGCCTTCCGGCGCGCCGCTTTCGCTCCATCGTTTGGCGGTCGAAGCCGATTTGCTGATCGCCGAGGGATTGATCGAGCCGCATTTTTTCGCCGGTTTTTCCGGCGGGCGCAAATCGGTCTTGCCGGGTATTGCGGGCCGGGAGTCGGTGATGGCCAACCATTGCGCGGCTCTGATCGCGCACCCCTGTGCGCGGACCGGTGTGCTCCCGGGGAACCCCATCCACGCCGACATGGTTCAGGCGGCAAAAACCGCCAAGCTGGCCTTTATACTCAACGTCGTAATCGATCCCTCGCATCGGATCGCCGCCGCGTTCGCCGGCGCGGCAAATGCCGCTCACGACGCCGGCTGTGAGTGGTTGGCGGCTCGTTCCCATATCAAACCGCAATCGGCCCCGATCGTTGTGGCGACGAACGGAGGATACCCGCTGGATCGCGATTTGTATCAGGCCGTCAAATGTATGACCGCAGCGGAAGCCTGTTGCCCGCCAGGAGGGGTCATCATCGCCGTCGCGCGCTGTCAGGATGGGGTAGGTTCACAAGGAATGTATCAAACCTTCGCGCAAGGGGACCCCGATATGGAGCGCGCGCCCGGCAAACGGCCGACGCCACAGGCCATTACCGCGGCGATCGCGAAACGGCCAATGGTCGATACGTTGCCCGATCAATGGCAATCCCAGATCCTGGCGCGGGTCATGACCGGGCGGACGATCGTTGTCGTCTCAGACCTGCCAGAGGAAACGGTCGCGGCCATGGGCATGGTTCCAGCGCGTGACCTCGAGCACGCGCTGGAAATCGCGGAACGCCTGGTTGGGTCGGGCGCCCAGCCTGCTGGGCTGGGCGCCCAGGTTTTAGTCATCCCGGACGGTGTCGGGGTTGTGGTGCGCTAACTGATCCGCCTGGTCGCTGTCTTGTCGGGGCGCCTGCGGCCCGGCGGCGCGCCGATGCCGTGGCGCGCGTCCATCGATATGGATGAAATCCATACCCATATAGCCGGTCTCATCCCGGTAACCGGTGCCGTCTGTGTTTTTCCACCAACTGACTTCTTGTGCTTCGGCCAAATAACGGGAACCGTCATCCTGCGGATGATAACCGATGCGTTCCTCGCTGCCATCGGTGTTCCAAAAACGGCCGTGGTTGGCGGAGACGCCAAAAAGGTTGAGATAGCGCACCTCATCCGGCGCGTCGATGCAGCATTCGACCAGGTGGAGCATGTCGCTGTGGCTGACCCAGGTGCGTGTTTTCATCGGGCTGAGCGGGCGATCGGTACGCGAGTAATGGCCGATGCGGATGTTGATGCAGGAAATCCCATGTTTGTCACAATAATACCGCCCCATGACCTCGACCATGGCTTTGCCAAGGCCGTACAGGGTGTCCGGCCGCGGCGGCGAGTCTGTATCGATGCGCTCATCGACACGATAAAACCCCATGACATGATTCGTACTGCCGTTGACCATGCGGCGGCAATGGTTGTGGCGCATGGCTTCAAAGAGATTGAATGTACCGATGACATTGTTGGGGATAATGCGTTCTTCAAAGTCGAAAGGGCCCAGAAACGCCGCCATGTGGACGACGGTATCCACACCCGCGAACAATCGCATCGCGGTCGCTTGGTCGCGCAGGTCCAGGGCGACAATCCCCTTTTCTGTATCTGCGTGGCGTGCTGTCGCGATGATTTCGTACCGATGCGTTTCGCGCAATCCGGTCATCAGCATGCCGCCGATCTGGCCGGCGCAGCCGGTCAGTAGCACTTTTTTCATTTTCATCACCTGCCCTGCAACCAGCAATGGCTCTTTTAATCTCATTATACAAAGGGGCCGCGGTCTTGTCCGTTTTGCAGCGGGGTACTTTCCGGACAGGATGTGTCCTACAATATGGTTGACCCCATCGATATACGCGGGAGGTAAAGACGTGTCGATCCTCACGATTTCGCGGCAGCCGGGCAGCCTGGGAGACGAAGTCGCACAGTTGATTGCGCAGCGCCTGGGCTGGGACTTGGTCCGCCGCTCGGATTTGTTTGAGCTTTTTTTCTCAGAATTGGCCGGGACGCACGAATATCGCATGCTCATGGAGAGTGCCAAGCGCTTTCTTGCCAGCGGCACGGACGGCCGCACTTACAAAGAGCGGATGGAGCAAGGGCTGCGCCAATTGGCCGCGACCCGGTCTCTGGTACTGGTCGGCTTTGGTTCGCAGGCGTTGTTTGCCGACGATCCGGACGCGCTGCATGTGCGAATGATCGCTTCCCAGTCGGTGCGGAACGACAGGTTCCGCAAAATGTACAAACTGCCAGCGACCGAGGCCGCGCGTTTGCTCGAGACATCGGATCGCAAACATCGGCGGTTCGTGTCGACCGTGTATGGCGTCGATTTGACAGATCCGGCGCACTATCAAATCACGCTGCATACGGACCGGCTGGGCGCGCAACAATGCGCGGATGTCCTGTTTGCACTGGCGCAGTCGCATCTGACGCGGCGGCAGGAGGCGGCCGAGGCGCGCGAATTGGCGGCAGTCGAGCATCCGATGACGGTGCCAGATTTTAAAAATAAAGCCGAGGAAGAATTCGCGCGCATCCTCGACATGTATCAAATCGAGTGGCGTTACGAGCCGCGGACATTCCCGGTCGAGTGGGACTCGGAAGGCAGTGTGAAAATGGCTTTTTCGCCGGATTTCTTTTTGCCGAAATTTAACACGTATATCGAGTTGACAACCATGAATCAACGCTATGTGACGATGAAAAACCGCAAAGCCAAAAAACTGCGGGAGTTATACCCCGGGATCAATGTGAAAATTTTATACAAACGGGATATGCAGGCGCTAGCCGAACGATTCGGCGCGCCCCGGGAGGATTGATGGATGGAGGCGATTCAAACCGGACGGGTTGTCTTTAGCGCCAAGGAAATCGCGCGCCGTGTCCGTGAGCTGGGCGCGCAAATCAGCCGGGACTTTGCCGGCCAGGACTTGATTCTGGTGAGCGTGTTGAAAGGGTCGATGTACTTTTTTGCCGATCTCAGCCGGGCGATCGACCTGCCGATCGCGTTGGATTTCATCACGATCGGGACGTATCCGCACGCTACCAGCCGGCAGGGGATCGTACGAATTACCCGCGATCTGGATCTGGAGATCACCGGCAAGCCTGTTTTGGTGGTGGAGGATATTATCCGCACCGGTCTGACGACCGCGTATCTGGTTCAAACGTTGGAGGCGCGCCAGCCGGCGCGGATTCAGGTGTGTACGCTGTTGTTATGTCCGGATCAGCAAATGATCAATGTCCCGATCGCGTATTGCGGGTTCGAGATTTCGAGTACCCGGCTCATCGGGTACGGGATGGATATTCAGGAACGAGGGCGCAATCTGCCCTATATCGCGGAAATCGCGCGGTGAGCGCAACCTGAAAAATGCAAAAAAAAAGGCTCCAGCGAACCTTTTTTTATCCTACGACATCCCGTATACCCTAATTGGTGAATTCCCATCTCCCGTACGAATCCCGACTAAACCATTCCCTCGTTACAGATACCAGATCTTTGGCGAAACAATCATTCAAAAGTGATTCCTTTGATCGACTGGCAACTTGTTCGTGTTACCACTTGCCGGTGTTTCCACCTGCCGATGACATCACGCCGTCAATCGCTGTCCACTTCCGGTTTTACCCGGCGGTATATCGGTCTGTCAAGGAACGAGTCCGGTTTCCCTGGAGCCTGCTTCGATCTTACCAGCCGATCGCGGGTCTGTCAATGGTCATTTGGTAAAAATGTACACAAAATCCGTGAAAACGATTTGTTGAATTTGCGATAATAGCCAATTACAGAGCTGTGCAGGTGCGGTGTATCGCGCGGATAACCCGCCCGAAATCACGCATTCCCTCCTGGAGATCTTTACATGCTGACCTGCAGCGATTGTCACATCTATTGACAGTCAATCGGGTGGCTCATACCATAGTAATATAGGAGTCGATTCAATCGACCGGGCGGCCAAGCCGCTTTCCCACTGTTTTAGTACGCACTGCAACCGGGAAGATATGGCGCTCCCCAAGGGGGCGGATCTTCTATTTTTTATGAGGAGAGAAAGATATGAGCACTTCAGGAACGCGCGCCGCCATGCGAAGCCAGGCCATTTACAAACTGGTGTTATCCGGATTGTTTTTGGCATTGGGATTGTTATTGCCCTTTTTAACCGGTCAGATCCCGGAAATCGGCAGCAAGTTGTTGCCGATGCACCTGCCGGTTTTGCTCTGCGGGTTTGTGTGTGGTTTCCCGTACGGCTTGGCGGTTGGATTTATCACGCCGTTGTTGCGCAGTTTGTTGTTTACCATGCCGCCCATGTTCCCACAAGCGGTCGTGATGGCCTTTGAATTGGCCGCGTATGGGCTGGCGGCTGCGCTGCTGTACAAACTGTTGCCCAAAAAACCACTGTACTTGTACGTGTCTTTGATTTTGACGATGATCGTCGGGCGCATTGTATGGGGAATTGCCGCTTTGATTTTCTACCCGATGGCCGGGATCAATTTCGGCTGGCAGGTCTTTTATGCCTCCGCGTTTCTCAACGCGATCCCCGGCATCATCCTGCAGATCGTCCTGATCCCGCCGATTTTGTTCGCCTTGCAACGCGCGCGATTGCTTAAGCCGGATGCCTGAACCCGATTGGTTTGACGCGCTGCTGACTCATGTGGCGTCGCATCCGCGGGCTACGATTCAAGATTGGATCAAATTTGTCTTTCAGGCCACGTTTGGCGGCGGGCATTTGCTTGACGACGCGGCGGAGGTTGCGAGCCGGATCCGTGCAGAGGTGCGTTCGCTACGCGATTCGACAGAAAAAGAGCCGGGGCGCATTTTGTGCGAACCGCTGGGCGAAGGGTTGTGTCGATTGGATGTCGTCGCCGCGGAGGCGGCGGGCGTGGGTGCCGAGGCGATCGCGCGGGTTTTCTCGGCGACGGCGCAATCGAGCCCGGACTCCGTGCCGATTTACATCCGGCGATTGCAGCGACTCCGCGAGGCGTGCCGTTCGGGTGAGCTGGCGGGCCCGGTCGCGGAGGTTGAGTCGTATATCGACGCACAGGCGGCACAGGGCTATCCGGCGGTCGGACACAGCGCGATTTACCGTGAGGTCTACCGCCCCGGATACCGCATCATGCGCCAGGCACATCTGCCGTATCTGCAAGTGGTGCAGGCGATCGAGCGGCGCTTGCCGGCAACGTCAATTGGCGGCCCGCCGTTGGTGATGGCAATCGAAGGACCCTGCGGGTCCGGCAAAAGCACGTTGGCGGGCGCATTGCAAGAATTGTATGGCGGCGCGGCCGCGGTCATCCACATGGACGATTTCTTTTTGCCGCCGGAATTGCAGACCGCCGCGCGTTTGGCCGAGCCGGGGGGAAATATCCACTACGAACGCTTTCGGGACGAAGTCGCCGCGGCCTTGCGGGCGGGCGGCGCGTTTTCTCATCGCGTGTATGATTGTACGACCCGCGCGTATGCCGAAAAACCGGTGCGGATTGTGCCCGACCGACTGGTGATTGTTGAGGGCGTGTACGGGATGCATCCACGGATTGGCATCGATTATGATCTGGCGGTTTTTGTCAGCATCTCGCGCACCGAACAAGCGCGCCGCGTCCGCCAGCGGAGCGGAGAGCGGCTGTGGCAGCGGTTTGAGTCGGAATGGATCCCGATGGAAAATCGCTATTTCGAAGCTTTCGCTGTTCGCGCGCGGTGCGATCTGACCATCGGTGAGAGTTATGAGCCGGAAGCACCGCCTTCCGTTTCATCCTGACGATAAAAAAGGCGGCTGTGGCCGCCTTTTTTTATTTGCCGGCAGCAGATCCCAGCATGCAAACCGTTTCAACCGCGAGCTGGATGTAATCGGACAGGGTCAGGTTTTGCAAGCCAACAATGGTATGTTTGCAGCGATTGACCGGAACCAGGACTTTGGGCGCTGGGCAGCCGCTGACCGCGAGTGCCATCCCTGGGGTGATCTCGCCCAGCAACGAATCGGCCATAATGATGCCGATCGGACCGACGATCACATCGGCCTCGCGGCAGTTGACTACCACCGGATTCTCCCCCGTCGCGCCTTGGTCGGCACCCGCTTTTAGCATGGCCGCTGTCGCCGCGACATTGGCCCCCACCGCCGTAATATGTGCTGCCGGTATTGATTGGCGCAGCTGCTCTACCAACAGTTTGCCGACACGGCCGCCCTGGCCGTCGATGACAAGAATATTCATAGGTACACCCTCCCCAATGGTTTCAAAAGCAGTATAGCAGAAGGGAATACGGCAGAGCCTGTGGCAACAAAGTCGCGAACGTAGGGATTCCACGTGGGTAAGCGCGGGCGTTACGGGCACGCGAAAGAAGGTATGTTAAAATAAGAGAGTAAAAATAAGTTGCCTATGGCTGTCCGCTCCGGGCAAGTAGCGTGACAGAAGCGGGTGCGTCAAGCCGTTGTCGGCCATCGCGTGCCGGGGCCAGCGAGGTAAAGCAAATGCAAAATTCGATCATTCCACCAGACCGTGAGAGTACGCCACTGGCGGATACGCCGCTGGCAGATACGCCGCTGGCGAAGAAAGATGCTTCCATTCAACTGCGTGTTTGGCGTCTCGTCGGCGTCCTTGCGGTCGGTCTTCTGATTCTATTGGGCGCTTATGCGGCATACGTGAGGTATACGCCACAATCGACGTTGTATTTCGATGTCAATCCCAGCGTGATGCTGTCTTTGAATCGCGCCGATCGTGTGCTGAAAATGACGCCGCTGGATGAAGAGGGGCGGGTTCTGGTCAACGATCTCGAGATACATAAGAAAGATTTGCATCAGACCGTTCAGGCGTTGATCGCCGCGATGGCGCAAGAGAAGTATTTCGACAGCGAAGACAGCGCGGTATTGATTACCGTGCAGAGCAAACGGGAGCGCGATCAAAAGAGACTGCAAGAACGTGTGACAGATCAAGTCACGGCTTATTTACAACAAGTCGGCACGGAGGCGGCCGTGATGAGTCAAGCATCGTTGCAGAGTGAAGAGATCAAAATGTGGGAGAGAGAGTATGGCATCTCAGCAGGCAAGGCGTCTCTGATCGCCAGGCTCGTTCAAGCGGATGCTTCCGTCCAGGCTGACGAGTGGGCCGGATTGCCCATCCGTGAGATCCGGGAAAGAGTCAACGAAAACAACCTGCAGCTGGATATCCACCAGAGCGGCGGCACATCTTCTATTCATGCGGATCAGGCGCTGCAAGCCGCTTTGCGTGCGGCCGGGGTCAGCGAAAATGAAATTTCCAAGCTGGAGATCGAGCGGGAATACGAGAAAGGCCGGCGTGTCTTTGAAGTGGAGTTCTATGTCGGACAGACTAAGTATGAGTACGACATCGATGCCGTAACAGGTGTCATCCTCGACGCGGATATCAAACCCAAACCCACACGTACACAAAGTGGCGATTCATCCGGGACGACAGATCCGCACCAACCACCTGCCGATGCCATCAGCATGAGCCAAGCGCTGGCGATTGCCCTACGGCATCTGGGTGTGACAGAAAGTCAAATAGCCAAACTGGAGATCGAGCGGGAGCGTGAAGATGGCAAATGGATTTATGAAGTCGAGTTCATCTACCAGGGGAAAGAATATGAGTACGAAATCGACGCCGTCAGCGGCGAAATTCTCGAAATTTCAATCGAATCACTCCCTGATTCCTCCGGTGAAAAGCCGCAATCCAGCGCCCCCACGGCGGGAGCCGGGGATGAGATCGATACGCGGCAAGCGCTGGCGATTGCCTTGCGGCATCTGGGTGTGACAGAAAGTCAAATAGCCAAACTGGAGATCGAGCGGGAGCGTGAAGATGGCAAATGGATTTATGAAGTCGAGTTCATCTACCAGGGGAAAGAATATGAGTACGAAATCGACGCCGTCAGCGGCGAAGTGCTTGAGGTGACGATCACTCAATAAATCTCCAGCGAAAATGAGAGGTAGAAGGATTCCAAAGCGATTCAGGTTATATTTTTCGGAATAATAAAGTTACAAATAATATTAGAATTATAAATCAAAATGGAGTGATTCAAACACTCTATAAACCGACCGATGGATACGCATATTGGCTGCGACAGCTCGAGCAGTACGGCAGTGCCGTACGGAAGTGAGGATAAAAGATGAATACAGTCAAGTGTCCTTGTTGCGGAAAGCCGGGGCTTCGAGAAGAACGTAGTTGGGACGTATGTGATTTCTGCGGTTGGGAAGACGACCCGCTACAGCGCGATGAGCCTGATTCCGAAGGCGGAGCTAATGAAATGAGTCTGAACCAAGCAAAGGAAGCTTACCGTAAAAGTCTGCCAATCGAGTGATCTCGGAAAAAGCATAGAATTTCGTTGATGAAACCGCCTTCGGGCGGTTTTTTCATGAACTCGCGGTTCCGACCGTGACACCAATCGACACCTGGGCGGGATCCCA
>CAYZME010000008.1:28105-30750 GCA_964479435.1 uncultured Oscillospiraceae bacterium
CCTGGGCAGGGAATGTGACCCTCTAGATCTCGAAGCTGCGGACGTTGACATTCGAAACGGCAATGACTCAGCGATACCAGAAACGTGAGATCAGCGTCGAGGAAGCGTTGGGTGAGATACATCTGGTTGGGATTGCCGTACGCCGAGTAGATGACGTCACCGAGATTCTGTGAGACTCCAGAGTGGTCGGAGCTTTCCCCGATGGAACCTCGGCCTTGATGCTGGTTTGCGCCAGATTAAGTCATGTAGGGAGCTTAGGGTGGGGGCAGAAACGCTATATGAGCATGACACATCAGGACAGTTGGGAGGCGGATAACGAGTCGATCGTCGGTTGGCGACCAAATACCCGGTGGGAAACGAAGCGCGAAAAATCTCGAACCGTACCGAAGTATTGACATATATGTTGAGATATGTTGAATTAGAATTGAGAAGTCAATATTATAAATGGGGGGGGCGGAAAAATGTGTGATTGAAATATTTGAAATATTTATATTAATTTTCATAATATTTCAATTCTTGCATATAGCTCGGTGGTATATGCGGCACCTTTGGGGACTTTATCATATTGGGAGGCGGCGAGTAGTACTACTCAGATTGGAAGGTATGTAAACACACCAACGATCTCGGCAACAACAGTCAGTTCAAATTACATACCCCAAACCAACACGCGCTTATATACGGATGGAAAAATGAGCCAGTGGGGCGGGGAAGGGGGGATACCATCAATATATACCACTTATTTCAACGGCGATGAATTGGGCAGATCCATTGAAGAGTTGAGGGGAGGGGTAATTATATGAAAAAGATCGTTCTAATATTTGTATTGTTGATAGCTGTCACAGGGTGTAACGGTCCTCTGCAAAACACAGCTGCTGACTTGCCTCTGGGAGTTCTGGTGGAGCAGAAAAAACCGCAATGGGATGAAGACACACTCATAAAGCAATCTTCCTATATTTTCATCGGGAGATATACTGGCAACAAACCGGTTCCGGATATCACAACGTTTTCACAAGACTGGTTTACAGTTGTTCAATGGCTAAAAAACTCGGACAACATGATTGATGCGGATGTGCCCATTAACCGCTACCCGCAGATCGAACTGGACTGGGTACCCGAACAGGGACAACGGTATTTGGTGTGTGCCACAAAAGTAGATGTAGCTGCTTGGCCTGTACCCATCGTGAATGATCTGCTGGTACTTCCGATTGATGAGAACAAAGAGATCGACCCTACCTGTTTTGAGGAGATCCCGTATTTACTCTCAGTGAGCGCTCGCAGCAATCTCGTGTCTTATATGGAGTCCTCTCCGCTTATTAACGAGAAAGTTGAGCGCCCATTATCGGCGATCGTTGATCAATACCACTCTGTTGAAGAAATGGTGGAAGTTGCAGATCTGATCATCGAAACAACATTAGACATCTTCGAGAATGTGAATGATGATGTATACGGATGCTGGATTGATGAAGACGCAATTGTCTGGAAAAACGCGACAGAGGTGGCTTTACCAGAAACCGTAGCGATGACGAATAAACCGCAACAGGATACACGTTATCTGCTCTTTTTCCGACTTGTCCCCTACTCGGATGGCGCACCTGGGATGCGCTGGGAATTGATCTCTCGCAGAGGAGCTGCTATAGCTGATCAAGAGCAGGGAAAATGGGAAGTTGTCAGAAATCTTGTAGATCGGAAATGAGGGAAGCTACATATCTATCAATTGTACACGCAAACCACTTACACCCATATCTATCTAGCTCACGCTATCACCGATCTAGATTTTTCGAATTGGTTGCCAAGTCCCCACCAAAGTCCCCACCACCTGAGACACAAAAACCCGCATGACCTAGAGCCATGCGGGTTTCACGTGGTGGGTAGTATTGGACTCGAACCAACGACCCCTTGCATGTCAAGCAAGTACTCTAACCAGCTGAGCTAACCACCCAAACGCTTTACCATTATAGACAGGGCCGCAAATGATGTCAATGATCGAAAACACCCCATCCGCGCCGGTCTTGCCGAGGTCGTATTCCGGTGCAAACGCACATCGGATCGGGGCAGAAAGGGAGCAGGGAGGGAGCTACCGCTCACCCTCCGCAACCGTGCTTTTAACCAGGATGCTTTTCTCCCATTTTCGCGACTTCCAGCGGAAATAGACCATGGTCCCACGGATCGACTCATCGAGCGCGATGGCAATCCAGGCCCCCGCCAATCCCCACTGCAACCCGCGGCTGAGCAGGTACCCCAGCCCGATATTCACCGACCACACCAGGGGGAGCGAGATTTTCATCGTGTACATGGCGTCGCCGACACCGCGCATCGCGTACCCCACCACCATATTGCTCGAGCGCGCCATCTGGACGGCGACATCGATCAGCAAGATGACCATCCCCAGGCGGATGATCGCCGGATCTTGTGTATACAGGCCGATCAACGGGCGCGCCAGCGCCAGGGCGCACAGCGAAAAACCAATGTTGAGCGCCAGGCCGATCCGCAAGTTGCGCAACGTGAAAGTGCGGGCTTCAGCCAGTTTGCCGGCGCCCGCCAGGTGGCCGACGACAATCTGTCCGCCCTGCCCGATCGAATATGCCCCCATAAAGGAAAAGCCCGTGATCGTCTGGGCGATGACGCGGGTGGTGAGGACGACGGTG
>CAYZME010000008.1:30760-38219 GCA_964479435.1 uncultured Oscillospiraceae bacterium
AGCGGGGATAGAAAAGCGGTGACAAGAATCTGGCCGATGTTATAGGATAAAGCCTCCACACCGGAGGGCAGCGCGACTTTGAGAATGGATCCGACGACGCTCAGGACCGCGACTTGAATCTTTCGCACATACAGGCGGTAGCCGATTCTGCGGACGAGGATCCACGTCAGGGGGAACAGCGCGCAGAGCACGCTCAACACCGCCATCCAGGCGACGCCGGTCGCGCCAGTGAACGGCGTTTCAAAGGGACGCAACACGACAATCACGCTGCCGACGAGATGGACCAGATTCATGCCGAGGGCCGCATACATGGGGAAGCGCGTATACCCGTAGCTGCGGCAGATCGCGGTCGCCAGAAAATAGAGGGCATGCACGATCGACAAACCGCCGATGATGCGCAGGTAAGCCGCGCCCTCGCGCACCAGGACGGGATCGCTGACAATCCAGCGCAGCAAGTTGGGCGCGAAAAAGAACAGCACCGCGCTGGCCGCCAGGCTGAACAGCACCTGCACGCCGGTCGCGATGACCATCACATCCGCCGCGTCTTTATCGCGTCCCGCCCCCAGTTGCTGGTTGAGCACAATTCCGGCCGCGGCGGCAAACATGGTATAAATGAGATTGACCATGTTGAATATCTGATTGGCGGTCCCCACGGCGGCGACAACGGAATCGGAAAGACGGCCCATCAGCATGATGATCACATTGCCCATCAAAGTGCGGAGGATGTTGTCGACAAAAATCGGCCACACAAGGCGCGTCAGTGCGCCGGGCGAAGTATCCATCTGCTGCATCTTTCATGCTCCCGATGATGATCGCGGCTGCAACCTGCTTGCGAAAGCCCCTGCAACCGTATAAAGATAGAGTATAGGGGATGGACGCGCGCCATACAATTGCCACCCCGGAATCAGCCTCACGGATCGAGCTCCGCTTGATATACTCTTTACAAAACAGATACCCGAATGTGCGTTTTCAAAATCCCTGATCACAATTTTCCCCGCCTGGGCTAAATAAAAGAGGAATTACCCCGCACGAGAGCGAATAGTATAAACGGCAACAATCGCGCCAAAGGAGGCTTATATGGCAGAAAAAAACACGACCATCTTTCTTGAACTGCAAACCATCGCCCGCTCATCCAACAATCAGATTTCGTACAAAGAGATCATGACCGTGATCGAAGCGGCCGAACTGGACCTCGACCAGACGGAGAAGATTTTGGATCGCCTGGAAGAGGCAGGCGTAGAGATCATCCCTGACCCATCCGGCGAAGAAGATACTTCCGCGTCTGAAGACGCGGATCTGGAAAACATCGAAGGGGTAGGTGTGGACGATCCCGTCCGCATGTACTTAAAAGAAATCGGTAAAATCCCCCTGTTGACCGCCGAAGAAGAACAGATCTATGGGCAGCGCATCGTCGACGGCGACCTCGATTCCAAAAGCCGCCTGATCGAAGCCAACTTGCGCCTGGTCGTCAGCATCGCCAAGAAATATGTCGGCCGCGGCATGTCGTTCCTCGACCTGATCCAGGAAGGCAATCTGGGCCTGATCAAAGCGGTCGACAAATTTGACCACAGCAAGGGATTCAAGTTCAGCACATACGCGACCTGGTGGATCCGGCAGGCCATCACGCGCGCCATTGCCGACCAGGCCCGCACCATCCGCATCCCCGTCCACATGGTGGAAACCATCAACAAGCTGATCCGCATTCAGCGTCAGCTGGTTCAGGAACTGGGCCGTGAGCCCGAGATCGAGGAACTGGCGGACACCATGGGCATGACCGTGGAGAAGGTGCGCGAAATCATGAAGATCTCGCAGGAGCCGGTGTCGTTGGAAAAGCCGATCGGCGAAGAAGAAGACAGCCACCTCGGCGACTTCATCCCCGACGACGACGCGTTGTCGCCCGTCGACCAGGTGACCTACACGCTGCTGCGCGAACAACTGCTCAACGCGATGGACACCTTGACGACCCGCGAAGAAAAAGTGTTGCGCCTGCGTTTTGGTCTGGACGATGGCCGCCCGCGCACGTTGGAGGAAGTCGGCAGGGAATTTGATGTCACCCGCGAGCGCATCCGCCAAATCGAAGCCAAAGCCTTGCGCAAACTCCGCCATCCGTCGCGTAGCAAAGCGCTCAAGGATTATCTGGACTAAGATGGCGCGGCCGTCCTATATTACCCTCGCCCGCCCGGCGCGTGTCCGCACGGAGGAAAGGCGCTCGGTTTTCATCGCGCTGGCCGCTCCAACGGCGCGCGAAGAAGAGGCGCTCGCGCTGCTGGCCGCCGCCAAGGCCGAATTCCCCGACGCCTCGCATCACGTGTATGCGTGGGTGATCGGCGGCGCCGTGCGTTTGCAACGCTATTCGGACGACGGCGAGCCGCAGGGGACGGCGGGATTGCCGGTGTTGGATATCCTGCGCCGCCAAGCCATCGAAGACGCCACTCTGGTGGTCGTGCGCTATTTTGGCGGCACCCTGCTCGGCACGGGTGGACTGGTGCACGCGTACGGTCAGGCGGCGGCAGCGGCTGTCGCGGCCGCGCAGCCGGTGCGGATGACGCTGTCCGAATCGTATCATGTCACACTGGCATATGGAGATTATGAGCGGTTTTGCCGCCAGGCGGAACACGCCGGCTTTACGCTCCAAGAGGCAGTGTATGGGATGGATGTCGATCTCCCGGTGCTGATCCCCGCCGGGCGGGGGAGCGAACTGGAGCAAATGGTTGCCGATTGCACAGCGGGCGCGGGCCTGCTCTTACCCGGCCCGCCCGCGTACGTTTCTGCATCGCTCGTGAACACGGGCGGCGCGGTGGCGGAGGAAAAAGCATGAGCAAAAACCCACCCCGGCCCCTGCGCCTCGCCCTGATCGGCTGCGGCCGGGTCGCCGCCAGCCATCTGCGGGCCGTTCGTCATCTTGCCGGCAAGCTGGTGCTGTGTGGGGTCGCCGACACCGACGCGGCGCGTGCGCAGTCCCTGCTGTCAGGCAGAGAGGCGCGCGGCCATCGCCCAAGCCAAACCGCCCGGGTGTACACCGATTACCGCAAAATGCTGGACGCCGAACACCCCGACATCGTCGCGGTAACGACCCCCAGCGGCACCCACGCGGCGATGGGGATCGACAGTATGCGGGCGGGCGCCCACCTGGTGATGGAAAAACCGCTGACCCTCTCTCTGGTCGAAGCCGATCGCCTGCTCGTCGAGGCGGAGAGCCTGGGCAAACAGATCGCCGTCGGACATAAATTCCGCTACGTACCCCTGATGCGCGAGCTGCACGACGCCGTGGCGGGAGGCCTGATCGGCGATGTGTTGCAGGGGCGTGTGCATGTGCGTTGGGGACACGATCAGGCCTATTATGACCTCGCAGCCTGGCGCGGCACCTGGGAACTCGACGGCGGCTCCCTGATGAACCAAAGCATCCACGGGCTGGATCTGCTCTTGTGGCTGATGGACTCGCCCGCTTGCCGGGCGACCGGCCTGATCGCCCGCCGCGCGCACCGCATGGAGGCCGAAGACGTCGGCATGGCGGTGCTGGAGCTGCAATCCGGCGCCCTGTGCCTGATCGAAGGGACGACCAATACACCGCCGCGGCGCCAGGAAGCGGAAATCTCGTTGACCGGCACCAAAGGGACGTTGACGGCCGGCATCGGCGCCGGCCGTCCCCGGCTTTCTCTGCGTGACCAGCGGGGCAAGAGCCGTACCGCCGCGTTTATCCTCTCCGCGCTCTGGGACATGGCCCGCGGCCAGCGCCTATATGAAATGCGCTGGATCGCCGCGCCGCATACGCTGCTGTACGCGGATTTTTTGGCGGCACTGGAGCAGCGACGGGCCCCCCGCGCGGACGGAGCCTCCGGCCGCGCGGCGGTCGAAACGGTTCTGGCAGTATACGCGTCGGCCTTGAGTGAACGCACGGTATCGATGCCGCTGATGGATTTCCCGCTCGAACACATGCAGGGCTTTTTTCACGATATCTAACCGCCGCTTCTTGCGGGGACCTGCGGCGTACGCGGCGCCGGCCGGCGCCGCGATTCCCGTGCGGCGCCAGCCCGGTACCCGCGGCTCGCCTCGCCGGGGCGCGTGCTATAATGGCGGCGTTTGAAAAATAAAAAAGTGAGGTTGTTTAGACATGCCGACCCCGAAAAAAGGCCACGCCGGCAAGGGGCGCCGCACGGCGCTCCAAATGGTAAAAGACATGTTGCTGCTGGCGCGCCCCTACTGGAAATACATGATTATCACGCTCGCGGTCATCCTGTTGATGACCGCGGCCCAGCTGGTGACACCGATGGTGGTGCGCGAGATCACCGGCCTGATCCGCGAACAGCACCCCGATCTGGCGCGGATGTCCATCCGGCTGGGGCTGATGCTGGCCGGGCTGTATCTGATCTCAGCGGTGTGCGGCGGCGCCCGCACCTACTTTGCCCACAAATCGGCGTGGAACTTCGTTTCCGACATGCGCATCCGCGTCTATGACCACCTGCAGGGGCTGTCGCTGGGGTATTTCCACGACCGCCAGGTGGGGCAGCTGATTTCGCGCACGATCAACGACCCGGCCAACCTGGAGATGCTGATCGCCCACGTGGTGCCCGACCTGATCATCAACACAGTGCTGTTGGTGGGGATCTTTACTTTGTTGTTTGTGCTCAACCCGCTGCTGGCGCTGATCTCGCTGGCCTTTATGCCTTTTTTGGCGATCAGCCTGTACCAGTACGCGACTTCGGTGCGGCCGCTCTTCAAGCGCACCCAGCAATCGTTGGCCGAGTTGACGGCGACGACCAGTGAGAATTATTCCGGCATTCGTGAAATCCAGGCCTTCAACCGCCAGGATATGGGGCTGGGGCGCATCGAGCATTGCGCGTACGACTTTACGAATAAAATGATGAACGCCCTGACCAAAAGCGCGCTGTATCACCCGCGCATCGAGCTGTTCAACAATCTGACGACGGCGCTGGTGATGGCCGCCGGCGGTGTATTGGCCGCCTCCGGCCGCGTGGCGGTCGAGGATCTGGTCGCGTTTCTGATGTACCTCGCCCTGCTCCATGGCCCGGTCTCCGCGCTCGGGCGGATGAACGAGGACCTGCAGACATCGTTGGCCAGCATCGAGCGGATGGATGAAATCCTGGGTGAAGAGCCGCAGATCAAAGAGCCGGCCGACGCCGCGGACCCAGGGCGTATGACCGGGCGTGTGGAATTCCGCGACGTCTCGTTCCGCTATGTCGAGGATATGGAAGTGTTGCAAAACGTGTCCTTTACCGTCGAGCCGGGGCGGATGGTCGCGTTGGTGGGGCCGACCGGCGCGGGCAAAACTACGGTCGCCAGCCTGCTGATGCGTTTTTATGAGCCGACCGAAGGTCAGGTTCTGCTGGACGGACACCCGTTGGAACGCCTGACGACGCGCAGCATCCGCAACCACGTCAGCATCGTGATGCAGGATATTTTTCTCTTTAACGGGTCGGTGGCGGAAAACATCGCGTATGGCGTTTTAACGGCCACCCGCGCGCAGATCGAGCAGGCGGCGCGGATGGCCCGCGCGCACGAGTTTATTGTCGAGATGCAGGATGGGTATGAGACCATCATCGGCGAGAGAGGCGTCAAATTGTCCGGCGGGCAAAAACAGCGGATTTCGATCGCACGCGCCCTGTTGCGCGATACGCCGGTACTGCTGCTGGACGAGGCGACCGCGGCGGTGGATATGCAGACCGAAAAGCGCATCCAGGAAGCCATCGACCACGTGGTGCGCGACCGCGCGACCATTGTCATCGCCCACCGCCTGTCGACCATTCGCAACGCGGATGAGATTCTGGTGTTGGACAAAGGCTCGATCATCGAGCGTGGCAACCACGAAGACCTGCTGGCCCTCGGCGGCGCGTACGCCAAGCTCTGGCGGCAAAGCACGGCCGTGTAGCGGGGCGGGACCGGTCGACTCCGGCCGCCACGTCCTGGACTCGGTGATCAACAAAAGACCCTCCCCTGGTACCAGAGGAGGGTCTTTGTGGTCTTGTCGGGCCTGCGAGATGGCGGAGCCGGTTACGCAGGGGGGTCAGAGATCTTTGATTGCCATGATCACAAAGTTCGCGATGAACAGCAGGGTCGCCACCAGCAGGATCGGGTGGATTTCCTTGAATTTGCCACGGCATGTTTTGACGATCACGTAGAAGATGAAGCCGGCCGCGATGCCGTAGGAAATGTTGTACGCGAAGGCCATGATCACAACGGTGAAAAACGCGGGAATGGCTTCGTCCAAATCGTTCCATTTGATGCCGGCAAACGACTCGCACATCAAAATGCCGACGACGATCAGTGCCGGCGCCGTGGCTTGTGCGGGGACAATGCCGAACAGCGACGCGAACGGGAGGCACAGGAGGAACAAAACCGCGACGACGATTGAAGTCAGGCCGGTACGGCCGCCGACGCCGATGCCGGCCGCGCTCTCGACATAGGTCGTGGTGTTGGATGTGCCCAGCAACGCGCCGATCGAGGTCGCGGTCGAGTCGGCAAACAACGCTTTGTCCATCTTGGACTTGAAGCCCGAGCTGGTCTCGAGCGCGAGCTCGTCAGCCTCGTCAAAGATCCCGGTTTTACGCCCGGTGCCGATGAAGGTGCCGATCGTGTCAAACGTATCGGAAAGGCTGAAAGCAAAGATGGTGATGATCACCAGGAAGATCTTCCCGGGTTCCGCGAACATGGTTGAAAAGCCGACGTCGCCAAAGAAAGAGAACGCGACATCCTTGACATCACCCACCATGCTGACATCGAGGATCTTTTCGGGCAGCTGTGTGACACCCATCGGGATGCCGATCAAGGTGGTGGCGACGATGCCGATCAGCATGGCGCCTTTGACTTTGAGCAGCATCAGCACGACGATGATGACCAGCCCGATCAACGCGAGGATCGCGCCTTTTTGCGCGAAGTTCTCGAGCGCCGGAACGATCGATGAGTCGGCGATGACGGTGCCGTCACCGAGCACGATGTTCGCGCCCGGGTCAGATGTGAACTTGAGGAAACCGGCGTTCTTGATGCCGATGTAGGCGATAAAGAGGCCGATCGCGCCGCCGATCGCGAGCTGCAGGCTTTGCGGGATGGATTTGATGATGGCTTTGCGGACTTTGGTCACCGTAATGATGATGTTGATGATACCGCAGATGAAAACCATCGCCATGGCTTCCTGCCATTTGAAACCCAACGCGAAGCAGACCGTAAAAGTAAAGAACGCGTTGAGCCCCATGCCCGGCGCGACGGCGTACGGCACGTTGGCGATCAAACCCATGATCAGGGTGCCGACGACGGTGGCAAGGATGGTGGCGACGAAAACGCCGCTCCATGACATGCCGGTGAGGGCCAGAATACTGGGGTTGACAAACATGATGTAGGCCATCGTGAAGAACGTGGTGAATCCCGCGATGACCTCGGTCCGGACATTGGATCCGGCCTTGGTGATGCCGAAGAATTTGTCCATATTTACCTCCTGTGCTGATTT
>CAYZME010000009.1:0-37225 GCA_964479435.1 uncultured Oscillospiraceae bacterium
GCCGCGGAAACCGGGGTGCGCACCGCAGTCTACAAGTACGGGATCGCGGCCGGCGCGCTGGAGCTGTGTGCCGCGGACGCCGCCAAACCGTACCGGCTAGCGGACGGGACGGCCGGTTGGTGCACCCTCGCGTATGACGGAGACCGGGTGGCCGAGATTCGCCGTGTGCGCGGCGACGGGACGGCGAGTGGAACCGTGGACGCGTCGGTGGTTCTCAGCCGCGCCTGCTTGACGGCGGACGCCGTGGTCGCATCCGACTTTTTGCAGAGCTGGAAGATCCTCTCAGAGGGTATGCAGGGGCTGGCGCCGGAGGCCGTAGATGCCAGCGGCATCCGCCTGTTCACGGGCGGACAGGAGCTCCCGCTTGTGTCGGGGCGGCATACCGTGTACGTCGAAGCGCCGTCCTGCAATGGGCGGATCGCGGCTTTCCGTTTCACGGGCGCCGAGCTGCAACCACTGTTTTACGACCTGGACGCGGGGCAATGGCTCCGTTTGGACGGGTACCCGGCGGCCGAATACATCCCCTTTGTCACAGATGGGCAGGTGGTTTTTGTCGACGGGGCCCACACTACGACCAGCGCCGGGGGGCGCACCAGCCATAACGTCCGGCTCATCCGGGTCGACTGGCCATGACATTTGGACAGCGGTTTGTTACACACAAAAGGCCGGCACACGTGTGCCGGCCTTTTGCTTATGACGATACGGGAATCGCTATTCCGCAGGCGGTTTGACTTTTCTTTGTTTTTTTACAAGTTCGGGTTGGACAACAGCCGAAGCGATTGTCTTGGCCGGCTTGTTTTTCTCGCTGGCCTTTGGCTTGCGCTTCTCGCTCGTCATGTGACTTCTGTTGGCCATGGCACCACCCCCTCTTTCTCGTTATGACTCTATTTTAAGTCAGAGGGAGAAAAAAGCAATGCCCGGCGCTTCGCGGTCGGACGGCGCCGATGCGGTATAGTGGTAAGAGATGGCGGAATCCGCTGAGGAGGTAGGAGATGAAAACACGAAAATTGGGTAAAACCGGTTATCAGGTTTCGGAAGTATCGCTGGGCACCTGGCAGGTCGGCGGCGGCTGGGGCGCCGCGTTCGACATGGAAGACGCGGTGCGCACGGTGTCGGCCGCCCTGGATCAGGGTGTGACTTTGATCGATACCGCCGATGTCTATGGCGACGGCGACAGCGAACGCGCGGTGGCGGAAACGCTGCGGCGCCGGGGGCTGCTGGGCGGCGACCGCGTCCGGGTCGCGACCAAATGCGGCCGGCGGTTGCGCCCGCACGTCGCGGATGGCTACACACGGGAGAGCCTCACCGGCTTTGTCGACGACAGTTTGCGCAACATGGGTCTGGACATCCTCGATCTGGTGCAGTTGCACTGCCCGCCGACCGATGTCTATTACCGCCCCGACGTGTTCGCGGCCATGGACGACTTGGTCAAACAGGGTAAAATACGCCACTATGGCGTCAGTGTGGAACGGGTCGAGGAAGCGCTCAAAGCGATCGAGTATCCGGGTGTCGCGACCGTCCAGATCATCTACAACATGTTCCGCCAGCGTCCGGCCGAGCGCTTTTTCGCCGCGGCCGCGGAACGTGACGTCGGGGTGATCGTGCGCGTGCCGCTGGCGAGCGGCTTGCTGACCGGCAAAATGCGGCGCGACACGGTGTTCGCGTCCGGCGACCACCGTGCTTTTAATCGCGAAGGCGCGGCGTTTGATCGCGGGGAAACCTTTGCCGGTGTGGATTATGAGACCGGGTTGCAGGCGGTCGAGGCGTTGCGCGCGGTGTTCCCCGATACGGCAGACGGCCCGTCGCTGGCGCAAATCGCGTTGCGTTGGGTGCTGATGGAAGCGGCGGTCAGTTGTGTGATCCCGGGTGCCAGCCGTGAATCCCAGGCGCGGGACAACGCCGCGGCCGCCGCTTTGCCGCCGCTGACCGCGGAACAGATGGACGCGGTTCGCGGGATCTACGACCGGTACTTGCGCGCACGGGTCCATCCGTGCTGGTGACAGGCGACGACATCCCGGCGCCCGACGGGCCGGCCGGCGCAAGCCCGGGCGGCCCGCCTGCGCATGCGGAGCGGGCGCGCTCCCGACGGCTGGTGATATATGTCGAATTCTACTATCCGCTGGCACTGCTGCTGATCAGCTTGGGCGTCACACTGATGGTGCGCTCGCGGTTCGGGACCTCGGTCGCCAGCTCGGTCGCGTATATTGCCAGCCTGGCGTTCCCGGTGTTCACGTTTGGCACCTGGAGTTATTTGGTGATGGGGCTGCAGATGCTGATCCTGACCCTGGTGACGCAAAAACCGCGGCTGAGCGTGCTGCTCTCTTTTGGCGTCTCGGTCGTGTTTGGCAAACTGGTGGATCTGTTCTCGGCCTGGGTCGCGCCCTGGCCGGATGGCGTCGCCATCCAGCTCCTGTACTATCTCGCCGGTATCGTTCTGTTAACCGTCGGTATCGCGGTCTTCATCGATACCGGCTTGCCGCCCAATCCGTACGATCGCTTTGTCAACGATCTGTCGCGCCATTTTGAGCTGCCGTTCCGGCGCGTCAAGACCCTTTATGACCTGAGCAGTGTCGCGATCGCGGCGCTGCTTTTGTTGCTGTTTGTCCGGCGGCTGGTGGGCATCGGGCCGGGGACCGCGGTGGCGGCGCTGGTCAATGGCACGCTGATCGGGTACTGGTTGCGGCTGCTGACGCGGCATCTCTCGGTGCGTTCTTTGCTGTTTCCGGCGCGCTACATCCGGCCGACCCAAACCTGACAGAGCGGCGCCGGATCCGCGCTGGAACGACTTGAGAGGTTATCCGGCCGCCGGGCTGTCCAGAATACCCAGGAAAAGCGGGACGCCGGTTTCGCAGTCGACGATCCCGTAGAGAAACGGCCGGTCCAATACCAGCTCCCGGCCGATCACCGGCATCCCCGTATCGCGGGCCTCGACGGCTGTCACCGCCGCGGCCTCGGTACCCTTTTCGTCGACCCGGCAAAAGGTCTTGTGCAGGACATCGCTGATGTACAAATCCCGGCCGACGTCCATCTGCAGCCGCGAGAAATCCGCTTGCCGGGCGTCAAACGCGTCGGTCATGCCCAGGGCGGCCAGCGCGTCCTGCAAGTGGGCGCTGTATGACACCTCAAAGCGCGGCAGCGTCAGCTGCACGCTTTGCTCCGTCGCGGTCAGCAGGGATGTGACCGCATCTGGCAAGTCAGAGCGCTCGCGACCGGCCAGCCACTCGCGTGGAGAAACCCCTTCCCGGGGCAACAGCGCGAAAAACGCGAAGCGTTCGCCCTGGTAAGGGAGCAGGACACCGGCCCAGTCCGCGCGTTCCAGATGGCGCATCGTCCCCAACCGTTGCATAAAAGAAGCCTCCACATCCCCGTCGGGGGCATGGAAGGTCCGGTCACGGGTGTCGACGGGGGCAAACGGCGCTTGCCAGTCGGCCTGAAAATGGATGGCGTTGATCAGGTACATCACCGCCGACGCCGGGAGCTGGTCCAGGATGGTGGGAATCACGCCGCGGGTGGCCTCGCGGACCCAGCCGTTGATGGCCTTCAGTGCCGCCGGAGACTGGAAGTCCAGTTTGCGGGCCGCCGCCGCGTAGTAATCGGCATTGATCTGCAAAAACTCCGGGTTTGGCTCCAACCCCTGGTCAAACCAGATCGAGTTGGCGATGGTCAGGCGCGCGTCTTGCGCGGGGGCATTCCAGCGCGCGAGTGCCTGCCGCGCCGCCCGATTGAGCTCGTCGGCATCCGCGAGATCCGCTGACCCGAGCAGGGCCAGCATCTGGGCGCGGGTGTCCGCGTCCGCGCCATTGAGCGTCATTGAGAGCGCGAGATGGACCGAGGCGGGCGAGAGCAGTACATTGCGGCGGTCGGCGCCGGCGACCCGTAGCAAATCCCAACCGAAGCGAGCCATGGCCTGCGCGTACGCCGGCGACACGGGTTCGGCCGGCGCCGGGTCGACGATCGGGCGCGTATCGGCCATCAGGTCGCGCTCGTTGGCCGCGGCCGGCGCGCAGCCGGGAAACAGGGAAAGTCCGAGGATTCCAACCAGGAATAACAACCAGTATTTATGGCGCATGCGAATCCCTCCTTTGGAATGGTGGCTACCTGACAGACGGATCCCGGCGGCCAAAAGTTCCGTTGCCCGCGCCGCGTCGCCTGGTCACGATTGGCAACAAAAGAAAAGATTACAAAACTTTGTTGTCATACGTTATAGTGTACATAAAGATTTCCAAATCCATCACAAGAGCGTGGCACACGCGCGAGAAGGAGTATCGATATGAGCTGCGAATTGGCCGCCGGACTGTCGGATGTGATCTACGAATTGACGCGGATCAATATGAACCGCCGGCTGAACTCGCCGTTCAAAGCCAGCGAAGTCGGCGCGATGTTATACATCGCCGAACAAACTAAAAAAGGCGAGACCGTGCAGCCATCTGACATTGCCGCGCATTTTTCCATTTCCAAAGCGTGGGTCACCGCGATCATCCGCTCTTTGACCGGCGGCGGTTATATCATTGAACAACAGGGCGCGCACGACCGGCGCACCAAAACACTGACCGCGTCCGCCAAAGGCATGGCGATCGTCGACGACCTGCGCGACGATTATATCTCCGACTATCTGCAGGTGGTGTCGAACCTGGGCGCCGATGACGCCAGGCAGTTACACCAGCTGATCACGCGCACCATCGGTGTGCTCAAAGAGATCCGCATCCCCGAACCGGGGCGCAAAGCCGCGGTCAAATAGCCGGCGACCCCGCCGATCCAGGAGGTAAACATGGCTCAATATTGTCGGTCTTGCGGTTCAACCATGGACGATGGCGCGCAGTTTTGCCGTGCCTGCGGCGTGTCACAAAACACGTCGTCCGCTCCCGGGCCGTATGTGGCTCCCTACCAGCAACCGGCGGCCGCGGCGACACCCGCGTATTACGGCGCGCCCGCGGTCATGGCCCCGCCGCTGAGCATCGGCGACTACATCGTCATGCTGATCGTCTCCGGCATTCCCTTTGTCGGTTTTGTTATGCTCCTGGTCTGGGCATTGGGATCGCAGACCAATCCCAACAAAAAGAATTGGGCGCGGGCGATGTTGATCATGATGCTGATCGGGATTGTTCTGGCCATCTTGCTCTCGGCGACCCTGGCCGGTCTGCTCAACGGACTGCGGGACGCCGCCGCGGGGTTCAGCTACTGACGGGTTGTCAGCCGGCGACGCGCCGCTCCTGGTGGAGAATTTTGATCAGCTCACCCGGCCTGGGCGGCTTGCCATACATCATGACGCCCACGCGATAGATCCGCGCCGACAAATAGCCGATCACCCCGGACGTCGCCACCATGCCGACAATCGACGCCGCGATTTGCCCAAAGGGCACCTCGCTCATGCAGATACGCACGAACATCACCATCGGCGCCAGAAAAGGGATAAACGAGCAGATCTTGACATAGGTCGCTTCGGGGTGGGTCATCCCCAGGATGGAAACCATCATCGCCGCGATCAGCAATAACACGATCGGCATGATGCTGGTCTGGATATCCTCGGTGCGGCTGACCAGCGAACCCAGCGCGCCATACAAAAACGCGTACATGAAATACCCGAGCAAATAAAACACAACGGTATAGACCACCAGTTGCCACGGCATCTCGAACATCGAGCGCACCATCGTGATGTCGCGGAAGCGTTCGGCGTGCAGCTGGTAAAACCCGCCCGCCGCCGCCAGAAACACGCCAATCTGCGCCAGCCCGGCCAGGCCCGAACCGATGACTTTGCCAAACATCAGGCTCAGCGGCCGCGCGGACGTGATCAGCATCTCCATCGCCCGGTTGCTTTTTTCGCTGGCGACCGACATGGCGACCATTTGCCCGTACAGCATCACCGTCATATACAACAGCATGACCAGCAGGTAGGTATAAAGATACGCCTGCTCCATGGATTTGCCGCTTTCCTGTACGGTCTCGTGCAGCTCCAGCGAGGAGGGAGCGAGGAAGCGCTCGATTTCCGCCGGCGCCAAACCCAGATCGCGCAGGCGCGCCTCGCGGAAATAATGATCCAGCGCCGCCTGCAATACGTACGCGTCGTGGCCGCTGACGCCGACCCGCCGGATGATGTAGCCGTAGTGCCCGGGTTCATAGACGACGATCGCCTGGTGGGCCCGGTCGTCGCCGATCTGCTCTTTGACCACGTCCAATTCGGCTGGCGCCGCCGCGCGCCATTCGTAACCGGGCAGCGTCGCCCGGAAAAAATCCACGTCGGGCGCGCAACCGCACGCGTCGACCAGATAGGCGACCGGATCGGGTTTTGTACCGGGTTCACCGCCCACATCCAGGGTCTTGAACCACGAGATCAACGCCGGCACCGACAGCCCGATGCCGATCAACACCACAAAGACGAGGGTGGTGATGACGTACGCTTTGTTTTTCAGATAGGAGGTGAACTCGTAGCCCAACACGGTGCGAAATTGCCGCAGTCCCCGCCGCTTGCTCATATGACATCCCCCACGTGCTCGACAAAAATCTCTTCCAGGGAGGGTTCCACGACCGCGAATGTTTCCAGCGACGCGCCGGCCGCGAGTAACGCGGCCAGCAACCGGTCTTTGTCATCTGCCGCCGCCAGCCGCACAATACAACCGTCCCCGCCATCCGGCTCGACGCCGGCCAGCACCCCCGCCCACTCCGCGCGTGCGGACAACGTGGCCAACAGCCGGCCGGTCGCGTCCGCGTCCCCGGCTACACGCACCGCCAGCCGCGTGCGCGGATAGGCGCGTTTGAGCGCGCGGATCGAACCCGCGGTCGTGATCGCCCCGCCGCTGAGGATCGCGACCTCGTCGCAAAAGCTCTCGACATATCCCATCTGGTGGCTGGAGAACAACACGATTTTTTGTCGCGCGATCTGCTCTTGTACCATCTCTTTCAGCAATTGCGCGTTGACCGGGTCGAGCCCGGAAAAAGGCTCGTCGAGGATGATGATCTGTGGGTCCGCGATCAGCGCCAGCGCCAATTGGATCTTCTGCTGGTTGCCGCGTGACAAGGTCTCGAGCTTTTTGTCCCGCGTATCCGCCATCCCCAACCGGTCCAGCCCGCGGTGTACCGCGGCGTCGGCCTCGGCGCGCGACAGGCCCCGCAGCCGGGCGAGATAGGCCAGTTGGCGGCCGATCGGCACCTTGGGATACAGGCCGCGCTCTTCGGGCAGATAGCCGATTTGTACGTCCGCTTGCCGCAACGGCTGGCCATCGTACAGCACGTCCCCGGCGTCGGCCGGGAACACGTCCATGATGATGCGGATGGTGGTGGTTTTGCCCGCGCCGTTGCGACCCAGAAGTCCCATCGCGACGCCCGGTTGGGCGACAAATGAGACCGCGCGCAACACGTCCTTGTCGCCAAACGATTTTACGAGCTGGCGGATTTCCAATGCCATCGTTCGTGCTCCCACAGCAGGCGGTCTACGGGACCGCCTGCCGGTGACTTCAGCTAGTGTGCGCCGTCAAACCAGGTGCGTACGGCGTCGTGGATGATCTCGCCGTCGCGCACATTGACGCCGCGCGCCAGACCGGGGTCGGCGGCGCAGGCAGCGTCCAGACCCATGCCGGCGATCCGCAGCCCATACCGCAGCGTCGAGGCGTTGAGCGCCTGTGTGGACGTGCGCGGGACGGCGCCGGGGATGTTGGCGACGCAGTAATGGACAATGTCGTCGACGAGGAATACAGGATCGTCGTGAAAGGTCAAATGGCTGGTTTCGCAGCAGCCGCCCTGATCGATCGCGACATCGACGATGACCGCGCCCGCTTTCATGAACGGCAGATGCTCGCGGCGGATCAGGCAAGGCGCGGCCCCGCCGCGCACCAGCACCGCGCCGATGACCAGATCGGCCTCGCGCAGCACAGCGGCGATCTGCTCTTCGTTGCTAGGCAAAGTCGTCACGCGCCCGTCGAAGCGGTCTTCCAGCTCACTCAGGCGTCCGGGTTCGATGTCCAGGACGGTGACATCCGCGCCCAGCCCCAGGGCGATGCGGGCGGCGTTGATGCCGACAGTACCGCCGCCGAGGATCGCTACTTTGCCGCGCGGCGCGCCCGGCGCCCCGCCCAGCAAGACGCCGCGTCCGCCGTAGGGGCGTTCCAGATATTTGGCGCCCTCCTGGATGCTGAGCCGGCCGGCGATCTGGCTCATGGGCAGGAGGCACGGCAGGCCGCCGTGGCGGTCCTCGATGGTCTCGTAGCCCACGCCGATGATCCGGGCGTCCAGCATCGCGCGGGTCAAATCCAACGAAGCCGCCAGGTGAAAATAGGTAAAAATGAGCCGGCCGGCGCGGAGAAACGGGTATTCTGCGGGCATCGGCTGTTTGACCTTGACCACCATATCGCACAGGCCGTACACATCGGCCGCGTTGGGCATGATCACGGCATCGGCGGCCAGGTATTCACTATCGGAGAAGCCGGCGCCCTCACCGGCGCCGCTTTCAACATATACGTCATGTCCTTCGCGGACATAGGCGCGAACACAATCGGGCGTTAGCCCGACGCGGTATTCATGGCGCATGATCTCTTTGACGGTTCCAACACGCATAACGTGACCTCCTGCAGCCTTTTTGGCATTGACGGATTTTGTCTTCTCATCCTACCATATCGTCAGAAGCGATGGATGTGCGATTTGACGGAGGGAATCAGAGATGAAAGTATTGTTGTTATCGGGAAACCCTAAAAAAGACGGCCTGTGTGAATCCATTGCCGCCGAGATCCGCGCCGGCCTGGCCGACGGCGGGGCTGAGCTGGACGAAGTCCGCTTGTCCGACACCGGGATCGCCCGTTGCCACGTGTGCGGCGACGGCTGGGGGACCTGCCGGTCGACGCATGTATGCGCGTTTGGCGACGACGGATTTACCGCGGTTTCGGACCGCGTCGCCGCGGCCGACGCGCTGGTCTTGTTGACGCCGGTTTACTGGGGCGAGACCGCTGAGACGCTCAAAGCCTTTCTCGACCGTTTCCGCCGCTGCCAGTTCGGCAGCGAGGGCGCGCTGTCGGGCAAGCCGGTTTTATTGGTGGCGTCGGCGGGCGGGACAGGCAACGGATTGCTGACCTGCCTAGAACAAATGGACCGCTTTTGCCGGCACACCGGCGCGCGGATCTTTGACCTGATCGGGGTCAACCGCTGGACCGCGGATTACAAACGGCCGCTGGCCCGCGCCGCCGCCACGCGCTTGACGGCGGGGTTGCCGGACTAGTAGGGGTTTACCCAACAGGAACGAGTTTACTCAACAGGAACGGGTTTACCCAACAGGAACGAGTTTACTCAACAGGAACGAGTTTACTCAACAGGAACGGGTTTACCCAACATGCCAGGAAATCTTCGCCGGGTCGCCGCGGTGGGGTTCTTTGGCGATGGCGGCGTGTCCGATGGCGATCGAGATGGCAAAGGTGTGGCCATCGGGGAATGACAACCGCGCGGCCAGATCCGCGCCGTCCGGACCGGAAAACGCCGCGCCGGCCAGCCCGATGATACACGAGCCCAATCCCAGCGATTGGGCCGCCAGCGCCAGGGTTTGCACCGCGATGCCCGCTTCGATCGCCGAAGCGTTGCGTGCCAGGGAGATAAAAACCACCAGCGGCGCGCCATAAAACAAACTGGGATGGCGGGCGGACACGCGGTCGAGGATGGTCTGGTTGCCGGCCCGACGGAATGTGTCGAGGGCGGCTTCGCTGACGTCCGCGATCGCTGTGGGGTCGGTCACAAACGAAAAGTGCCAGGGCTGCGCGTCCATGCCGCTGGGCGCGGCCAGTGCCGTGGCGGACAAGATGTCACGCTCGTCCGGTGTCAACGGAGTGGGCTGGAAACCGCGGATGCTGGCGCGGCTGTGGATGGTGCGGATGGTCTCGTTCATATCGTTCACCCCCTGGTGTGTTTTGTCTTTTTCTAGATTGTACATGATCTGGCGGCGGTCCGCCGGGGATGTTATGGTATATCTGGATGTGATACCGATGCGGACAACCGGAGGGATGGTTATGCTACGCAGAGAAAATCGACTTCGCGTTGGGGCCTTGGCGCTGGTCGTTGTGACCTTGCTGGCCGCAAGCAGCGGTTGTTTGCATATTCGCTTCAATCCGCGTGAAACGACGCCGCCGACCGTCACGTTCTACCCGGACCTCCCCACCGCGACGACCACGGCCAAGGCCACGCCGGCAGCCCCTTCGCCGACATCTGCGGCCGCGGTCACTCCGGTGCCGACGACGTCGATGCCGGCCGCGACCACCACCCGGCCGGTGGGCAGCCGGGCGGGGATCTATGGCAATACCAACGGCAACCTGGCCAATGGCGGGTTTGCGCTGTACGACCCGGTCACCCGCGGACATCTGCTCGGCATCGGCGGGGCCTTGCTCTTTTATGATCCCGCGACCGGCAAGACCGAGAAGCGGCTGGAGCTGCCCGACCGGGCGACCCATCTGCTGGTCAGCGAAGATGGGTATTACTACATCGACGCGGCCGATCAGGCCTTTTACCGGCTGAGGCGCGAGGACGGCGAGGTGGAAAAAATCGCCGACGCGGCCTGTACATACGCCGCCCGCGTCAACCACTATGTCCAATTCCTCCAGGACGGCCAATTGATGGTGTATTACGAGGGCAAGGGCCGTCTGCCGGAAAGCATCCGCAGCGGCACCGGCATTCTCGAGCCCAGTCTGGGCAGCAATCGCGTGTACTACATCTCGGGCGACGGGGAATACCGCGTCAGCGCGAACAACGGCCAGGGGCGAACAACGGTCTACAAAGGGACCGCGTTCCAGGCGGTCCACCACTTGTTCCAGATCGGCAGCGGCGAGTTTGTCTTTGTCGACCGCCAGGGCGCGGGCGAAACCATTTACCGGATGGACGAGTCCGGCGCGGCGCCCACAGCGATCGCCGCCATCGGAACGTACGCGGCGATTCCCTCGCTGTGCGAGGGGACATCGGGGCAAATGCTCTACTACATTGCGTACGTGGACAGCATTCCGGTGCTGTATTCATACGATTTATACGCCGGCGCCGCGCACCCGGTCGAGATCGCCCGTCTCGCGGGCGACCGCCCCTTTGTTTGCGTGGTGGAAGACTGGTGTTATGTGCTGGATGCCGCGAGTGGTGTCATGCACCGGATCAACCCCGTGACCGGTGCGGCTGAATTGGTTCGTTATTAATGTAGTAGGAGTGTGCGCATGTACGATTCCGGAACCGTTCTTTTCGCGTTTGGCTTAACCCTGCTGGCGGGTCTGTCGACCGGCATCGGCAGTCTGCTGGCGCTGATCACCAAAAAAACCAACACGCGTTTCCTCTCCATTGCTCTGGGCTTTTCCGCCGGCGTGATGATTTACGTCTCCTTCGCGGAAATCATGGTCAAATCCAAAGACTCGCTGGTGGCCGCCCTGGGCGAGCGCGGCGGCAGCTGGGCGGCCGCTGCGTCGTTTTTTGCCGGGATTGTCCTGATCGCCGTGATCGACAAGCTGGTGCCATCGGGCGAGAATCCGCATGAATCGCGGATGGTCGAGGAAATCGCCCCCGGCGGGGAAGGCCCGCACGAGCACCACGGCAAGCTGATGCGCATGGGCATCATGAGCGCGCTGGCGATCGCCATCCACAACTTTCCCGAGGGCATCGCGACGTTTGCCGCGGCGTTGCAAAAACCCTCCCTGGGTATCGCGATCGCGGTCGCGATTGCCATCCACAACATCCCCGAGGGGTTGGCGGTTTCGGTGCCGATCTTTTTTTCCACCGGCAGCCGTAGCAAGGCGTTCTTTTACTCTTTCCTGTCCGGTTTGGCGGAGCCGGTCGGCGCGCTGATCGGTTATCTCCTGCTGTCGCGCTTTCTCAACGACACCACCTTCGGTATCCTCTTTGGCATGGTCGCGGGGATCATGGTCTTCATCTCGCTCGACGAGCTGTTGCCAGCCGCGCGCGAATACGACGAGGCGCACAGCGCCATCTATTCACTGGTAGCCGGCATGGTGGTCATGGCGGTCAGCCTGTTGTTGTTTATCTAAATACGACCACACATGAGGAGGCTTTCATGCTGTACAAGGACGCATCCCAGTCTGTTTCCGCCCGCGTGAGCGATCTGATGTCACACATGACGTTGGTCGAAAAAACCCAACAATTGACCGGCGTCTGGATTTACGAACTCTTGCGCGGCTTTCGCTTTAACGAAAGCAAGTCGGCGTCTTTGTTGGCGCACGGGATCGGCCAGATCACCCGTCTGGGCGGCGCCAGCAATTTGCTGCCGGCCGCGGCGGCGCGTACGGCCAACGAGATCCAACGCTTTCTGGTCGAAAAAACCCGCTTGGGGATTCCGGCGATTATCCACGAGGAAGCCTGTTCCGGTTATTTGACCCGCGCCGCCAACGTGTTTCCGCAGGCGATCGGCATCGGCTCGAGCTTTGAGCCCGAACTGGCGGCGGAGATGGGGCGTATCATCCGCGAGCAGATGATGACACTGGGCGCCCGCCAGGCACTGGCGCCGCTGTTGGACATCACGCGCGACCCGCGCTGGGGGCGCACCGAAGAAACATACGGCGAAGACCGTTACCTGACCGCGCAGATGGGCATCCACTATATCCGCGGATTGCAGAATGAGCGGCTGGAGGACGGCATCCTGGCCACAGGCAAGCATCTGGTCGGCTACGGCATGTCCGAAGGCGGTATGAACTGGGCGCCGGTCCAACTGCCCATCCGCGAATTGCTGCAAACCTATCTGTACCCGTTTGAGGCCGCGGTGCGCGAAGCGGGACTGCGTTCCATCATGCCGGGCTACCACGAGATCGACGGCATCCCCTGCCACACCAACCGCTGGCTGCTACAGGATGTGCTGCGCGACCAATGGGGTTTTGACGGCCTGATCGTCAGCGATTACTCCGCGATCAACATGATCCACGATTACCACGGGGCCGCGGCCGACAAGGACGACGCCGCGCGCATGGCGCTGGAAGCCGGGGTCGATGTCGAGTTGCCTTCCGCCGACTGTTACGCCGCGCCGCTGGTCGAAGCGGTAGAAAAAGGCCTCGTGGACCCGGCGTGGGTCGACCAGTCCCTGCGGCGGATCCTAGAAGTCAAATTCAGGCTGGGTTTGTTTGAACAACCGTATGTGGACGAGCAGGCAGTGGCCGCGCGTTTTGACATCGCCCGTTTCCGCCCGTACTCCCGCCGCGCGGCGGAAAAATCGATTGTTTTGTTAAAGAACGACGGCATGCTGCCTTTGCGGCGGACCCGCCAGACGATCGCCGTCATCGGGCCCAACGCCGACAGCGTACGCAACCTGTTGGGCGACTACACCTATCCTTCTCATATCGAATCGCAACTCGACCAGATCACCGACAATTTTTCCGGCACCGCCATCCCCGAGGACCGCGTCCGCGTCGAAGACGCGCTGCCGGAGATGGACACGGTGCTCACCGGATTGCGCAAGGCGCTCGCCGATACGCCCATCGAGTGGATCTACGCCAAGGGTTGTGACGTGTTGCCGCTGCCAGGGCAGACCCGCGAGCAGGCACGGGCGGACTTTGACGCGGCGGTCGCGGCCGCGCGCGCGGCTGACGCGGTCATCCTGGTGATGGGCGACAAATCGGGGATGATCGCCGACTGTACATCGGGCGAGGCGCGCGACCTGGCCTCCCTCGAGCTGCCGGGTGAGCAAAGCGCGCTGATTCGCGCCGTGCACGCCGCCGGCAAGCCGGTGGCCCTGGTGCTCGTGACTGGCCGTCCGTACCGTCTGGTGTGGGAAGACACGCACCTCCAGGCCATCGTCGAGGCGTGGTTCCCCGGCGAGGAAGGCGCGGCGGCGATCGCGGCCGTGTTGTTCGGCGACGTCAATCCCGGCGGCAAGCTCCCCATCACCTTCCCGCGCGCGGTGGGGCAACTGCCGGTCTTTTATGGACACCGCCCGTCCGGCGGCCGCTCCAACTGGAAGATCGATTATGTGGACGAGAGCGTCAAGCCCCTGTACCCGTTCGGCCACGGTCTTTCCTATACGAGCTTTGCCTATTCCGATCTGACCTTGCCGGCCGAAGTGCCCCTCGACGGCGCTTTTGAGGTTTGTGTGACCGTAGCCAACAGGGGGGAGGTCCGCGGCGAAGAAGTCGTCCAGCTCTATCTACACGACTGCCTGTCCGATGTCACGCGGCCGGTCCAGGAGTTGTTCGGCTTCAAACGGATCGAGCTGCGGCCCGGCGAGCGCAAGCGCGTGGTTTTCCGCGTCGCGTGCGACCAGCTTGGATTTTATGACCGCGACATGCGCTTTGTCGTGGAACCCGGCGACCTCGAAGTGATGGTCGGCGCCTCCTCCGCGGACATCCGCCAGCGCGGCCGCTTGCGGCTGGTCGGCGACAAACGCGAGATCATCGACAAAAAGTTCACCAGCGAAGTCGAGGTACACGCGCTCGACTAAAGCGCCCGCCGCGGATTTTACAACGGCAGTGCGCCGGATGGGTCGCCATGCGGGCGGGGCGGCGAGAACCAGAAATAGCTGCGCCGAGCCGTGCGTTTTTCCAAGCGCCCGCCGTTGGCCCAGGCGACACGCAAAGACAGCAGATTGTCATTGTTGATCGTGACCAGCACCGGCTCGATGCCCTGGCGCCCCGCTTCGGCCAGCATCAGCGCCAGCAGCGTGCGCCCATACCCCTGGCCGCGCGCCGATGGACGTACCCCGTAGCCGATGTGGCCGCCTTCGACGCGCAAGGCCGGCGTCAGGGCATGCCGGAGTTTGGCACTGCCCACCGGGCGGTCGCCGTCGTACAGCCAATACAGCGTTTGCCGGACCCAGCCGGGGGACAGGTTCTCCCCGCGGCCGATCGCCACCTGCCGCAGCACCCAGGCGGAAAATCCGGCGGGCGACAGCCCGGCCGCGCGGTTCAAAAAGCCGTTTTCCTCGGCCGGGCATTCCTGAACCATTTCGTACAACGCGGCATCCATCCGATCGCCGCGGTCGACGGGACGCACATAGACAGCCATACCGGAAACGCTCCTTTCGCAATACTTTGTTTATATCGTTTCGGCGCGATAAAAGAAAGCGCCGCGGGCCGTTTTCCGGTTGCGCTCGCGCCGCCACTGTAATACAGGTCACTTTATTCCCGGATCCGGGCGCTTATACTGGAGCCAGAAAGAGAACAAGCGGACAACGCTTGGTTGGAGGTGTCGGTATGTTGGCAGAAACCATGTTGGAAAAGAAAGTCTGGGCCGTCGTCGGAGCCAACCGCAATCCGGAGAAATACGGCAACATGATCTATCACAAGCTAAAAAGAAAAGGCTACGAAACCTATGCCGTCAATCCGGTGTATGACGAGATCGACGGCGACCCCTGTTATCCGTCGCTGTCGGCCTTGCCGGTCGTACCCGATGTCGTCAATATGGTGGTGGCCCCCGCGCGCGGCCGCGCCGTCATCGAAGAAGCCGCCCGCCTGGGCATTCGCTACATCTGGCTGCAGCCGGGTACCCACGACGAGGCGCTGATGCGGCAGATTGAGGAATCAGGCCTCGAAGCCGTACAGGCCTGTGTGCTGGTGGCGACGCGCTGATCTCACGTGTGATCGGCGCGGAACCATCGCAGGCGGAGCGCGTTGGTGACGACCGAGACCGAGCTGAGCGCCATGGCGGCGCCGGCAAAGACCGGGTTGAGCAGCGGTCCGCCCAGCGCGTAGACCAGACCCGCCGCCAGCGGAATGCCCAACACATTATAGAAGAACGCCCAGAACAGGTTCTGGCGGATGTTGCGCATGGTCGCGCGTGACAGCGCGATCGCCGTCGCCACCTGGCGCAAATCGCCCCGCATCAGCACCACATCCGCGGATTCGACCGCGATGTCCGTGCCGGTGCCGATGGCCATCCCCACGTCAGCCTGCGCCAGGGCGGGCGCGTCGTTGATCCCGTCCCCCACCATCGCCACAATTTGCTTCCCGTCTTGTAATTGCTGGACGGCCATGGCTTTGTCTTGCGGTAACACTTCCGCCATCACGCGTTCGATCCCCGCCTCTTGGGCAATCGCCGCCGCGGTTCCGTGGTTGTCGCCGGTGATCATCACGGTCTGGATGCCCAGATCCGCGAGTGCCGCCACCGCCTCGCCACTGGTGGGTTTGAGGGTGTCGGCGGCGCCCATCAGGGCGGCCAGTCGCCCGTCCACCGCGACATATAACAAGGTCTTTCCCTGGCCTGCCAGTGACTGGGCCGCTGCCGCGGCGCTGGAGACGTCGATCTCCTGTTCGCGCATCAGACCGGCGTTTCCGGCCAGCACCCGCCGGCCCTCGACCGTCGCGTCGATCCCGCGGCCGGGTACAGCGCGGAAGGCATCGGGGGTGGGCACAGCCAAACCCCGCTGTGCGGCATAATCCACCACCGCGCGCGCGACCGGGTGTTCAGATCCGCGCTCGGCCGCGGCGGTCAACCGCGCCAGTTCGTCCTCATCCCCGGCGTCAAAACATACCATATCCGTGATCACCGGGCGGCCCTCGGTCAGCGTCCCGGTCTTGTCCAACACCACGGTGCGAATCGCGTGAGTCGTCTCCAGAGCCTCCCCGCTTTTGACGAGAATGCCCAATTCCGCGCCTTTGCCGGTGCCGACCATGATCGCGGTCGGCGTCGCCAGCCCCAGCGCGCACGGACAGGCGATGACCAGAACGGTCACAAAGACGTTGAGCACGAACTGGAAATCACTCCCAGCCACGGTCCATGCCAGGGCGGCCACGATCGCGATGACGATGACCGCCGGCACAAACCAGCCCGAGATGCGGTCGGCCAGTTTGGCGATCGGCGCCTTGCGCCCTTGCGCGTCCTCAACCAGGCGGATGATCCGCGCCAACGCGGTCTCGTCGCCGACGCGGGTGGTGCGAAAAACCAGCAACCCCTCGCCGTTGACACTGCCGCCGGTGACCTCGTCGCCCGGCGCTTTTTCGACCGGCATGCTTTCGCCGGTCAACATGGACTCATCCACAGAGGAAAGGCCCTCGACGATGACCCCGTCGACCGGGAACGCCGCGCCCGGGCGCACCACAACCAGGTCGCCCACCACCACATCGGCGACGGGAATCTCTTCTTCTTGGTCGCCAAAGCGCACCCAGGCCGTATCGGGGCGCAGGCGCGTCAATTTGCGGATGGCGTCGGTCGTCCGCCCTTTGGCGCCCGACTCCAGGGTCTTGCCCAGCGAAACCAACGTGACCACGACCGCGGCCGATTCAAAATACAGCGCGTCGGTAAAGGACGGGTCGCCGCCGGCGATGCGCGCCACCGCGTACAGGCTGTACAAAAAGGCCGCGCCGGTCCCGACGGCCACCAGCGAATCCATATTGGGCGCCCGGTGCCACAACGCGCGCAGGCCGTTGCGATAAAAGCGGAATCCGGCCGTAACGACCGGCAATGTCAAAAAGAGCTGTAGCAAGCCAAAGGTCAAAGGATGCGCGTGCGGGTGAATCACAGTCGGCAACGGCAGTTGCACGCCCGGGATCATATGCGACATCGCCAGATACAACAGGGGGATGGAGAAAATCAACATGACATACAACCGGATCCGCATCGCGCGCGTTTCCGGTGACAAACCGCCGGACGCGTCCTCGCCCGCCTCGGCCACCGCCGGGTCCGACAGGGTGTAGCCGGCATCGGCGACGGCGTCCCGCAGGGTGTCCACGCTCAATTCCGCCGGCTGGTACGTCAGCGTCAAAATCCCGGTGACCAGATTGACGGCGGCCTCGCGCACGCCGGGCAACTTGCGCGCCGCGCGCTCGACAGCGGCCGAGCAGGCCGAGCAGGTCATACCGCCGATCGCGAAACGGCGCGTACGGAACCCCGCCTCATCGCCCGTCGCAACCGCACCCGCGGCGGCACCGACGTCGGCCGCCATCGCCTCCCAGCCGTAGCCGGCATGGTCGACCGCGGCGCCGACCTGTTCGTCGGCGACATCCGCGTCACTTTCGACCGTCAGGATGCCGGTCAGCAAATTGACGTCGGCGGAATGGACGCCGGCGACTTTGCGCGTCTGGCGCTCCACCGCGGCCGAACAGGCCGAACAGGTCATTCCGGTGATCTTATATCGTTTGATCATGTACAACACTCCTTATGGGCACGACGCGCACCCGCGCCCGCCGCAACGTTGCGGCGGCGAGGACTCAATCTGCGCAAATCATACCACAGGAGTAGGTTTTTGCCGTATCTTCCGCCACAGTGGCTGCTGCGGCAGCGGCTACCGCCGCCGCGGCAACGACGCCCGCGCAGCTACGACATCAGGCGCTTTTCGCCCTCGATCTCCAAGATCGGGGCGATGTCCTGTGTGACCTCCAACGTGCCCAGGTAGGTGCCGGCCTGTGAGCGTACCGCGAAATAGCGGATGTAAACGTAGCGTTCGCCCATCCGGATCCAGAAATCTTCGTGATCTTTGCGCCCGCTTTTGAAATCGTCGACGATTTTCTCGACGATGTGCACGCTGGCGGGGGGATGGCAGTTGGCGACCGCGCGGCCCAGGACCGACAGGGTGCGCGTAAAGATGCGGTCGTTGCCCTGGGAGAAATACTTGACCGTGTCGTCCGCGCCGACAAACGTGATGTCAAAAGGCAGGGTGTCCAACAGGCGCGTCAACTCGTCGAGTTGCAGGCGCCCCGACGGCAACCGCACGACGCCATCGATGTCGCCCGGGGATGCTTTCGCGGCCGCGGCCGGATGATCGCCCGGCATCTCAGCGGGTTGCCACTCCGGCGCACCCTCGATCAGGAAATAGCCGATCTCGCCAATCCCACTGGCAACGACCGCCCAGTCGCCCGGTTTGAGGGTTTCCAGCAGCATGGGAAAGAGGATGTTTTCCTCTTTGAAGATCATCTCGTCGATTTGAATCAGCAGGGCATCCAGCTTGTCGCGCAGGACCGAGCGCCGGTCTTCGAGGCTGTCGAGCGACGAACGGATCTCGCGCAGGGCCGCGCGGATTTCGTCGTCGACGCCCCACATGACTTTGGGCGGGGCGGTGATGCCGTATTGCTCGAGGAACGGGAAGAGAAGATTTTCTTTTTTGGAATAATGCAGATCGATTTGCGCCAACGCCGCCAAATCTTCCCGCAACGCCATCAGCGCCGATTGGCTGCGGGTGTCGATGTAGTCGTCGAGGTGCGGGCGGACGCGGTTGGCGATCAGCGTTTCCAGGGCTTCGTTTTCGCGGCGCAGCGTATGGAGCGGATGTCCCGGTACCGCGGCCGGGTCTTGCGGCCGGTGGATCTCTTCGATCGAGCCTTTGAACACGGCCGCGTGCACGTCGCACAGACGCTGGATTTCCTCCACCGGTAACCCTTCGCGGATCAGCGTCTGCTCCATAGCGGCGATTTCGCCGACCGAGACATGGCCGAAGTCGCGTTCGAAATCGGCTTTGACTTCATCGACCGTGGCGCCATCATGCAACCGCCGGATCAAAGTTTCCAATCGCTTGCGGCGCAGGTCGCCGTTGTTAATCAACTCACTCATATCATCCCTCCGTCATCCATGACGATTCATTGCGAACGGGTTCAAGTCCATTATAATGCTTGCGGCGCGCGCCGGAAATCGGCCGCCGCGAAGCGGTCTTTACCCCACCACTTCGATGCCCGCCTGTTCCAGTCGCGCGCGCACCTGATCCAGCGGGATGCCTTTCATCCTGGCGCCGTTCGGCAAGGTCATGAAACGCCCTGCCGTATGCAGCATCCCCGGTTTGACAATGTCGGTAAACCCCAGCTCGTAGAGAATGTCTTTGAGCTCGGGGCACTGGGCACACAGATCGTGGACCGAATGTCCCAGGTCGACCCGGCAGGGCGCCGGCCGCGATGTGTCGGATGTTTGACGCGCGTTCATGCGATCGCCTCCTCGCTGCGCAACAGGATGTTGTTTTCCAAATGGATGTGCTCGAACAGATCGGCCTCGAGCGCGGACAGCGCTTCCAGGTATCGGTGGTAGGTCGCGCATCCGTCGGCGGGGGCGACATACCCGCCCGTCTGGGCTCGCAAGGTGTGTAACAGCTGGCCGGCCGCCTCGTGCTCCGCGCGGATTTCACGCGCCAGGCGCGCCGTCTCCTGGCGGCGGGCGGGGTCGTTGGCCGCCAACAAGGGAAACAGCGCGATTTCTTCCTTGATCAGATGGCTTTCCAAATCGGCACGCAGGCGTCCGAACGCCGCGTGCACCTGGAACAGCTCCGGGTGCTTGTTGCCGTGTGCCGCCAGTACGCGGTTGGCCAACTCGCTGATGCGGGGCAAGGCTTCCCGGACATATGTATGATGGCGCGCCTCGATGTGCGCCATCAAGTCGGTCCGCTCCATCGCGGCATAGGCGACCGGCTGTTCCGCGACGGTTTGCGCGCGCGCGTACAGGTCGTCGAGCGCGGCGTCGAGCTCCGCGGCCGGACGTCCGGCCGCGTGGAGCGCCGCTCCCAACAAGCGCTGCCCGCCGCAGCAAAAATCGATATCCTGAGAGCGAAAGAGCGCGGCCGCTTGCGGCAGTTGCGAGACGATCTCGCCCAGTTGCCGGTCCTGCCAGGACGGGTTTTGCGCCGGAGTCTTATTATTTTGATTCATGAGTCCATCTCCTGACACAGTGATTGGGTGTCGGTCTATTGTAGCGGGCCGCCACCGGCAGGTCTGTGACTCCAATCAAATTTGCCGTACTTTTTACTGGCGGACCGGGGGTGGCTGGCCAGAGACGGCGGACCGGGAGTGGCGGATCGGGAAGGGGCAATCGGGAAGGGGGGCGGACATGAAAGGGGGATGTCAAACAGCGGCCTCGTCCAGCGCCTGGCGATCCAAGATCACAATCGCGCGGATTCCCGCCGAGCGGATGATGCCATCCGCCTCCAACTGGCCGAGTTTGCGGCTGACGGTCTCCCGGGCGATGCCAATGTAGCTGGCCAGACCCTCGCGGCTGAACGGCAGGTGTACCAATGTGCCTTCGGGTGTGGACGTGCCGTACTTGTCGGCCAATTCCGACAACGCGGCGCGGACGCGGCTTTCCAAAGCGCGCACGCCCATGTGACTTGCCAACCCCTCCAACCGTTCCAGGCGGTCGCCGAGATCCTCGATGATACGGATCCCGATATCCGGACTTTCCCGCAACAACGACAACAGGTCTTCCTTGAACAGCAGACAGGCCTGTACTTCCTCGAGTGCTTCCACCGTATAGCCGGCCGCGCGGTCGAACAGGAGTTGTTGTTCGCCGATGAAATCCCCTTCGTCGAACAGGTAGAGGATCTGTTCGCGGCCATCGGGCGCGATGCGGCTGGCCTTGGCCGTACCGGCGTTGAGGATGGCCGCGAAGCGCGGCCGCTCGCCCTCGGCAAATAGCACTTCTCCGCGCGCGTACGTGCGATGGACGACCCGCATCGCCAGGCGTTCCAATTGCGCGTAATCCAGGGAGGCAAAAACGGGGATCCCGTGGGTGCACAATTTGTCGAGGCAGATTTGGCAAGACCGGTCACAATTTTTTCTGGGCACGATACCCCTCCTCGCGCGAAGCTGCTTCTATTGTACCCCGACCGGCGCGTTACAAACTTTGTTGTTTCGCCCTGTCTGCCGTGGTATCGTGGAGCCATTGAAATGACCACGGAGGCAGCCGATGATCGTCAGCGCCAGTCGCCGCACCGACATCCCCGCGTTATACGCCGACTGGTTTTTCCAGCGCCTGGGCGCCGGCTGGGCGGAAGTGCCCAATCCGTTCAACCCGCGGCAATCGCGGCGCGTTTCTTTGTCACCCGGGGAAGTGGACGGGTTTGTTTTCTGGTCCAAAAACCCCGCGCCGATGCTGGACCGCCTGGCGCGGCTGGAGGCGTATCCCTATTACTTCCAATATACCCTCAACGCGTACGGCGCGGATATCGAGCCGGGCGTGCCGCCGCTGGTCGACCGCATCGACACCCTGTTGCGGCTGGCCGACCGCGTCGGGCCGGCGCGCGTGACCTGGCGCTATGATCCGATTCTGATCAACCAGGACTGGACGCCGGATCGGCACGAACTGTGTTTCGGGCAGATCGCCGACCAGGCGGCGGGCCAGGTGGAGGGAGTGGTCTTCAGCTTTCTGGACCGCTATCGCAAGAACGAGGCGGCTTTGCGACGGCTGGGATGCCGGGAATGGACGTGCGACGAAATGCGCGGCATGGCGGCGCGGCTGGCGGCCATCGCGCGGGCGCGGGGCTTGCGCCTGTCCACCTGTGCCGAACCCGTGGATTTGTCGGCGTTTGGCATCGGGCACGCGCGCTGTGTGGATGGCATGCGCCTGACCGGGCACCCGGTCGCGCGCGACCCGCACCAGCGGCCGGCTTGTGGTTGCTCGGCCAGCGTGGACATCGGCATGTACCACTCCTGTACACAGGGATGCGCGTATTGTTATGCCAACAACAGCCGCGCGGCCGCACTGCGCGCGCATCAGCGCCACGACCCCAGCGACTCCCGGCTGATCCGTGGCGACGCCGAAACGGCCAACGCAAGAGCGTGACACCCGGTTTCAGAACCGGGCTGGAAAGAACGCTACAATAAAAAGAGTGAGCCGGGCGCGAGCGGCCGCTGTGTGTGCCGGCACGCCCATCCATCGCCAAGGAGGTACCGCCCGATGGCACTAAAAGTCGGAATTCAATTGTACTCGGTGCGCGACGCGCTGCGCCTAGACCCGGTCGCGACCCTGGAACAGGTGGTGGCCGCGGGCTATCGCGATCTGGAAGCCGCGAACGGCAACGCGTACGCGGACCCGGGGATCGGTCTGGGCATGCCTGCCGAACCGGCACGCGCGTTATTGGATCGTCTGGGCGCCACCCTGATCGGCTCCCATGTCCAGCCGTTTGACCATTCCAACTGGCGGGCGGTGATCGATTACCACAAAACGCTCGGCAGCCGGTCCATCATTGTGCCGATCCGTTTTTTTCACGACCGGGAGGACCTGGCGTCGGCTTGTCGGGAGATGAACGAGATGGGCAGAATTTGTGAAGCGGAGGGGATGACATACCTGTATCACAATCATTACCACGAATTCAGGCGTGTCGACGGCCAACGGATTCTCGACATCATCGCGGAGAATTGCGATCCCCGCTACGTGAATTTTGAAATCGACACCTTTTGGGCGATGCGCGCGGGCATGGATCCGGTGCAGGTGCTCCGGCATTACGGGTCCCGCGTCAAAGCGGTCCACCAAAAAGATTTCTCGCTCCCCGGCGCGCAAGTCGGGCCGGCCAATTTGTTTGAGCGGATTGGCGAAGAGGGGTTCGTGGCGGCAGAGGCGTTTGGCAGCGTGGTTTCACCGGCTGACTTTACCGAAATCGGTACCGGGCGCATGGACATCCAGGCCATCATCGACGCGGCCATCGAACTGGGTTCGGTCGAACACATCATATTGGAGCAAGACCACAGCCGGCTCGATCCGTTGCAAAGCATCCGTGTCAGCCGTGCCGCGTTCGCGCGTTACCGCGGGGTTGCCGCCGACTCGTAAGCAGCTGGATCGAGATGCGACCCGCGTCCGGGCGGCCTAGTCGTCCGCCGCGGGTTTTTCGCTGGCGCGCGCATCGATGTGCTCGCGTCCGCGGACGCGAAGATGCCGGCGGATGGCCGCGGCCAGGCGGGTGCCGACCTGTAGCAACAACAGACAGAAAATCCCCACCAGAACGATGGTTCCGCCCGGCCGCAGCCGCGCGTAATAGGAAAGCGTCAGCCCCGTCATCATCGAAAAGACGGCGAAAGCGACGGACCACAAGACGGTCTGCCGGTAACTTTTGGCCAGCGTCATCGCGCAGGCCGTCGGCACAACCATCAGCGAAGAGACAACCAGGGCGCCGACGGTGCGCGCGGCGATGGAGACGGTCACCGCGGTCAACACGGTAATCAGGGTGTTGACCGCCCGCACCGGTACACCGGCGATGCGCGCGGCTTGCTCATCATAGGCCAGAAAGAACAGCTCTTTATATAAAAGCAGAAAAGTCAGCAACACGAGGACGGCGACCCCCACCACCACCCATAGTTCGAGATCGGTGATGGCGACGATGCTGCCGAACAAAAAACTGGAAAATCCGGCGGCACTTTGTACAAATCCCGACAAGACGCCGGCCAGACCGATCCCGGCCGACAACACAATCGCGATCGCCATCTCGGAGTATTTGGGGATGCGCTTGCGGATCGCCTCGATCCCCAGCGCGGCCACCAGGCTGGCGCCGATCGCGCCCAGGACCGGGTTGAACCCGAACAACAAGCCGACCGCGACGCCGGCGAGAGAAGAATGCGACAGCGCGTCACCCACCATCGACATCCGTTTGAAAACCATAATCACGCCGACACAGGGGATGATCACGGCCAGCAGCAACCCGACGAGAAACGCGCGCCGCATAAAAGCGAATTCAAACAAATCCATGGATCAAACTCCTTTGGAGGGCTGGATGGGGTCACTTGGCGCCGGCGGAGACCACCCGCAAGCCGGCCCGATGGCCAGAGGGGTTTGCATCCCGGAGTCGTCGGGCAAAGGCAGACCGTCGATGCCGGGGTGGCGGTGGCGGTGGTGCAATTCGTGCTCGAGCTGATCTTTCTCGACCTCGACCAGGACGCCGTATTCCAGACACAATACGCGGTCCAGATCGGCGTGCGCTCGCACCAGGTCGTGGGTGACCATCACGACGGCCACCTGTTCCTCGCGCGTCAGTTTGCGCAGCAGCTGATAGATCACATCCGCGGACTCCCCATCGATGCCGCTCAGCGGTTCGTCGAGCAACAGCAACCGCGGTTGCGACACGAGAACGCGCGCGAGCAGCACACGCTGCAGTTGCCCTCCCGACAGGGTGCTGACCGGGGACCGCGCGTACGCTTCCAGACCCACCCGAGCCAGTGCCTGGCGGGCTTTCTGCCGATGGAGGGATCGGGCCGGGCGCAAGGTGCCGATGTCGGCAAACAACCCCGAGCGGACGATTTCTTCCGCCGTAGCGGGAAATCCCGAAATCGCGGCCAGCCCTTTTTGGGGGACATAGCCGACTTGCGGCAACGCGCCGCCGACCACCGCTTGCTCCATCATTTGTATGGAGCCGGCATCGGGCTTGAGCTCCCCCAACAACAGGCGCAGCAAGGTGCTTTTCCCCGTGCCGTTGGAGCCGATGATGGCGACAGCCTCACCGGGGTAGACAGCAAACGATACCTGCTGCAGCAAAGCGCGCTCCCCATAGGCAAACCGGACATTCTTTACTTCCAAGACGCGTTCCATGGCGCGCACCTCCCGTATTTCCCCGGTCATAAAAAGGCATGGACCAGGGCGCGCAGGTTCGCGCGCATGATGGAGAACCAATCCTCGCCTGCGGCGATTTGCTCCGGGCTCAAGGATGCCACCGGGTCGAGCACGTCGACGCGCGCGCCGATTTCCGCGGCGAGTGTGTCGGCGACTTTGGAGCTGGCCGTGCGGTCAAAAAAGATCACGCGCACATCCCGCTCCCGCGCGATGCGGATGATTTCAGCCATCCGCGCGGGGTCAGGCTCGCTGTCCGGCGTCAACCCTTCGACCGGCAACTGGATCAGGCCGTACGCGTCGCACAGGTAGCCAAAGGCCTCGTGCGCCACCACAATCTCCCGCCCCCGGTACGGGGCGAGGGCGTTGTGGTATTCCGTGTCCATCCGATCGACCGCCGCCGCCCACAACGCGTAGTTGCCGCGATAGATTTCCGCTCCTTCGGGGTCGGCCAGAATCAACGCGTCGCGGATCGTGGCCATTTGGATTTTTACGTTCGCGGGCGCCAGCCAGACATGGGGATCCGTCTCATGGTCTTCCCCGTCGTGCGCATGTCCGCCCGACCGCAGGGGCATGCCGGATGACGCCTCGACCACCCTCACGGTTTGACTGGCGGCGCCGGCGAGGACCGTGGGCACCCAGTGCTCCATCCCCGCGCCGTTATAGATGAACAGATCGGCTTTGCCGACCCGGGCGATATCCGCCGCCGAAGGTTCCCAGGTGTGGGGGTCCGATCCGGCCGGAACCATCATTGTGACAGTGGCGCGATCTCCGGCGATTTTGCGGGCAAAGTCGTACATCGGAAAAAAGCTGGCGACAATCCGCAAACCGCCGCCCCCCTCGTCCGCCGGAGCCCAAATGCCACAACCGGCCGCCGATACAACCAGCATCATGGCCACGAAAAAAGCCGCCGGGCGGAATCGCCGCCGCACAGCGGACGTCGTGTCGGGACTTCCCGCCCTGCGAACGCGTCGCCGGTTCGCCCGGTCCAAGTTCTTCTGCCGATTCTCAATCACCCAGATATACCCCGTCACGCCGCAAGGTTTCTTGCAGCAATTGGATGGGAAGGGAACGCATGTCCCATTTTCCACCCGCGCACAGCGCGGCGGCCGTGCCGGCCGCCTGGCCCTGACCCATACAGGAGACCGTGTTGCGCGTCGACATGTGCGCGTTGTGATCGCTGGTGACCATCATGCCGATGGCCAGCAGGTTGTCCAATCCCTGTGGCCGGATCGCGCGGAAAGGGATGCCGTATGACGCGCCGTCGAGGATCTGGATGCGCGGGGCGTAATCGTGAAACCCGTACCACAAAATATCGTCCTCGAAGTGGGCGCCGTGGATGACCTCTTCGTTGGACAGGTCGTAATCACAGACGATGCAGCGCCCCCTACGGATACATAATTGCGGCGAGGTGCGGGCGATATAGGCGTTTTCACATCCCGGGATTTCGCGGCGCAACAGCGCGAGCCCCTGGCGTTGCCGTGCGCGCAACACCGCTTCCGCCGCCGATTGCGCGTCGCGGTCGACCGGGCTGACATCCATTTTGTAGTTGATTTTGATAAACATGAAATGGTCTTTGTGCATGACCGTCGTCACCAGGTTCATCCCGATCGCGCGCAGGCGCGCCAGCAAATCCGGCGGCAACGCGGCGGTGCGCGCCGTGACCCGCACCACTTGCCGCTGTCCGTCGGGCCGCGTGGTTTCCGCGTAATCCTCAACGGCATCCATACTCTGCAGCCAGGCGACAAAGCGGTCGATGTCGACCCCGCCCACGCCCATGCTGTTGGCCACCGGGTGATCATTGGGTTCGGTGAAGCGGGCTCCGGCGTGCGCGGCCAGATCGCCGTACCCGGTGGCATCGATCAAGCTGTCCGCGCGCAACAGCTCCCGCCCGGAGCGGCTCTCAACGATTGCGCCGACCACGCGTCCGCCGTCGCGGACCGCGCCGACCACCATCGTGTTGAACAGAATTTCGACGCGCGCTTCAAGCAACAGCTCGAGCGCGACCTGCTTGTATATTTCCGTATCGATCGAGGTGCAAATCGAGTCATAATCCCAGCCGCCGCTGGTTTCCACATGGCCAAACGTGCCGCCGGCGGCTTGCAGCCGGTCGATGATCTCGGCGGGGATTCCGCGCACCAATTGCACTTTGGGGACACCGGGGAACGGGCGCCACAAGTTGAAATAGCTGTGCAAAGCGGTGCCGCCTTCGACGGCGATGCCGCCCACATATCCTTTGCTTTCGACCAGGGCGGTACGCGCCCCGTTTCTCGCGGCGGCCAATGCCGCCACGACGCCGCCGGTCCCGCCGCCGGCCACCACCACATCATATGTACGGACAGGGATTTCCCTTGCGGGTTCGAGCCAGGTCTTCATATCGCGCCTCCTGTTTTTTGATCCGCCGGTTGCCAGACGCACACCGCTCGTTCCTATGCAGCCCGCGGCGCGGGCGGCAAGGGAATTCGCGAGAGCATGCTTTCATTGTACAGGAAGACGCGAATCAGGGAGGATCCAAGTCGATGCGCTACGCATCACAAATAAGGGCGCAGTCCCTCCGCTTCGACCGTCCAACGCCCATTGTTGGGGAACCCGGGCAGCACGCAACTGTCCGGACGCCAGTCGCATTGTCCGTATACCAGATTGCAACCGGCCGCCATCATGGCGGTGGCCAGCAACAGCCCGCCGTTTCCGGGCAGATACAACGGCAAATCGGCGCGTGTGGATTGCGGGTTGTGGCCGTTGGGCAAATACTGGTTCTTGGGCGTATCCATCATCAACAGGTCGATTGCCAGATCGGGCAGGCCCAGACGTACGCAGGTCATCGCCATCATGGGGAAATCCCATCCCCACATGGACTCGCGGTCCCACGAGGCCAGCACGCGTTCGAGTGTTGTGCGCATGTAAGCGGGGTCGGCGTGCTCGCCCGGGACAAATCCGAGCGCGCCCAGCATCGAGGGGTGATCCCGGTTGAACGGCGCCCGCGTAAAGGTATGGGGACAATGCTCATGCGCGATGTAAGCCCCGTTGTGGACCGGCAAGGGCGACAGTTGTAGCGCGGCTTCCATATAATCCGCGCCGGCGCTCCCTTTCTGCAGCCGGTTGCGCCAGATATCCGCCAAGCGCAAGCCCCATTGAAAATACGCGAGTTCGAATGGCGGGTTGACCGTCGTCTCGGGTCTGTGCGTTTCTTGCACCGGGATCAGAGGTGGCCCCAGCACGCGTCGGCCTGTGCCTTCGTCCAGATGCGCGAAAGAAACCATAAAATCGGCGGTTTCCAGGACCAGTTTTTCATATTTTTCCAGCGTCTCGCGGGTCGGGTTTGACTGGTATAAAAGCTCGGCGAACAAAAGAGGATGCGGTTGCTGCCAGGCGAGCAGGACGGCGATGGTAGAGGGTGTGTTGCGTCCGGAAGGATCCGTCATTTTGGGCCAGCGCGCGCCGCGGTACCCCTGGGAGGCGGCGATCTCCCGCGCGACGGGCAGGATGCGGAGATACCAGTCCATACTGCGTTCCAGCAGTTCCGGCCGACCCCACAGGGGGAAGTGCGCGGCATGCCACGGGTGCATCTCGAGGTGGAATTTACCGTACCAGCTGTTGCAGGTCAGACCGGTCTCCGCCGGAGGGATGCTGCCGGCACATTGGATGGCGGTTAAATATTGCGAGAGGATGACCCGCCGTTCGAGTTCGTACGCGCGCGGGTCGAGCGAATCGCGCAGCCGCAGCGCGCCGCCCCGCGACCAGAAATCGCACCACCAGGTGGCCGCGCGGTCGGCGACCTCCGCGAACGTTGGCAGCGGCGTGGACTGCGGCCGTTCGCCGAACGGCAACTGTTCGCCGAACGGCAACTGTTCGCCAAAAGCGACGAGCAGCGTGACGTGCGGTTGGTCCAGCGTCCATTCCACGGTATGCGCTGCCGTCCGATGCCAGGTACCGCCTTGCGCGTGTGCCGTGGCGTAGTAGCGGTCCGCGTCGAGGGTGCGTGTGATCAGGAGGGTGCCATCGACGCCGGTTTGGAGATCCGTCTGATGGCGATCCCCGGACAGCCAGTCAGCGGCCGCTTTTTCGGGGCTGCCATACGGAAACGCGAGACGGATCCGATGCTGCCCTGGTAAAAAATCCGAATCCGGAAACCGGACGCGGACGGCCAGCATGTCCCTGTGGGGATCGACAACGGTTTCCACCCGCACCGGCTGGCCCCATACGCGAAAAGAGGAGCGCAAAATCCCTTGCCACAAGTCCAGGGTTTGTTCGACATCGGCGTAGTCCGCCCAGCCGGCCTCGCGCGCGTCGGGGCCCGAATCGCGAAACACAAATCCGAGAGCGCCCAAATGCAGCCGGTGGGGGTTTTGGCGCAGGCGGTCGTAGAGTTCGCGCTGCCCCGTCGGATCGGACAGATAACCGACCGTCCGCCCATGGGTATCGAAAAGTTGCGGCCGCAAAAGAGAGTCGTCTTCCACACCGGGAAAACGATGCCACCCCCACTGCGACAGGGTGCAAAGCGGGACCTGCTGATAGCTGTCGCGCAGCGTCTGCAAGCCTGTAAAGTCAGCGGTAAAAGCGAATTCCCCATTGCCGATCGACAGGGGAGAGGCCGTCCACGCCGCCATCACCTGGTCGTCGACCGGGTGTTCCGAGCGCAAGATGGGGTTGTGTCGTGTTACGAGCGCGTGGCGGTCGATCATGCGCGAGCTCCTCTCCAATCGCTTACATGGCTACGCCGTTTTGCAATACGTCACTCCATCTAACCGCAAGCGGACGCGCCGCGCAAGCACACGGGTTACCATTCATCCAGATATAGGGGGGGGCGTGGACTGTTGATCAAGCGCGGGATATGAGCTTCAAACCGTGCGCCCGGGGGCGATCACGGGTCCGCGGGCGGCGATTGGGACCCGGACGGCGCGTCCTCATCTGCCGGTGTATACAGCAGCATGGTTTCTTCGCAGACGATCCGGTTGCGCCCCGCTTCTTTGGCCAGATATAACATGCGGTCCGCGCGCTGAACGAGCGTCTCGATCGTATCGTCCGGCCGCATCTCCGTGATGCCGAAACTGCAGTGAACCGGCACGCGCTCCACCTGTGACGGGTCATGCAAAACGGGGCTCTCCAAATGCAAAAGGTTGGTTACGCGCAACAAACGCTGGGCCAGTTCACCGGCTTGCGCGCTTGTCGTCGCCGGCAGCAGCAGCGCGAATTCTTCGCCGCCCCAGCGCGCAAAGACGTCGGTCACACGGATCTCATGGCGGATCGCGCGCGCGAATTGCACCAGCACGCGATCGCCCTGCAGGTGGCCAAACCGGTCGTTGATGGTTTTGAAATCATCCAGGTCCATCAGCGTGATGGATAGCGGTGCTTGCGTACGCCGGTAGCGGTTGATTTCGCGCCACAGTTCTTCGTTGAATTTGTTGCGGTTGTACGCGCGCGTCAGCGTGTCGGTGGCGGCCAGTTGACGCAGCCGCAAATTGTGCATAAACTGCCGTCTTTTATGGTAGGAAGTCCGGGAAAACGTGACGGCACTGGCCACGCTGATCAGGATCAGATGGATGGCTCCTGCCAGGATATGCATCGTCGGTACGTCCGGGATGGTAAAGACCGCGGTATTCAAAAAAGCCGCGACCGTGAGCAGCGAGACGGCGACGTGGTTGGCAAAACGGTTTGGTACCAGATAAAACACCGACAGCATCAGCATCAGACCAAAAGCCTGGATCAGGAAGTCCGCTTGGGGGTAGAGCGCGAACATCGCGATAAACACGGCGGCGCTGACCAGTTCCGCCGCTGTGACCATCCGGATAAAAACCGGCACCGATGGGCTTTTGTCCACCAGGATGCCCATCACGACCATAAAGACAAAAGCCGCGCCGCGAATCGCGGAAACGACCAGGAAGGACACCCCAGGACCCATCACGAACCAGTCGGGGATCACAAAGGATAAAAAAAGTAAACCGAGAATAAAGGTAATCGTGCGCACGCGCGTGGAAACAATACGAAACTCGCTGATGAGATATTGATTCTCCGTGTCAGGATCGATGAACTCACCGGTCACACGCGAAATGCGCCACGGTCGTATTTTCTTTTTTCCCATCGTCATACCGGCTCCTGTGGTGGTTTGATCTGTCATGGCGTATCCGCGTCCTGCTGTTTGGGGACGACCTGGCTGAGAAAGAGCTCAACCAGCGCCGGGTCAAACTTGGTCCCGGCTTCGCGGCGGATGACCTCCATCGCCTCGCTCCGGGAGAGTGCGGGTCGATATGGGCGCTGGTTGATCAGGGCGTCAAACGCGTCGGCGATGCCGATGATGCGCGAAGGCAAAGGCGTCAGCTCACCGCTGAGGCCTTTGGGATACCCTGAGCCATCCCAGTTTTCGTGATGGAGCAGAACATAATCGGCAATTTCCGCCAACTCGTTGACCGAGCTGATGATGCGATAGCCGATTTCCGCGTGTCTTTGCACCTCACGCCGCTCCTCGTCGGTCAGCGCGCCGCGCTTGCCGATGATCTCATCGCGGATGGCGATTTTTCCGATGTCATAGAGGGTGCTGGCCGTGCGCAATTCTTGCACCATGTGCTCGGGCAGACCCAGCTCGCGCCCCATCGCTTCGCACAATTCCGCCACATGCTCGGCGCGGGGTTTTTCGTGCGGCTGTGTCTGATACAGCGTCTGCACAATGGTTTTCATCGTGCTGCTGCGCACATCGGGGCTATCGAACAATTTTTGCCGGTACATGCGCTCGTCGGCGCGCTTCAGGGTGCCCTGCAAATCTTCTTCAACCGCCGTCTTGGTATCCCAGCCAAAGGAGATGGACAGCGGGATGGCTTCGACGCGGGTGGAAGCACAACGCTCGCGAATGCGTGACACAATCTCCGTGGCCTCTTCCGAGCCGGTATGCGGCAGCAAGATGACAAACTCGTCGCCGCTGATGCGGGCGATGATGTCGTCGGCGCGGCACCCCGCGCGTAGCGCGTCGGCGGCGGCGCGCAACAGCCGGTCGCCCATCTTGTGGCCAAACGCGTCGTTGGTCAGTTTGAGAGAATTGACATCCGCCATCACCAGCGTGATCGGCAGGTTGCGGCGCGTATCCAGCCGCCGCATCTCTTCTTCAAAGAAGCGCCGGTTATACAGCCCGGTCAATTGATCCTGATAGCTAAGGTAAATCATGCTTTCTTCGCGAATGCGCTCCTGCGTGATGTCGCGGAAAGAAACCACGGCACCATCGGCGTTGCCCTCGCGATCTGAGATGGGCAAGATGGAGAGCGCGATCGGGCGCTCGCTGCCGTCACGTGCCAGCAACAGCAGATTGTCCGGCCTCTCGTCCGACCCGTTTTCGACCGGCCCGGAGTCCGGAGCCCACGCCGCGCGCGTATCTTCATTCAGCAGGCTCAAAACCGTTGCCAGCGGTTGCCCCATCGCTTCATCGCGCGGCCACCCCGTCAAGCGGCAGGCGGTGTCGTTGAGAATCCGGATTTGGCCATCGCCGCCGATGGCCATCACCGCGTGATCCAGCGCCATGAGCGCTGTATGGAGCAACGCACGGTCTTCGCGCAGTTCGGCGGCCGCACGACTGCGCTCGACCGCCGGCCACACACGGTTCGCGAGAATTCGCAGTTGGTGCGCCTGGTCGTCCGTATAACCTTGTTCACGCCCGGCGACGCAGAGCACCGCGACTATGCGCCCGATGTCGTGGAGCGGGACACAAAGCTGGGTCGTCTCTGTTGGCAAAGCGCCGGTGTCTATTGCTTCCGCGACGCGATCGTGCGACGCATCGCAGTCGCGCGATACGCCGTTCCGAAAAGCGGGCAATCCGGTGCGGATGGCCTCCGCCCACACCCCGTCCGGCGTGTGGATGACCGGTGATTTTTGATCCGCGTCCGGGGTTTGTGCCCATGTTCCGGACCGCGCGTCCAGCACCCAGCGTGTACCCGGCATCTCCAACCGCAGCCATGCCGCGGCGCGGCTGTCGGTCAGCGACATCGCGGCGTCTGTCAAACGCACGAGCAACCTGGCTGGCTCCGGATGCGCGTCTTGCAGCAGTTCCAGCGTCAACTCGCTGCGCCGCAAATGTCCGCGCAACGTTTCCTCAGTTTGTCGGATGGACGTAATATCCGAAGACGCCCCATAGAGAGAGACGACGCGGCCCTGTTCTTTGCGTGGGATCAAGACGGTGCGCAGCACCCGGCCACCCTGAGGGGTATCCAGCACCTCTTCAAACCAGGTCAGGCCGCCCTCACGCGCGCAACGCGAGAAATGTGTCGCCAGGCGGGAACCCCGCTCCGGGCCGAACAAAGCGTGCGGCGTCAGCCCGGCTCCGTCTCCGTCCGCGTGCGCGGCTTGACCGGTGGCCAGCGCGGCGGGGTTGGCGCGGACATAGTGGAACGAACCGTCCGGCGCCACAGAAACAGCAAACAAGGCGCAGGGGGATTGGGCGAACACGGTTTCGATCTCCGCCGCGCGACCGGACGCCGCCGGCAGGACATCGTCCTGCGGCAGGGACGGTGTGGGGGTGGGTTCGTGTAAATCCAAATCACGCGCGGGCGTGGGCAGTATCGGCAGCGCGGCAATCCCGGCCAGCGCGACACAGGCGTCATGGGCCACAAAACGGCGGTCTGGCGGCATAAACAAAGTGGCGAAAGCCGGATGGGGCGCCGATCCGGGCATATGGATGCGGACGACGGCCACTTCGCCGCTCTGCCATTGTGCGAGCCATTCAATCTGGTCAGGCGGCAGGAACGCGCGCGCAAAAGAGCGGGTGTCCGGATAGAGCACCACCCCGCGTGCTGGCGGCAGCGGCGGTGTATCACAGGGCCAGGCCCAAAAGCGGCCGACCAGATGGACATCCAACGCGTCGAGCGTGGACTGGATCGACGCGGGTAAACCGTCGATGCCGCGAGTCACGAAGCCGCTTGCATCCGGGACAACCCGGTGTATGGCCGCACAGAGCGCTCCGCTGGTCGCGCGGAAAGCCCGGGCCAGGAGCGGATCCAGGTCGCTGTCGTCCGCGCCCTGTTCTACAACGGTCAGCCAATCCGTGAGCAGGGGGAGAGAAAGAGGATTTTCGGGCACGCGCGCGCTTGGCGCAGGCACAGCCTCTTCCCGAAATAACAGGGTCACATAGTTTTGCCCGGGCGAAAACAGATGCACAGTGCAAGGGATCGAGGTCAAAGGCGGGCCCGCGGCCAGGTCGATGGCAGGGCCGCCGCGCGCGACCGAGGCCAAGTGCGTGAGCCACCCATCGGCGTCTGTTAAAAGCGCCGGTAGCACTTCGCTGACGCGGCGTCCGAGCCATTGCGCGGGGTGCGGTGCCAAAAAGCGTGATGTTTCCGGGCTGGTCTCAATGCAAACAGCGTCCGCTGGCGCGGAGCCATCGTTTGTCAACACGCGGAAACACGCATACGCAATGGCGGCCTCGCGCAGGATGGATTGTGTAAACAAACCACTCATATCCCGTACTCCGTCCAGCGGCATCCGACGGCAAAATCAGACCCGGAGGTCAAGCTTGTAAACATTATGCAATTAAAACGTTGTGTCTTGCAAGCTGCTTGGCGGACGATTTAACAAATGGCGCCCAAGCGATTGATTTTTACGGCTAAAAACAGTTTTTACGTGTTACCAGTCGATCGCAGCCGCTCGTCATGCAACGATAACAGATTTCGTTTTCCAGAAAGGCCCCTTGCTCAAAAGCCTGTATATTGGCGACGGTTGTGCGCGCGATCGCCTGCATCGCTTCGCGTGTGAAAAATCCCTGATGCGAGGTCAAAAGCACATTCGGATACGCCAGCAGCAGTGCCAGGCGCTCATCCGTCAAAATATCATCGGATTTGTCCTCGAAAAAATATTCCGCTTCTTCCTCATAGACATCCAGGCCGGCGCCGCCGATTCGGCGCGTGCGCAGCCCTTCCAGCAACGCGTCGGTGTCCACCAGGCCGCCGCGAGACGTGTTGATCAGGATCACGCCTGGTTTCATGGCCTGGATGGCCGCCCGGTCGATGAGATGATAGTTGTCCGGCGTCAAGGGGCAGTGCAGAGACAACACATCTGATTCCTGCCACAAGCGGTCCAGTGACACATATTCATAATCGGTGTCCGCGGCCGGATAGGGATCGTATGCGAGGATCCGCATATCAAACCCACGCAAAATATGGATCAGAATCCGGCCGATCTGCCCGGTGCCGATGATACCGGCGGTTTTGCCGGCCAGATCAAAGCCCATAAAGCCATGAATCGAGAAATTGAAATCACGTGTCCGGGTGTACGCGCGATGGGTTCTGCGGTTGAGTGTCAACAGCAGTGCCGCCGCGTGCTCGGCGACCGCGGCCGGCGAATACCCCGGCACGCGAACCACATGAATGCGCCCGAAGGCCGCGCGAAAGTCGACATTGTTGTAACCGGCACAGCGCAAAGCGATCAACCGCACGCCGAGGGCGTGCAGTCCGTCGAGGATCGGCTCATCGATCTGATCGTTGACAAAAATGCAGACCACTTCATGGCCGGCCGCCAGCGCGACCGTATCCGCGGTCAAACGGTGTTCAAACCAGGTCGCCTCATATCCCGCCGCGGCCAATTCAGCGTCAAAGAACAAATGGTCATACGGCTTGCTGTCGAAAAAAGCAATGCGCACGCAGGATCCCTCCCTTCGCTGTTTTCTTTGATTGTAGCGTATGAACGGGTGCTCTGCGGTCTCTCAGGCCACAGGCCGCGGGCAAAGAGATCGGCACACGTCAACCGGGATCGGGTTACAGGAGATGGGTTTAGTGCTATACTTTTTTCCATTGTAAAAAGAGTAGAAGGAGCCCGTTCTTGATGAAAATACGCGCGCGCGCATCCCGCTCATCCCGGGATATGACCCAGGGTACCCCTTGGAAATCGATTTTGGCCTTTTCACTGCCGTTATTGGCCGGTAACTTGCTGCAACAAATGTATAACACGGTCGATTCGATCGTCGTCGGGCGTTATGTCGGACGCGAGGCGCTGGCAGCGGTTGGCACCAGCTTCCCGGTTATGATGCTGATGCTTGCTTTGTTCATGGGTATCTCTACCGGAACCAATATTATGGTCGCGCAATATTTTGGTGCCAAAGACCACGACGCGTTATCGCGGACGGTTCATACCGCCCTCAGCCTGACGGCGATTGTCGGCCTGGTTATTTCGATCGCCGGCTATTTTTTCGCCCCGACACTGCTCCGCTGGATCCAGGTCCCTGACAACGTGTACGCGATGACGCGCACGTATTTGCAGATCATCTTCCTCGGGCACATCGCCAGCTTATACTACAATATCCTTTCGGGTATTTTGCGGGGACTGGGTGACTCCATCACGCCGTTGATTTTCCTGATCATTTCCACGGTCGTCAATATCGTTCTCGACCTGGTATTTGTGCTCGTATTTAACATGGGTGTGGCCGGGGTGGCATTGGCCACGGTCATCGCCCAATCTGTCAGCGCGATCTTTGGCTTTTTCCGCATCCGTCAAATCGGTGGGGTCTTGCACATCCAGCTCCGCAAGCTCAAGCCGGATCGCCATTTGGCGATGCAAATGGTGCGGCTGGGTGTTCCCGCGGGGATCCAGCAGTCGACGTTCTCCATCGCCAACCTGCTGGTTCAGAGTCTGATCAACAGCTTTGGCGACGTGATCATGGCCACCATGAACATCGTCATGCGTGTCGATATGCTCGTGATGATGCCCAACATGACCTTTGGCGTTGCCATGACGACATACTCAGGCCAGAATGTCGGCGCGCGCCGCATGGATCGGGTCACCAAAGGTGCGGCCAGCGGTCTACGGCTAGGTTTATCGGTTTCGGCAGTTTTGACGTTGCTGATTTTGCTGTTTGGCCGCACCTTGATTCAATTGTTCACAGATGATGTGACTGTGATCACGGAGGCTTCGCGTGCGATTCGCATCATCGCGGCTGGCTATATGGGCGTGACCGTCAATCAGATTCTGGCTGGCGTGATGCGGGGCGCGGGCGATACGAAATTCACCATGCTGGTGAGTATGTTTTCCATGTGGCTTTGCCGCATCTCGCTTTCCTACCTGTTTGTGCTGGTCCTTCAATGGGGACTTGCCGGAGTATGGATTG
>CAYZME010000009.1:37235-37669 GCA_964479435.1 uncultured Oscillospiraceae bacterium
GGGGCGCGGGCGATACGATGATTCCGATGCTCAATGCCTTTGTTACGACGGTGATTGTGCGTCTGCCGCTGGCATACGCGATCACGCATTTGACCGGCACCCCCGATGGGATCTATGTCTCGCTGTTGGGCGCCTGGCTGATCGGCGCGACGCATATCGTCTGGTATTACCTGCGTGGCAAATGGAAAGATAAAGCCATTGTCGACTTCGACGCGGCCGATTTGGCCGCGCCGCAACCGGAAACTGAAATCTAACTTCGGCCGACGCTCCGCTCCTGAATGAAGAAACCGCGCCTAAACATGTTTAGGCGCGGTTTTGCAGGCGGACATCGCCGGAGCCTCCCGGATCGCCAGACAACGCATTCAGAGTCGCGCGCGCAACCGGAACCCGTACCCCCAGACCGTCTCGATGACCAGTCGTGTGGCGGCGACTTT
>CAYZME010000010.1:0-17581 GCA_964479435.1 uncultured Oscillospiraceae bacterium
GCGGCCGTGGCCCGCGCGCGGCAACGGCGGGTGCTAATGGGCCGGTCCGGCACTACATTTTGCTGGAAATCGGCTGTTGTCATATCTGGCATTCTTTCACCTCACGGCCGCGGAGATCCTTATGGTTGCCCAATGTACTGCTTTTGCAGCGGCTCGACGGGATATCCATCCACCCGGACTTCAAAATGCAGGTGTGAACCGGTGGAATTGCCGGTACTCCCCATGTAACCGATCACTTCGCCGGCCGTGACATATTGGTCTAATACCACAGCGGCTGACCTCAGGTGGCCGTACAAGGTCGCCAGTCCGTTGTAATGGTTGATGACGATATAGTTGCCATAACCATACCCGCCGGTATTCTGCCCCTCCCAGGGGTTGGAAACCACCATGATGGTGCCATCGGCGGCGGCCACGATGGGTGTGCCGTAGCCGGCGGCAATGTCCACGCCCCAGTGCGGCGTAGTCTGCCCGGGCAGGTCCGTACGGCCATTGGGCTGGTATGGCGAAGTCAGCCAGCGACTGCTGGGAACCGGCCAGGTCATCGCGCCAGAGGCGGCGTTGCGAGCCGCTTCTTCGGCGGCGCGGCGGGCCGCTTCGGCCGCGCGGCGGGCCGCTTCCTCTTCCGCTTCTTGTTTTTCTTTTTGCGCTTGCAGGTCGCGAATCAGCGAACCGATACGTTCGGATTCGGCCTGCATTTTTTCTTCAGCCGCCTGCCGCGCGGCCAGCACCGCTTGCGCCGCCGCCAACTCGTCGGCATTGCGGTCGATTGTGCCTTTGAGCTCGTCAATCTCGGCTTGTTTGGCCACAACCACCGCGTCTGCCGCTTTGCGTTTTGCCGTGGCGTCCTCGTGCTTGAGTTCCGCGTCATCCCGGGCGGCATTCAATTCGGCCAGCATTTTTTGGTCATAATCCGCAATGGCGCGAATCAGTTCCATATTGGAAAAAAAGCCTTGCAGGTTATCGGCTTGCAAAAAGACTTCCAGCATCGATTTTTCGCGGTATTCGTACATGGTTTGCAACCGCTCGCGGTACTGCTCCTCCCGCCTGGCCAACTCCTCCTCGGATTGCAAATACGCCTGATACGCTTCATCCAGCTCGCGCAAAGCGGCGGCCTGCTCTGCCACCAATTGCTGGTAGCGCTCCTGCTCTTCACGATTCTTCGAATTGAGCCAGGCCAAATGACCGACGTACTGGTGAACCGTTGCCGATATTTCTCTGGCTTCTTCCGCCAGGCGATCCAGCTGCTCCTGCGCGCGGATCTGCTCGTCCATCGCCTCCTGAATCTGCCGCGCGGTGTCGTGCGAATCGGCACGAACCGGCGGGGGCAGCAAAGAGGTGATCATGGCCGTCATCAGGATGGCGAGTGCGAAACTCCGCAACCGGCGCGCTCGACCGGCTCCTGATTTATGTTTTTGCATCCTCTTTTTCCCTCCCGATCAAACGCGGATGTGCCGGCGCACCGAAAGCGCGCTGCCGACGGCTCCGACCAGAACACCGATGGTGGCGTTCACCGCCAGAATCCGCCACGCCATCCCTGACACAGGCACCATCGCCAGAAAACTGTCGGGGTCGGTTCCGGCCATCAGCAATTCATATATTTTTGTATAGCCCGCATACACAATCCCCCAGGACACCAGCGCGCCGGCCAGTCCCACCAGCGCCCCTTCCAGGATATAGGGAAAACGGATGTACGCGTTGGTCGCGCCCACATATTTCATGATGCTGATTTCTTCGCCGCGCGCATACACGGAGATGCGGACCATATTGGAGATGATAAACAATGAGATGGCACACAGAACGACAAACGCCGCCAGCGTCCCGATATGCACCCAGACGCGTGCCTGTCCCAGAAAGTCCATGACGACCTGGCTGGCTTCCACCTTGCGCACGCCCGGTATCCCCCGGGCCTGGGCGGAAAAAGATTCCCACCGAGCCGGGTCGTCCAGGCGAATGCTGAACTGATAGGAAAGAATACTGGCATCGATTCCATTCAGAGCGGTCGCCTGCTCCCCCATGGCGGCTTTGAAAGCGGCGAACGCCTCTTCGGGGGACACGACGGCGCACTCCGCGACCGCGTCACTGTCGACCAGTGTCAGTCGGATCTGTTCGACCCGGTCCGGTTGCAGGTCATAATCTGCCCAGACAGTGACCGGCGGCTCTTGGCCCGCTTGTTCGACGATGGTGCGTACGTTGTCCGTAAAGGCGGAAAAGAAGCCGATCAGGGTCAGCATCAGCGCGACGGTCGTCGCCGATGCCAGCGTGACCAACGGGTGGCGGGCGATGTTCAGGAAGCCTTCTTTAAATGAATGGGCGATTGTGATCAGTCTCATGCGCCGCCTCAATCGTGCGCCGCGAAGGCGAGCTCCGCGACCGCGTATTGTCCGTGTAATTCATCGCGGACCAGTGAACCGTTGCGGATTTCGATCACCCGCTTGTCCATCCGATCGACCAGCGCCCGGTCGTGGGTGCAAATGATGACCGTCGTGCCCGCCTGGTTGATTTCATTGAGAAGCGCCATCACCGACTCGCTGTTGGCCGGATCCAGATTGCCGGTCGGCTCGTCGGCCAGGATCAACACGGGATTGTTCACCATGGCGCGGGCAATCGCCACCCGCTGCTGCTCCCCTCCCGACAGCTCGGACGGGCGCGCCTGGGCTTTGTCACGCAACCCCACCACCGAAAGGACAATCGGCACATTGCGCCGGATCGAGCGCCGGGACTCCCCGACAATCTCCATCGCAAAAGCGACATTTTCAAATACGGATTTGCTATCGATCAAACGGAAATCCTGAAAGACCATGCCGATACGCCGGCGAAGATACGGCAGGATCCGGCGCCGCAACCGGGAAACATCCCGTTCGTTGATCAATACGCGGCCGGACGTCGGGCGTTCCTCGCAAGTGAGCAGTTTGATCATGGTGGATTTGCCCGAACCACTTTCGCCGATGATAAAGACAAATTCACCTTTGTCGATCCTGAAACTGACATGGCGCAGCGCTTCGGTGCCATTGGACGAATACGTCATGCACACGTCGCTAAATTCGATCAATGTTCCTGACTCCTCTCGGGTGTCTGATTAATTTCGCCACCATTTGTTGCTGCCATGGCGGAAGGCGTTGCGATCTTGCTTCTCAAGATATTTGCGCACCATCGACGCCAGCTTGAACAGCACGGCGTCATCAAAATTGCGCAGATCCAACGCCGTGATCTTTTGCACTTTGTCCAGACGGTAAACCAGTGTATTGCGGTGCACAAACAACTGGCGCGACGTCTCGCTGCCGTTGAGGTTGTTTTCAAAGAACTTCTGGATGGTCAGCAACGTCTCGCTGTCCAGCGCGTCATACGCGTCATTGGGAAACACCTCATCGAGGAACATGTGGCACAGCGTCGGCGGCAGCTGATAGATCAAGCGCCCCAGACCCAGCTTGTCATAGCGGACAATGTATTTTTCCGCTTCGAAAATATCGCCGACCGTCAACGCGAGCGAGGCTTCGCGATACGACTTGGCGGTATCTTTCAGGGTCTCAGCCGGCATGCCGATGCCAATATATACTTTTGACATCGATTCCGCGTTGAGATTGTCGAGGATGAGATTGGCGATGTCGTCGATGCTGGTGCCCATGATGCGGGTGTAGTCTTTAAGTAAAACAATCGTCTCCTCATCGATCGCCAGGATATGATCGGATTTGCGATCCGGGAACAAATTGTGCAGGATTTCTATGCAGTCCATGCCGTCGTCGGCGTCGATTTTGACGATAAAGGCGATCCGCGCGGCGGCATACGGGATCTTGAACTCACGCGCTTTGAGGGGTATGTCCCCCGGCAGTTCGTTCTCCAGCAGGACATTCTTTAAAAACGCGTCGCGCTCCGCGTCGGCATTGCGTTCCTGCAAGGCCGCGGTAATCCAGTTGCCGAGCAATTCCAGATAATTGCGCGATACGGTGTCGGTGCCTTCGATAAAGCAGATAAAGGTCACTTTGTCGCCGACGGCAATCTTCATATACGTGCGGTCGGACGTAATCGAAATCGGATCGTCAGACAAGAGAATGGCGCGAACAGAGGAGTCCTCCTCCCCGTCCATCCTGGGGTCGGTCGCGGCGATCACAATGCCGTTGGTGTCGAGAACGCCTGCCGTACGGTCCAGAAAATTCGCGGCTTTGGCGATGCATTTTTTAATTTCTTCCATCGTGGTGCCCTCCCGAGTCCGATGCTGTGCCGCCTGTGGCACCATCACGTCCCTTATCCATCCTATCTTATGGTTTTCACAAGGGTGTTTCAATCCTTTGTCGGTTTGGAAACAGTATAACCCCCCGACCGATTCGCGCTCATCCTAGCGAAATAGCTGCCGATCCGCAAGCGCGTTTCGCATGAATCGGCAGCATACAATCCCTTCGCGCCAAACAAAAGCCGCCGGCATCGCGGCCGGCGGCTTCTTTGTTTTTCTCGCGGGTGAGATCAGAGGACCAGCGAATTTTCGGTTTCCTTGTCGAAAATATGAACGCGGTCGGCGTCCATGGCCATCAGGATCTCGTCGCCGACTTTGGCTTGCGTGGTGGTGGGATCGACGCGCGCGGTCAGGCTCACCTGGCCACAGGTCAAATAAATCATCGCCTCGGCGCCCAACAGCTCGACCACGTCGATGTCGCCGCGGAACGTGGAGTGCGTCCAGGCCTGAACCTCCGCCGGATCGTCGGTAATGGCCTCGGGGCGAATCCCCATGACGACTTCTTTGCCGTCGTACTCGGCCAGCTCACCGGTCAGGTATTTGGGGTTGGTGAGCGTGATTACGTTATCTTCAAACGCCAGCTTGACCGCGTCATTCGCGTAGGTGAGCGTCGCGTTGATAAAGTTCATCGGCGGCATGCCCATGAAACCGGCCACAAAAATATTGACCGGGTGCAAGTACAGGTTGGTCGGGGAATCGACCTGTTGGATAAAGCCATCCTTCATCACGACGATACGGGTACCCATCGTCATCGCCTCGGTCTGGTCATGCGTGACGTAAATGAACGTCGTCTGCAGGCGATGGTGTAGGCGGGTGATCTCGACACGCATCTGCACACGCAGTTTGGCGTCGAGGTTGGAGAGCGGCTCGTCCATCAGGAAGACTTTGGGGTCGCGGACAATGGCGCGGCCCAGCGCCACACGCTGGCGTTGACCACCGGAAAGCGCTTTGGGTTTGCGATCGAGCAAGTGCTCGATCTCCAGGATCTTGGCCGCTTCTTCGACGCGGCGTTTGATTTCGTTTTTGGGAACTTTGCGCAATTTCAAGCCAAACGCCATGTTGTCATACACGGTCATGTGGGGGTACAGCGCGTAGTTCTGGAACACCATCGCGATGTCGCGATCTTTGGGCTGTACATCGTTGATCAACCGGTCGTCGATATAGATCTCGCCCTCGGTGATTTCTTCCAGCCCCGCGATCATCCGCAGTGTGGTCGATTTGCCACAACCGGAAGGTCCGACCAGAATGATGAATTCTTTGTCTTCGACGTCGAGGCTGAAATCGCTGACAGCGATTACGCCACCTTCAAAGCGCTTGTAAACGTTTTTGAGTGATAGACTTGCCATACCTGTACCTCCGCATGCGTCTATTGCCAGTCTCGCTTGTCGCCGACTGCAAATTCTAACATAGAATATAACACTGTTGATACGGGCAAGCCATATGAAATAATCACCAAATGTTGCCGGTCATATTTGGCTAACTACAAAAACGTATTGACAAATTCATGTGAAAAAAGCGGCGGAGAGGGGTGCGAATTTGTGATGTTTCATAACTGACGCCCGGGCCAGGCAAAAATGCGTGTACGGCCTTTCCTGCATGATACTATAAATGCACGCTTTTGACAGCGCCGGCAACGGGCAAACCGGCCGCCGCCCCCTCCACACCGGAAGGCGTGAAGTGGGGTGTAACCCGCGCTTCCCAGCCGGGCCGTATGCGCCCCTTGTCAATTGTATTTTTATGCAGTATAGTGTATTTTTATAAAATTCACTCAACCCATGCGGACGGAGGAAAACATGGCAACAAAGATCAGACTTGGCATCATCGGCGCGACCGGGTATGTCGGCGCGGAATTGGCCCGGTGGCTGATCGGGCACGATGGCTTCCACATCACCTGGCTCACTTCACAGACCTTTGCCGGCAAGTCTTTTTCGGACGTATACCCCGCGTTTCGCGGTTTATTGGATCTGCCCTGCCGCGCCTTTGACCTCGAGGAGGCGGCCCAGATCTGTGATGTCGTGATCACGGCGCTGCCGCACGGTGTTTCCGCGGCGATGGTTCCGCAATTGCTGGCGCGCGGGCTGCGCGTGTTGGATCACAGCGGCGATTTCCGCTATCGTGACGTGGCCGTATATGAAAGCGCGTATCGGCTCACGCACCCGGCGCCCGCGCTGCTCGCGCAAGCCGTCTACGGATTGCCAGAACTCTACCGCGACCGCATCGCCGACGCGCGGCTGGTCGCCAACCCCGGTTGTTATCCCACCTGCGCGCTCCTGGCGCTGGCGCCGGCTCTCCAGGCCGGAGCCGTCCGCCCCGGCGGCCTGATTGTGGACGCGGTTTCCGGCGTCTCCGGCGCGGGCCGCAAAGCGGATCTCCCCTTCAGCTATTGCGAGACGGACGAGAATTTCCGCGCGTACGGCGTCGTCGGCCATCGCCACACCAGCGAGATCGAACAGGAATTATCCCTCCTGGCCGGTCAGCCGGTGGTGATTTCCTTTACCCCTCACCTGGCGCCGATGAAACGCGGCATGCTGGCGACCGTCTATGCCGACCTCGCGGACGGCGTCGAAAGCGGCGACCTGCGGCGGATCTACGAGCAGCGCTACCAAGACGAGCCGTTCGTGCGGCTGCTGCCGGCGGGGGGGTGTCCGGAGACGCGCCATGTCGCCGGATCCAATCTCGCCGACATCGGCCTTTTCGCCGACCCGCGCACCGGCCGGGGGGTCTTTTTGTGCGCCATCGACAACCTGGGCAAAGGCGCGTCCTCCCAGGCCATCCAGTCGCTCAACCGCATGTTCGGCCTGGACGAGACGACCGGCCTGCGGCGCCCCGGCATGATGCTTTGACCGCGGACGCCCCGGTTCCGATACGCGATCCCGACTACGAACCCCGCATCGGTACGAAGCCCTTATAGACACAAACCCCGCATGGACACGAACCCCGCATATAAAGGAGATACAACAATGGATACGGATCTGGTCGCCCCCATCCAAAAAGCACAAATTCTCATCGAAGCGCTCCCCTACATCCGCCGCCTGGCTGGCAAGACCGTCGTCATCAAGTACGGCGGCAACGCCATGGTCAGCGAAGAGCTCAAAACCAGCGTGATGGAAGATGTCACTTTGTTGAAATTCATCGGCATCAACCCGATCCTCGTCCATGGCGGCGGCCCAGATGTCAGCGCCATGCTGGAGCGGCTGGACATTTCGTCCACCTTTCACGACGGCTTGCGGATCACCACCCCCGAGGTGATGGAAGTGGCGCAGATGGTGCTGGTCGGCCGTACCAACAAAGAGATCGTCGCGCGGCTCAATCAGCTGGGCGCGCAGGCGGTCGGCCTGTGCGGCATCGACGGCCGCCTGATCGAATGCGTGCGCATGACGCGCGCGGCCGACGGCAAAGCGTTGGACATCGGCCAGGTCGGCGAAATCACGCATATCAATACAGCGATGCTGGAGACGCTGGCCGCGGGCGCGTATGTGCCAGTGATCGCGCCGATCGGCATCGGCCCGGACGGCGAGAGTTACAACATCAACGCCGACACCGTCGCCAGCGAAATCGCCGCCGCGATGCGCGCCGAAAAACTGATCAACCTGACCGACGTCGAAGGCGTCAAACGCACCGATACCAACGGCCAACCGGAAGTGATCGCCGCCATGACCGAATCCGAGGCCCACAAACTGATCGACACCGGCGTCATCGCCGGCGGCATGATCCCCAAAGTCCTGGGCTGCCTGGATACGGTCAACCGCGGCGTCGGCCGCGCGCACATCATCGACGGCCGCATTTCGCACTCCCTGCTTTTGGAGATCTTTACCAACAAAGGCATCGGCACCATGATCATGAAAGAGCGACGACCCTATTACCAGGGAGAAAAGATCTGACGCGCGCACACAAGCTGATAGGATGCCAAAGGAGGCAATCATGGACCCCAAACTGCAAGAGATCGTCGCCCTGGACCAGGCGCATTATTTGAATACCTTCGGCAACCGCACACCGGTATGCTTTGTTTCCGGCCAGGGCAGCACCCTGACCGATACCGCGGGCAAAACCTATCTCGACCTGATCGGCGGCATCGCCGTCAACGTCCTCGGCCACGCCCACCCACGCCTCACACAGGCCATCTGCGAGCAAGCCGGCCGTTTGCTGCATTGCTCCAATCTGTACTACATCGAGGCCCAGGCGCGCCTGGCCGCTCGCTTGACCGCGTTGTCCGGGCTGGATCGCGCGTTTTTCTGCAACAGCGGCGCCGAGGCCAACGAAGCCGCGTTCAAACTCGCCCGCGGCTATTTCCATAAAAAAGGCACGCCGCGCGCCAAGATCATCTCCGCGACGCAATCTTTCCACGGCCGGACGCTGGCGACGATCGCCGCGACCGGCCAGGCGCGGTTTGGCATCCCCTTCGCGCCGCTGCCCCCGGGATACGTCCACGTCCCCTTCAACGACATCGACGCGCTGACCCGCGCGCTCGACGACGACACCTGCGCCGTCATCCTCGAACCCGTCCAGGGGGAAAGCGGTGTATGGCCGGCCGACCACGCGTATATGAAAGCGGTCGCGGCCGCCTGCCGCGAGGCCGGCGCGCTTCTGATACTCGATGAGATCCAAACCGGGATGGGGCGCACCGGCCGCATGTTCGCGTTTGAGCATTATGGCATCCGCCCCGATGTGGTCACGATGGCCAAAGGCCTGGCCGGCGGCGTGCCGGCCGGCGCCTGTCTGGCCACAGCGGACGCCGCGACCGGCTTCCAACCTGGCGACCATGGCACGACGTTCGGCGGCGGGCCCCTCGCCTGCGCCGCGGCACTGGCGGTGCTCGACGCCTATGAGGAGCAGAATCTGGTCGCGGCCGCCGCGGCGCAAGGTGCGTTTTTCCGCGAACAATTACAGGTGTGTGCGCGACAAACGCAGGCCATCGCCGCCGTGCGCGGGCTGGGCCTGATGATCGGCATTTCACTCAAACAGCCGGTGGCGGCCCGGGTCAAAGAACGCTGTCTGGAACAAGGCTACCTGATTTATCCGGTGGGGGATTCGATCTTGCGCCTGCTGCCGCCGCTGATTCTGACACCTGAGGAGATCACGCGCTTTTGCCGCGACTTGACCGCCATCCTGCTGGAGGTGGCACCGGCATGACACATTTGATCTCGCTGCACGACATCGCGACCACGCGCCTGCTCGCATGGCTGGATCGCGCCGACGCCCTCAAAGCCGACCTGCGGGCGGGACGGCCGCACCCTTTGCTGCCCGGCAAAACGCTGGCGATGATCTTTTCAAAATCGTCCACCCGAACCCGGGTCTCGTTTGAGGTCGGCATGTATCAATTGGGCGGCCACGCCCTGTATCTCAATGCCGGCGAGATCCAACTGGGGCGCGGCGAGCCGGTATCGGACACCGCCGGTGTCCTTTCGCGGATGGTGGACGGGATCATGATCCGCACCTTTTCCCATCAGGATGTCGTGGATCTGGCCCGTTGCGGCACCATTCCGGTGATCAACGGCCTGACCGACCTGCATCACCCCTGCCAGGTGCTCAGCGACCTGATGACCATCCGCGAGCACAAAGGCGGGCAGTTGCGCGGGCTCAAGCTCGCGTATATCGGCGACGGCAACAACGTCGCCAACTCCTTGTTACACGGGTGTGTCAAGGCCGGCATGGAGATCGCGATCGCCACCCCGGTCGGGTTTGAATGCGACCCGACGTGTGTCGCCGAAGCCGCGGCCGACGCCAAGACAGCGGGCGGCCGCGTCCTTTTGACGCACGATCCGCGTGAAGCGGTGGAGCACGCCGACGCGGTCTATACGGACACCTGGATCAGCATGGGGCAGGAAGCGGACAAAGAGCGGAAAATGATCCCCTTTCAGGGCTTTATCGTCGACGCGGCCCTGATGTCGCTGGCGCGTCGCGACGCCATCTTCCTGCACTGCTTGCCGGCGTACCGCGGCTATGAAGTCAGCGCCGACGTCATCGACGGCCCCCAATCTGTCGTCCTCGATCAGGCGGAAAATCGTTTGCACGCGCAAAAGGCCGTGCTGGCGTCCCTGCTGGCATGAGCGAGAGCCACGACACCCTCACCGTCGTCTGGGCCGACCGCCGTGACGCCGTCGGCATCCGCCTGGTGATCCGCGCCGCGATGGCCGTCTACATGCGCGAGTCCGGCATCCCCGCCCCGGTGGAAGCCATGGCGGAGGATCTCGTCGATACGCGGCGGCACATCGATGAGGATCGGGTCCTGATCGCTAAAATGGGGATGAATATCATCGGCACACTGCGTTTATCCTGGGAATCCGCGGGACACGCCTACCTGTCCCGCTTCGCCGTCCTGCCCGGCAGCCAATCGCGCGGCGTCGGCAGCCTGTTGTTCGCGGCGGCGGAACGGTATCTGCTGGCCGCCGGCGCGCGCAGTGTCCGCTTGCACACGGCGCTCGGCAACAAGCCATTGGTGCAATTTTACAAAAACCGGGGGTTTGAGCTGGCCGTATGCTCCGAAGAGCGCGGCTATCCGCGCGCGCTGCTGGTTAAGACCTTTCCCGGCGGACAGCAGGATCCGGCCGAATCACAGGCCGCGCCGCCCGCCGACGGCTGAGGGTAGAACCCTACTTGTGCAGCAGCGGCGACAGCCTTTTGTACAAGAGATAGACGACCAGCGAGATCACCACGCCTTTAAACAGGTTGAACGGCACGAAAACATACAGCAACAGCGTGAACATGCCGTCGACGATCATGTTGCCGGCTTTTTCCACCTCGCCGATGATCGCGCCCAGCGGGAATTCCATCACTTGAATATAAAACGGAAGCGTGATGAAATAATTGATCACCACACCGCCGGCGATCAGCGCCAGGGTGCCAAAACCCATGGCCGCCAACGCGCCTTTGCGGGTCTTATACAGACGGTAGACCCAGCCGGCCGTGCCGACAAAACAAGCGCCGACCAGAAAGTTGGCCAGTTCCCCGACGCCGCCCGTCATGGTGACCGGCAGATGGGCGAGGTTTTTGACCAGCTCGACGGCGATCGCCGACAGCGGGCCCATCGAAAAAGCCGCCAGCAGCACCGGCACTTCGCTAAAGTCGAACTTGAGAAAAGCCGGCATCAGCGGCAACGGGAATTCCAGATACATGAGCGCGATCGCCACGGCCGACAAAATGCCGGCTTTGGCAAGCCATTTGACTTTTTTGTTGACCTGTTGACGTTCGTCCATACGTCGCGACTCCTTTATGCTCCCTTGGCGGCGAACAGCCGTGCCGCCGTCGCGGCGATGTTCTCCGCGGTCAGGCCGTACGCGGCCAGGACGGCCGCCGGTTTGCCGGATTTGCCAAACTGGTCTTGCACCCCCACCATCGCCATCCGGCAAGGCGCGGTCTGCGCCAGCGCTTCGGCGACCGCGCCGCCCAGACCGCCCAGCACGGTGTGTTCTTCGGCTGTGACAATCAGTCCGGTTTCGCGCGACGCCCGGGCGAGAATCTCGCGGTCGATGGGCTTGATGGTGTGGATATCGATCAGACGGGCGGAAATCCCCTGCCCGAGCAACAGCTCGACGGCCTGGAGGGATTCCTGGACCATCAGCCCGGTGGCAACGATCGTCAGATCCTCGCCGTCCCGCAATTGGATCCCTTGGCCAAACTCAAAGGGGCAATCGTCCGCTTCGTACACGGTGTCGACGGCGAGCCGCCCCAGGCGCAAATAGAACGGTCCGGGGGTGTCCAGAATATAACGCACGGCCAGCCGAGTTTCGACGGCGTCGCACGGCGAGATCACGCGCATGTTGGGGAGGGCCCGCATGATCGCGATGTCTTCGACGATCTGGTGGGAGGCCCCGTCTTCGCCGATCGAAAGTCCGGCGTGCGTCGCGCACACCTTGACATTGAGGTTGGCGTAACAGATGGAGTTGCGCACCTGCTCGATCGCCCGTTCGGCGGCAAAGATGGCAAACGTCGAGGCGAATACCGTTTTGCCGCACGTCGCGATCCCGGCCGCCGCCGACATCATGTTGGCCTCGGCGATGCCCATATTGATGTGGCGTTCCGGGTAGGCGTTTTTAAACAGGTTGGTGTATGTGGACTTGGATAAATCCGCGTCCATCACAACGATATCCGGGTTGGCGCCGAATTCGACCAGCGCCTTTCCGTATGCTTCGCGAGTCGCAATTTTTGCCATACTTATTCACCCTCCCGCGCGGCGATCGCGGCATCCAGCTCGCGGATCGCGGCTTCGTATTCATCCGGCTTGGGAGCGACGCCATGCCAGCCGGCCTGGTCCTGCATAAACGAAACACCCATCCCCTTGTGGGAATGCGCGACGATCATGGTCGGTTTGCCGCTTGTCGCCCGGGCCTGCCCGATGGCATCGAAAATCTGATCGTAGTCATGCGCGTCGATCTCGATCACATGCCAGTTAAAGGCGCGGAATTTATCCGCGACGTTTTCCGGGTTCATCACTTCGCGGATGTCCCCGTCAATCTGCAACCCGTTGTAATCCAAAAAGGCGCACAGGTTGTCGAGTTTGAAATGCGCGCCGGCCATCAACGCCTCCCACACCTGGCCTTCCTGGATCTCGCCGTCGCCGAGAATCGCGTACACGCGATAGTCTTTGGCGTCCAGTTTACCGGCGATGGCCATCCCCACAGCGGCCGAGATGCCCTGGCCCAGCGAGCCGGTCGACATATCGACGCCGGGCACGTCCTTCATACTGGGGTGGCCTTGCAGATAGCTGTCGACACTGCGGAACCCCTGCAGGTCCTCCACGGGAAAGAATCCGCGCAAAGCCAGCGCCGCGTACAGCGCCGGCGAGCAATGCCCTTTGGATAGCACCAGGCGGTCCCGGTCTGGGTCCTGGGGCCGGTCGGGATCAACCCGCATCACTTGCGAGTACAAAACCGCAAAAATATCGGCGCTGGACAGCGATCCGCCAATATGGCCGGACTGGGCCCGGTATACCTGCTCGACGATCTGTCTGCGCATGCGCGCGGCAAACAAGGCGACATCTTTCTTTGCCTGAGCGTCCATTTCTACTCTCCTTCCGGAATGTGGCTGCCTCGATGGGAGGCCGATTTTTCTTGTAGAAGTATATCACACAACCGCGGTTGACCCGGCGGTTACAGCAGATAATTGGCGACATCGCCGACGGTGCCGCCGCTGACATACGCGCGCGGCACACGGCGCCCGATCAGGCAGGTCGCTTCATAGTGGATGGTTCCCATCCAGGCCGCCATCTCTTCCACCGGGATGCATTGTCCCCCCTGACAACCGAACAGTACCACTTCATCCCCCACCGCGACTGGCTGCCCGAGGGCGGTGACATCGACCATGCACATATCCATACAGATCCGGCCCACCAGCGGCGCGCGCCGCCCGTGGATCAGCACCTGCCCCCGCCCGGCCAGCGCGCGCGAGTAGCCATCCGCGTAACCGATCGGCAAGGTGACAATCTCCGCCGGCGCCGGGGTGACATACACCCCTCCGTAGCTGATCGGGCTGCCTGCGGGGAGCGTTTTACGCATCACCACGTTGGCCTTGAGCGTCATCGCCGGCTCCAGCCCGTCCGGCTCCAGGTGTCCGGCGCAATCCGGCGACGGCAGCATGCCGTACAGGATCAACCCGGCGCGCACCATATCCATGTGCATATGCGGAAAACGCAGGATGGCGGCGCTGTTGCACACGTGCTTGATGGGGATGGTGACGCCGTACGCGTCCAACTCGGCGCACACGCCGGTAAACAGGTCGTACTGCGCCCGCGTATACGTGTCGTCCGCCTCGTCGGCGGTCGCGAAATGGGTATACGCGCCCTCGATCACCACCTGCGGCAACGCCGCGATCCACCGGGCGTCGCGCACGGCCTCAAACCCCGCCAAAAAGCCCACGCGCCCCATACCGGTGTCGATCTTGATGTGAATCCGCACTTCGCGCCGCATGCGCACGGCCGCGTTTGAGAGGGATTGCGCGAGGTCGCGGCTGAACACCGTCTGGGTGATATCGGCACCGATGATCTCTTCGGCACGCCGCGGATCGGTATACCCCAGCACCAGGATCGGCACCCCGACCCCTTGCCGGCGTAGCTCCAACGCTTCGTCGAGCATCGAGACCGCCAGCCGGGTCACCCCGTTGCGCAGCAAAACCGGCACCACGCGCGAGACCCCGTGCCCGTACGCGTCGGCTTTGACCACACCCATGACCTCGGCGGTCCGGCGCGTCCACGCGCGGACACGGCGCGCGTTGCGCCCGATGCGATCTAGATCTACTTCCGCCCAGGCGCGGTTGGGCATCATCCCCATCATGTCTCCTCCTCCCAGCCGCATTGTCGGAACGCCTGCGCAAAATATTCCGCCAGATCGCCCGGCAACAGGGCGCGGCGCCCCCGGCTCCGTGCGGCCCAATCGGCCGCCAGCCCATGCAAATAAACCGCGGCGCACGCGGCCGGCCACGCCGCCATGCCTTGCGCGAGCAGGCCCGCGAGCAGACCGGCCAGCACATCGCCCGACCCGCCGGTGGCCAGGCCGTTGTTGCCGGTCGGATTGATCGCGCACCGGCCGTCGGACGCCGCTATCACTGTGGAAGCCCCTTTGAGTACCACCACCCCGCGGCAACGCCGCGCCAGCGCGCGGGCCGCGGCCAGGGGGTCGGCCAGCGGCAGATCTGGCGCCAGCCGCGCGAATTCGCCGGGATGCGGCGTCAGGACCGCCGGCGGCAGGCCCTGTTCTACCCGCTGGCGTAAAAGCGCCAACATCCGTTCGTGTTCCGCCGCCAACGCCGTCAGGGCTCCGGCGTCCAGGACCAACGCGCCGGCAAACATCGCCAACTGCGCGATCCGTTCCCGTTCGGGCGCGCCCACCGCCAGCCCGGGGCCGGCCAGAACAACCTGCTTGTCCACACCGTGCGCGGCCAACTCGCGCGATGACGGCGGAAACGACTCGGGAGCCACGACCAACGCCTCCGGGTGGCGCACGTCGATGCCGGCACGCGCCGCCGCGGCCACGAGCGCGTGCACCAGTCCGGCGCCGCTGCGCAGGGCTGCACCAACCGCCAAAGTGGCCGCTCCACCCATACCGGGCGAGCCGCCAAAAACCATAACCCGCCCGAACAGGCCTTTATGCGCGTCGGGCGGGCGCGCCGGCGCCCACTCGCGCACCCGCGCGTCGTCTAAAACAATGGTTTCACGCCCCGGGTCCGGGGGCAAGACCGCGTCCAGCACGGCCGGCTCGATGTCCAGCCCGTCGGTGACGACACGGCCGGCCAGCGCGCGGCCGGGATATAAAAACAAACCGGGTTTGGGGCGGACAAAAGTGACGGTCACGCTCGCGGGTACCGCGGCCGCCAGTGCCTGTCCGGTATCCGCTTCGACTCCCGACGGCAGGTCAACCGCCACCACCGTGGCGCCGCGCCGCGCCGCCCGGCCCATGCGCGTCAGCAGCTCTGTCTCATCCGCCGCCAACGCACGTGAAAAGGAAAACCCCGCGCCGTACACCGCGTCCACCAGCAGGCAGTCGTCGGGAAAATCGTCGGGGGCCCGCTCCCGGATCAAACCGGCCGCCGCCGCCCGCTCCCGCTCCCCGGCGGCCAAAGGACTGCGCGTCCGGCCGGGCGCGCAGTCCACGACCGCGACATCCAGCCCGCGGTCCGCCAGCATCCGCGCCGCGGCATAGCCGTCGCCGCCGTTGTTGCCGGCGCCGCAAATCACCCACACCGGCTGCCGCGGGTGGCGCAGGCGCGACAGGCACACCTCGACGACACCCGCCGCCGCACGTTGCATCAGGTCATACAGGGATATTCCGAGGTGTGCGGGCACGTCGCGGTCCACCCGCCTCTGCCCCAGCGCGTCGATTGTGCGCATCTTTCGCACCTCCCAGGCGCCGCCGGTCTACGAGACCTGCGGCGCGCAATCTTTGGGGGTTCCGTCGCGGTTGAGCAACGGCAGATAAGTCAGATACTGAATGTCTTTGCGTTTGCCGGCTTCGCCTTCGGCAAGAATCGCCATTTTGCCGACGATCTGACCCCCGGCTTTGTTGACCAGCTCTTCCAGCGCGCGCAGGGAATCGCCGGTGCTGATCACGTCGTCGACGATCAGGACGCGGCGCCCTTCCATGTATGCCACATCGCCGCCGTCCAGATAGAGGGTCTGGACGCGGTCGGTGGTGATCGAGCGTACCGTGGCTGAGATGACATCGGTCATGTATAGTTTGGACGCTTTGCGCGCGATCACATGCCGCGGGTCGTTGCGCTGGCGGGCCATTTCGTACACCAGCGGGATGCCTTTGCTGTCCGCCGTGATCAGAACGTCATAGGGCGGCGCGACGCGCAGCAGCTCCGTGGCACAGGCCTGTGTGAGCTCGATGTCACCAAAGATGACAAAGGCCCCGATATACAGGTCGTCCGTGATGCGGCATACGGGCAGATCCCGTTCTAAACCTGCCACTTGGATTCGATAGGTTGGCGCCATAGTTTGCGTACGCTCTCTTTCAGACAAGATGGGTAACGCCATTATTATACGCTCCCGGTCGCGCGGCGCAACCGCGCGGGCCTCTTGTTGCGGGTGCGCCGGGCACCCTCTATACTCGTACCATGACGAAACAAACGCCGAACCGCCTGGTTTCCATGGTGCAAAAAGCTTTATACGACTTTGCGATGATTACACCGGGCGCGCGCGTGCTGGTCGGTGTTTCCGGCGGCAAAGACAGCGTGGCGCTGTTGCACGCGCTGTCGACTTTGTCCGCGTACCACGCGAGCGGTTTTTCCCTGGCCGCGGTCCGGGTGCGGATGGGCTTTGAAACCTGCGACGACGCGCCGATCGCCGCCTTGTGCGACCGGCTGCGCGTCCCGTTCACCTCGCTGGAGTCGGGATTGGACCGCCGGTTGTTTTTCCCCGCCGGTGAGTCGGCGGGAACCGGTGCCGATGAGCCGGCAGCAACCCGTTCCAACCCCTGCGCTCTGTGCGCCCGCGTGCGACGGGCGGTGCTGGCGCGCCATGCGGCTTGCCACGGATACGCGTGTATTGCCCTCGGTCACAACCGCGACGACGCCCTGGCGACTTTTCTGCTGCGCCTGCGTTATGAGGGGCGCGTCGGCTGTTTTGCCCCCGTGACACTGCTGGATCGCGCGCAGGTCACGCAAATCCGGCCTTTGCTCTATGTCCCCGCGACTCTGGCCGCCGCCTATTGCCGGCATTACCGGCTGCCGGTGATCCCCAGCACCTGCCCGGTGTCGGGTCAGACCCGGCGGGCTTGGGCCGAGGAGCAGCTGGCCGCGTGGGAGCAAGACACGCCCGACTTGCGCGCCCGGATGTTGGGCGCGCTGGCGCGGGATGTATGGCCGGCTCCCATCGGGCGAAAATCAGTCGAGGTGTTTTTGCAAGAGGGCCTCGAGGTCGGCGAA
>CAYZME010000010.1:17591-36012 GCA_964479435.1 uncultured Oscillospiraceae bacterium
GACCACTGACTCGACCGGCTGACCGCCTTTGAAAACCATAATCGTCGGAATGGTCATCACGCGGTAGCGCTGGGCCAGTGTGGTCTCGTCGTCCACATTGAGTTTGGCGACTACGGCGCGATCCGCGTACGCTTCGGCCAGGCGGTCGATCGACGGGCCGACCATGCGGCACGGGCCGCACCAGGGCGCCCAAAAATCGACCAGCAACGGGCGGTCGCCCGCCAGCAGGTCGGCAAAGTTTTCGGTGGTGAGGGTGACGGTGGAATGCTTCATCTGTTTCCTCCTTGTGATACTTTGCTGAACCCAGGTGTTCACCTCGGTGGATACCTAGGTGCACACCTAGGTGAATACCTAGGTGCCGTTTTCGACCGGCGCGGTGTCAGCAAAGGTGGTCAGTTTATCCAAGTCGTAAGGTGTCAACTGGTAGACATAATAGTTCAGCCAGTTGGCAAATAACAAGTACGCCGAGCTGCGCCAGGTGACCTGCGGCACCGCTTGCGGGTCGTCGCCGGGGAAATAATTGAACGGAACCCCGATGGGCAACCCTTTGTCCAGGTCGCGCTGGTACTCTTCTTTCAGGGTGGCGGGGTCGTATTCCGAGTGGCCGGTGAGAAAGATCTGGCGGCCGGTCGTGTCGGAAACCGCGTACACCCCCGACAGCGGGGATTCGGAAAGCAGGCGCAACTTGGGGATCGCCAGGATGTCCTCGCGCCGGACTTCGGTGTGCCGCGAATGCGGGACATAAAACAAATCGTCAAAACCGCGGAACAACTTGACCGGCCGCGTATAGCTCAGCGTGTGCGGGTAAATCCCGAACATCTTCTCGGCCAGCGGATATTTGGGCACGCCGTAATGGTGGTACAAGCCGGCCTGAGCGCCCCAGCAGATGTGCAGCGTCGAGTATACGTGGGTTTTGCTCCAGTCCATGATCGCCCGCAGCTCGTCCCAGTACGCGACCTGCTCAAAGGGCAAGTGCTCGACCGGCGCGCCGGTGATGATCATGCCGTCATAGCGGCGGTCGCGCACGGCGTCGAACGTCTCATAAAAGGTGACGAGATGCTCTTGTGCCGTGTGGCGTGGGTTATACGAGGTGGTGTAGATGAGGTCGACTTCGACCTGCAGCGGCGAATTGGACAACAGCCGCAGCAATTGGGTTTCGGTCACCACCTTGTTGGGCATCAGGTTGAGAATCAAAATACGCAGCGGCCGGATGTCCTGGCTGTAGGCGCGGCCTTCGGTCATCACAAAGACCAGTTCGTCTTTGAGGATGGAGGTGGCCGGCAAATTGTCTGGTACACGGATGGGCATGCAAATACGCACTCCTTGCTATGTGGCGCCGCCTGCCCGACAGGCAGAGGCGGGATGTCTTGTGATCAGCGGATGAATTCGTTGAGGATCGACATGTCGGGAATGTTGGACACCGACAGGCGCGGGATGCGCTTGATCCGGTTGATCAGCCTTTCGCCTTCCGCGACCGCTTTGGCCGCTTCGGCAAAGCCGTTGTTCCCCAGATAGACGGAGTGTTCCAGACTCCCGTCCCGCCAGGCGGCGATGGATTCGCGGATGCATTCCGACGCCAGGTGCGGGACCACGCAAAACTCATACGGGATCAGTGAATTGACAAAAACGTCGGCGGCGGCCAGGTAGGCGGGAAAAACCGCCTGCTCCGCGCGATCGATCACCGGCCAGTAATCCAGGGTTTCCAGGGCGGAGGCGCCGCGGTGGCGGGCGTCCCGCGAGATGCGGCGCAAAATACGCACCTCGCGCGGTTCGATGAGCCGGCTGCTGTCGTGCAGGGTTCCATACGGCATGATAAACACGCCCAACGCGCGCTCCCGATCGAGACTGCCCAGCGTCAGCGGGGACAGACCGTGCAGTCCTTCGATCAGCAGAATGCCGTCGGCCGGAAGCTTCTGGACGCGGTCGGAGGTGAAAACACGGCGGCGTTCGACCATATCAAAATGAGGCACATGGACTTCGTACCCGTCGAGCAGCATCTGGATCTGGTCCATCATCAGCGCGGTATCGAGCATCTCGATCGCTTCGTAATCCGGCCGCCCCCATTCGTCGGTTTCGGCCGGTTTGTCTTCATAATAATCATCCATCGAGAGCAGGGTGGTCGGCCGGCCGATAAAGGCCAGCGCCGCCGCCAGGCGGTGGGTGAACGTCGTTTTGCCTGACGCGGTCGGACCCGAGATGAAAACGGCCTGAATCTGATCGCTCCAGGCGATGCGATCGGCGATTTTTACCGTCTGATCGAGAAACCGCATTTCGGTATCGTGTACAAACGCCGCGATGCGGCTGCTTCCGAGATTGCTTTCCAAATCATTGACCGTGATGGTGGTCATCTCTCCGAGATCTGCCATGTGTAATCCTCCCCTCCGCACCGGAAACGGCTGGCTCAGCGACCTGTAAAAAAGTCGGGTGCCCGGTATTCAGGCGCGGGGCGCTTGTTCGTGACGATGAATTCGGTACCGGCTGCCGCTGGCGGCGACCTCCGCCAGGTTTTTACAGTGATCCGAAACCCGTTCGACGATGTGAATCAATTCCAAAAATATGACCGTCGCCTGCGGGTTGCATAAGCCCGCGTTGAGGCGTTCCAGATGCCGGGCACGCAGGTTGTCTTCCATGCGGTCGATTTCCTCTTCCTGGGCGATCACCTGTCCGGCCAGGACGGGGTCCGAGCTGTGGAGCGCTTGCGCGCTGTCGCCGACCATGCGCTCGATCCGCCGGAACGCTTCATCCAGCTGGCCGCGCGCCAGGTCGGAAAATTCCAGTTTGTTCTGTTGCATATGGCGGACGGCGCCGATGACGTTGCACGCGTAGTCGCCGATCCGCTCAATGTCATTGGTGGCGTGCATCATCGCCGCGATGCGGTTGGACGCGTTCTCGGTCACCGCCGCGGAAGCAAAAATGGTCGACAGATAACGCACCGTTTCATTTTCCAGAAAATCCAGCGTGTCTTCCCACTCATCAATCTGCGGCGCCAGCGATAAATCATTCTCGATCAGCATCTCGCGCGCCCGCGTCAGCATCTGCAACGCGAGATCGGTCATGCGGGTGATCTCCTGATTGGCCAGATCGATGGCCACCACCGGGTTGGCGATCACGTTGTAGTCGAGGTAGCGCACCACGCGCTCGTCGGCAGCGTCCTCGCCGCGGATGACCTGGCGCAGCAGCCAGACCATCGCCGGGATCAGGGGGATCCAAATCAGGCTGTTGACCACATTAAGTGTGGTGTGTGAAACCGCGATCCCGGACATCATGTTTTCGGCGTGCGGCGTCAACAGGTTGGGCAGCCCCGCGGCCAGATCCGGCAGCATCCGGTGGCCGGTCCAAATCAGAATTCTCTCGACCAGGCGCGTAAACGGCACCAGCAGGAGCATACAGACCATCGCCCCGGACAGGTTGAAAACGGTATGCGCCAACGCCGCGCGTTTGGCGTTGCGCTTGGAGCCGATCGAAGCCAATACGGCCGTGATGGTGGTCCCGATGTTGCTGCCCAGGAGAATCGGGATCGCCTGATACAGCGAAACCAGGGGGGTGCCGTCGGCGTCGATGCCCACACGCGACAAAGACTGGAGCACACCGATCGCGGCCGAAGAGCTCTGGAGCAGCATCGTCGACACGGTGCCGACCAATAGCCCGAGAATGGGTACATCTTTGATGTCAATCAGCAGTTTTTTAAACGCCGCGCTCTGGCCCAATGGCTGCAACGCCGAGCTCATGGCGTTGAGACCCACAAACAGGATGCCGAAAGCGAGTAAGATCTGACCGATGTATTTGATCTTTTCCTTTTTGAAAAAGAACATCGCCGCGAATCCCACCGCCACAAAAATCCAGGCGTACTCATCCACTTTGAAAGAAACGATCCAGGCCGTGACCGTCGTGCCGATGTTGGCACCCAGGATCACGCCGATGGCCTTGGGCAATGTCATCAGGCCGGCGCTGACAAAGCCGATGACCATCACCGTCGTCGCCGATGAGCTTTGAATGATGATGGTTACCAGCGCGCCGACCAGCACGCCCAGAACCGGATTGCCTGTCAAAAGTTGCAGGAAATGTCGCAATTTCTCGCCGGAAGCTTTCTGCAAGCCTTCTCCGAGTTGCAACATGCCAAAGATGAAAAGAGCCAGCCCGCCGACCAGCGCAAAAACTGCCTTGATATCCATGATCCTCCAACCGGGACTCGGAATGCACACATTCTACACTGATGCCTGTCTTTTGTCCAAGACAACCGCCGACCGCCCGGGTGGTGGAAAACCCGGCGGCGATGTGCTTTACTGCAAGTACCGGTTGGCGCGCCTTCTGTGCGCGCAAATCCCCCCACGGGAGGCGTCACGCATGCAATGTCCCAAATGCGGAACCCAAAACGATGATCACAAAACCGTCTGTGGCATATGCGGTACTTTCCTGTACCGCTACACGCAAAACCGCGTGCCGCTCACCCGCGCCCAACGCCGGAAGGAAGTCGGCCAGGCGTGGAAGCAGGCGCTAAAAGGTACGCTCTACGCCCTGCTCATCCTGTTGGGCCTGGCGGTTGTCCTGTTCATCATCTCGCTGATCCTCGGTCGCGTCATGCCGGATTCCCTGTTTGAGGGATTGTTCGACACGACCCTGACCACGACCTCAGTCGGCTGAAGCCAGCGTCGGCGCGTCTGTGTCCGGCGCGGCCGCCGCGGCCGCCTCTGCTGGTGGCGGCTCCTGTGGCGGTAGCCCAGCTTCTTTTGTTTCAATCAGCCCTTCGACTCCCTCTTCATCCGCTGCGACCGGGTCTGTGGTCGTGTCGGCGACCGGGTCTGCGACTGGGTCTGCGACTGGGTTTTCGACCCGGTCTTCGACCCAGTCGTTGGCCAACAGCTCGGGGCTGAGCGGCAAGACCGGTGGCAAACCGGCGGCCGTTTCCTCACCGGCTTGTTCCGGTGGCAGCACCACGCGCCGGAAGCTGTGTTGTGTTTCCGGATTTTGCTCATCGTGTGCCGCGGGCAAAGCCGACGCGAGGTCGTCTTCCTCGCCGACCCCTTCCTCCCATTCGGGCCGCGGCGGCCAGAGGCCGGACAGCGGCGGTTCGGGCGAACGACGGCGATGGACCAGGTGCAGGATCGCCATCACCACCAACAGCAACAACAAAGACGCGCCACTGATCTTGAGCCCGTCCGCCAGGCCGGGTGGTCGGTAGGTAAGCTCGACCCGATGCTCGCCGGGCTGCAGCTCGACAGACAGCAAACCATCTGCCAATGGCACGGTCTCGACCGTAGATCCATCTACTTGTACCGTCCAGCCTTTGTCATATGGGATGCTGGTAAACATCGTTCCCGCTTCGTCGACGCGGATGGTTCCGCTGATCCGGGTATCCGAAAAAGACTCGACCACCAGCCCCTGCTCGGCCAGCCGCGACATCGCCTGGATGTATCGGGCCGTATCCAGCATCGAGGCGTACAATTTGATCTGGCCGCTCTGCGACTCTTTGAAGCGCATGCGGACATGCACCACGGTCCCGGCCTCGATTTGCCCCAAATCGACCATATACGGCCGGGTCAGATCGTACGTGCGCAACGTCGCGTCGTTGTCGCCGAACACGACTTCGGTATTGAAATCCAATTGGGTGGCGTCCAGGTAGAAACAGACTTCGCGGGTGTTCGGCACGGTAAAAGACAACGTGGCGGCGTGGTCACCCGTACCGGTTTGCGTGTATGAAAAAGTGCTATGTTCCATATTTTCGGTCACGGTCATATTGGCTGTGCTCGTCACTTCGACGCCCAGCGGGATTTGCACATCGGCGATACCGGTCGCCAGTTCGACAAACTGATTTTGTACGGTAAACGGGTCTTTATATAGATTCCAATAGGCCATTTCAGATCCGACCATGTAGGCGACCGGCAACGCGTACGGGTTGTAAAACACCGTGTACTCCCCCTGGGTCACCCGTGTTTCCATCGTCGCGCGGGTATAGGCCTCGTCTTTGCCGACCAGGTAGCGAATCCCCAGCAGAGACTCCAACACCGCGGAAGCATCGGCATAGCGATAGCTGTTGATGCCGTTGTTGTGCAAACCCAGCGCTTTCATCACCTGGGTGGTATCGAGATAGGCGGTGGAAGCAAACACCGACACGCCGCGGTAGCTGTGCAGCACCGTATCGTTGACGGTGCGCGGCTCCAGCAATTCCACCCGGTAAAACGCGCCGCTGCCGTCGTCCTCGACGGTATCCATCAGGTCGATCAGACGCACGCGGTCGGCCACAAAACCGTCGCGACTGGAGTAGTATTCCGTCCGGTCCAGCAAATCGATCGTGACAAACGAGTGTACAAGGATTTCCGCGATCAGGATGCTGACCAACACCGTCACACGCAATTCACGCGCGTGCCGATGGTCGCGCGCATACGCGAACGCGGCCGCCAACAAGGCGATAAACAGCAGGCTGAGATAAACGGTCGCCGGATCGGCCACATCGGCGCCCAGCTTGTCCGCGAGGAGGACAAAACCGGCCGCCGCCATCGCGACGCCCAGGATCATGCGGGCGGAGATTTCCCGCAAGCGCAAAAACACCGGATACCCCATGGACAGGACCAGGAACACATAGGTGAACGCGTAACGGTACGGAAGCTGGTTGGGATAATGTCCGCCGTTCCACCAAAAATCCAGCTTGCCGAGGCTAAAGCTGAAAAACATCACCAGCATTCCCAGCAAATGCGCGACCTTGGCGCGTGTCGGAATCGTGCGGCAGGAAAAATACAACGGCACCAGCAACAGCAGCGCCAGGCCGCAATAAATGTTCGGCAAGCCGTCGCGAATGTGCAAGGGCACCAGCAACAAGTGATTGGTCAAAAAATCGAAGAGTTTAAAAGAGAAGTTCCACGTGCTGGGGGCGACGTCGTTGGCCGCTGAAGTCAACTGCAGGGCGGTGTACGTAGGTAAAACCACCGCCGCCGACAAGCCGGCGGCCACCAGTGAAAAGAAAGCGAACGCCAGCCCTTTGCGCACAAACAGACCGATCCGCAGCGCCGGATGGCGGGAAAAGAACGCGACAAAAAAGTAGACGATCAGGAACAAACAGACAAACCAGGCGATGTAATAACAAAATGTGATTGTCAAAGCCAGCGCCACGACATAACGCAGGTACCGGCGGCCCGCGATCATTTCCTCCAGACCCAGGGCGATCACGGGCAGCATCAGCACGCCGTCCAGCCACATCACATTCCATGAATAAGCGAGGATGTACGAGGACATCGCGTACAACGTGCCAAAGACAACCAGCCCCATGCCCTCGCGCCCGTGTTTGCGGCGCAAGTACCAGGCCAGCGTCAACGAGCACAGTCCGACCTTGAGCACCTGGATAAAAGTGATGGCTTCGGGCAGGTTGGCCCGCGGGAACAACAAAAGGATCAAATTGAACGGGCTGATCAGGTAATAAGCCGACAACGCCAGAAAATTGAGTCCCAGACCGGCGTTCCACGTGTAAAGCAGGCTGTCGAAACCGGCCAGTTTCTCATACAACTCCGACATGAATGGCGCGTACTGGTGGTATAGATCGACGGTCAGAATGCAGCGGTTGCCGATCGGGTACACCAGGCGGGTAAAGTACGCGATGTACGTGAGAATAAAGGGAAACAGGAAAGCATAGATGAGATAACGGTGATTGCGCCAGGTGCGGACGAAAAAGTGGCCCTCCGCGGTGCCCGCCGCCAGCGATAGCCGGTGTGGTTCGTTTTTCTTCATACGTCCTCTCTCCATGCGGTCCGACTTTCGGCGGCCCGGTTGGCGGTCCTGCGGGCTTTGCGCGCGGCACTGCGCCGGCTGGCCGCCTCCCACTCCAGACGCTGCCTGTCATCGACCGGTACAAACGGGCGCACCGCGACCGGGCGCCCGTCGGCATCGACCGCCACGTAGATCAAATAGGCCTGATTGACCTGGTGCCGTGTGCCATCCAGCTTTTCGACATACGAGTCCACGCGTACCTCGATCGAAGTCCGCCCGGTCCAGGTGACCTCCGCTTCGATGGCGACCGATTCATTGAGTTGAACTGGCGCCAGAAACTCCAGCGAATCCACGGCGGCCAGCGTCACATCCGAATACGCGTGCCGGCGGGCCTCCACCGCGCCGGCGATATCCAGCCATTCCATCAGTCGCCCCCCGAACAGTCGCCCGACTCCGTTCACATGGGCATACATCGCGATTTGGACAAAACGCGTCGACATACAATCCTCCTGCGCGCCCGCCGAAATCAGGCGGGCGGCGTTCCCAATCAGTACAGTAAAATAACCGCCAACAAATCGAGGGTGGTATCGCCGGCGTTGGCGATGCTGTGCCGCTGGCCGCCGGTCGTCAGGCAGACGTCGCCGGCGCGCAATGTTTTGATCTCACCGTTGTCATCGAAATCGGCAACCCCGTTGAGAATATAGAAGATCTCCTCTTCATCCTCATGGACATGCGGGCCAATGGAGGTGCCCGGCTCGAGGGTGATACGCGCCACCAGGCGCGCGCGGCCCTTGTACTCACCGGGGTGAAGCAAGGGGGTGAGGCTGATGTGGCCCCGGCCGCCCCGCAAGGATTCTTTGATCTCGCTTTGCATCTCTTCGGCTCGACGAATCATTTGTACGCTCCCTTCAGGGCTAGGGCCAGGGCCCAGTGGCCCAGCGGCCCGGTGGCCCAGCGGCCCGGTGGCCCAGCGGCCCGGTGGCCCAGGGCCCAGCGGCCGTTTTTACATATTATACAGATACACAACCCGAACCGGAATCGCTCTGACCGATAGACGGCGCAAACGGCAGGCCGGTTCCGTTTCGATGGTTTCACAGGCCGGATCGTGCCATTTGCCGCTTTTTGTTTGACTTATACAAAATAACGGTAAAATGGATGTGTCGCTGTGGCGGCATTCACGCACGATCGAAACGGAGGTGTCATCGTCCATGTCCAATCCACGTCATGTAGTCGTCGCCCAATCGGGCGGTCCGACACCGGTCATCAACCAATCGCTGCGCGGCGTTGTCGAAACCTGTGCGCAATACCCCGAGGTGTTTGGCACCGTATTTGCCGGCCATCACGGGATCGAAGGGGTTCTGCGCGAAGAGCTGCTCGATTTGTCCGCCCAGCCGGCTGAGGAAATCGCTCTGTTGCGTACCACGCCCACGGCCGGTTCGATCGGGACCTGCCGTTACAAACTCAAACCGGAACAAACCGCGGATTATGCCCGCGTGATCGAGGTTCTGCGTGCCCACAATATCGGGTACCTGTTTTACATCGGCGGCAACGACTCGATGGACACCGCGCACAAAATCAGCCGTCTCGCGGCGGAACAAGGCGTGGAGCTGATCGCCACCGGGGTGCCCAAAACCATCGACAACGACGTCGGCGACGACGACTTCCGCCTGATCGACCATACCCCCGGCTACGGCAGCACCGCGCGCTACTGGATGAACGTCATCCAGTGCGCGGAAGAGGAAAATCGCGGTTCCTACCCGGCCGACCCGGTCCTGGTTTTGCAGGCCATGGGGCGCAAAATCGGCTTTATCCCGGCGGCGGCCCGATTGGCGGACCCGGACCGCGAAATACCGATGCAGATTTACCTGGCCGAATCCGGACTGTCCATCGAACAGCTGCACGAAAACGTCAACCAGACGCTGCGCCGCCATGGCCGCTGCATCGTCGTCGTCAGCGAAGGCTTTGACGTCGGCGAGATCGGCAAGACGCACGACGCGTTTGGCCACACGCAGTTTTCCGCCAGCCGCTCCACGGCCGCGCAGTGGATTACCAACTACCTCAACGACCACGGCCTGGCCGTCCGCGGCCATGCCCGCTGTCAGGTGCCCGGCACCGACCAGCGCGGTTCGATACTCGCCGCCTCGGCGGTCGACCTCGAAGAAGCGTACCGTTTGGGTCAACAGGCCGTGCGCATCGCCATCGAGGACGGGAACGGCTATATGTCCACGTTGTGGCGCGGGCCGGGCCCGGTCTATACGGTTTCGTATGGCAAAGTCCCGCTCGAAGCCGTCGCCAATTCCGAGCGCACCTTTCCCGACGCGTGGCTGACGCCCGACCGGACCGACGTCACCGACGATTTCGTCCGCTATGCCAAACCGCTGGTCGGCACGGATTGGGTCAGCGTGCCGATGGTGGACGGGCGGATGCGCTTCGCCCGCTTGCGCCCGTTGTTCGCCGAAAAACGTCTCCCCGCCTATGAACCGCAAACGTATCGACCCTAAATACATCGGCTGACCGCGGCGCGAGCCGCGGCGGAACAGGAGGATCTCATGCCCGTCGCCCACCAACCTTTATTGGACTTTACAAAAAAACACGAACGCCTGATCTGTATCGATTCGGATGGATGCGCGTTCGACAGCATGGAAATCAAACACAAAGAGTGCTTCATCCCTCACATCATCAACAGCTGGGATCTCCAGTACGTCTCGAAATATGTCCGCGAAGCCGCCGAGTTCGTCAATCTTTATTCCAAATGGCGCGGCATCAACCGTTTCCCCGCGCTCATGCGGGTCTTTGACCTCCTGGCCGCTCGCCAAGAGACCCTGCGCCGCGGGTACGCGTCCCCCGAGACCGGGCCGCTGCGCGCGTGGATGGCGCGTGAAACCAAATTGGGGGAACCTGCTCTGGCTGTGGAAGTGGAACGCGGCGGCGACCCGGTGCTGGTGCGCGCGCTCGCCTGGTCCCGGGCTGTGAACGATGCCATCGCGCACATCGTGCGCGGGGTCCCTCCTTTTCCTTACGTCCGTGACAGCCTGCAGAAATTGCAAAGCGTCGCCGACGTGATCGTCTGTTCCGCCACACCCGGCGAGGCCCTGATCCGAGAGTGGGACGAGCATGGCCTGTCGCCGTATGTGCGCGTGATCGCCGGTCAGGAGATGGGCTCCAAAGCCGAGATCATCCGCTACGCGATGACCGGCCGTTACCGCCCGGAAGACATCCTGATGATCGGCGACGCCCCCGGCGACAAAGCCGCGGCGGACGCCAACGGCGCCGCTTACTACCCGATCAACCCCGGCGGCGAGGAAGCCTCATGGGAGGCCTTCCTGGGTGAAGCGCTCGACCGCTTCCTGAGCCAAAACTACACCGGCGCGTACGCGTCGCGCCTGCTGGAGGCTTTTGACGCCTGCCTGCCGGAACTACCCCCGTGGCATACAACCCAAGCATGAAGGGAGAAAACACATGAAAAAAGCAGACATCGGTTTGATCGGCCTGGCCGTCATGGGCGAAAACCTGGTGATGAACATGGCTGACAAAGGCTTTACGGTCGCGGTCTACAACCGCACGACCGAACGGGTCACCCGCTTTATGGAGTCGCGCGCCCGCGGTCTGTCCATCCTCGGCACCTATTCGCTGAAAGAGTTGGTCACGGCACTGGAAAAACCGCGTAAATTGATGCTGATGGTCAAGGCAGGGCAGCCGGTCGACGACTTCATTGACCGCCTGATCCCGTTGCTCGAGCCGGGCGATGTGATCATCGACGGCGGCAATTCACATTTCCCCGATACCATCCGCAGAACGGCCTATGTCGAATCCCACGGGCTGTTGTACATTGGCACCGGCGTTTCCGGCGGCGAAGAGGGCGCGCTCAAAGGACCTAGCATCATGCCGGGCGGCTCGCCGGCCGCGTGGCCGGCGGTTCAGCCGATTTTCCAAGCCATTGCCGCCCGGGTGGACGGCGTCCCCTGCTGTGATTGGGTCGGCCGTGACGGCGCCGGTCATTTTGTCAAGATGGTTCACAATGGCATCGAGTATGGCGACATGCAGATCATCTGCGAGGCCTATCAGATCATGAAAACCCATCTCGGCATGAGCAACGAAGACATGTTCAAAGTTTTTACCAACTGGAATCAGGGCCGCCTGGAAAGCTACCTGATCGAAATCACCCGCGACATCCTGGGCTACCGTGACGCGGATGGCACCGCGGTTGTGGATCTCATCCTCGACACCGCCGGGCAAAAAGGCACCGGCAAATGGACCTCGGTGTCGGCGCTCGACGAAGGCATCCCCCTGACTTTGATCAACGAAGCCGTGTTCGCGCGTTTCCTCTCGGCGCTCAAAGAAGAGCGCGTCGCCGCCGCGGCCACACTGGCCGGCCCGCAAGCCGGCTTTGCAGGCGACCGGGAAGCGTTCATCCGCGACATCCACGACGCGCTGTACGCGTCCAAAATCATCTCGTACGCACAGGGCTACACATTGCTCAAAGCCGCCGCCCAGACCTATGGCTGGGAGTTGGATTATGGCGGTATCGCCCTGCTGTGGCGCGGCGGCTGTATCATCCGCTCCGTCTTTTTGGGCAAAATCAAAGACGCGTTTGACCGCGATCCCGCGCTGGACAACCTGCTGCTCGACCCCTTCTTCAAAGCCGAGATCGACGCCGCCCAGGCCGGCTGGCGCCGCGTGGTCGCCGCCTGCGCGACCAGCGGGATTCCCGCCCCGGCTTTCGCGTCCGCGCTGGCGTATTACGACGGGTACCGTTGTGCCCGGCTGCCGGCCAATCTGTTGCAGGCCCAACGCGACTATTTTGGCGCGCACACCTATGAGCGGATCGACCGCCCACGCGGCGAGTTCCACCACACCAACTGGACCGGCCACGGCGGCGAGACGGTCTCGAACACTTACAACGCTTAAACCAGCGTGCCTAGGAGGAATGCCATGACCACAACCGCGACCGATCCTCTCTCCCGCTTTTCACTGACACGCGAAGCCGCTACAGGCGCGCGGATCAGCGATGCCGAAATCCGCGCGGCGATCGACCAAATGCTGGCCGCGACCGGCAAAAGACTGCGCAAAGTATTGCTGATCCCGCCAGATTTCACACGTTTTCACTCATATGCCGGACCCATCACCGCCATGATCAAAGCCGCCCTGGGCGCGGATTGTGTCGTCGATGTCCTGCCGGCGCTGGGAACCCACGCGCCGGTCACCGCCGCCGAAAGTCTCGCTTTTTTCGGTCCCTCGATCGACCCGGCGTCCTTGCTGGAGCACAATTGGCGGGACGAGGTCGTGCGGCTGGGTCCGATCCCGGGCGCTTTTGTCCACGAAGTCAGCGGCGGCCTGATGGACGCCCCGATCGATGTCGAGCTCAACCGCCACATTGTCGACCCTTCATATGACCTGGTGCTTTCGATCGGCCAGGTGGTTCCCCACGAAGTGGCCGGCATGGCCAACCAGAGCAAAAATCTGTTTGTCGGTTGCGGCGGCGCTTCGATGATCAACGGCTCACATATGCTGGGCGCGTTCTACGGGCTGGAGCGGATCATGGGCAAAGACCACTCCCCCGTGCGCAAATTGTTTGACTATGCCCAGACGCATTTTTTGCAAAACGTGCCCCTGCTGTACGTGCTGACTGTGACCACCGCCGTCGATACCGACATTTCCATGCACGGCCTGTACATCGGCCGCGAACGCCGGCTGTTCGAGCAGGCCGTCGCTCTCAGCCAACAAAAGAATCTGATCTTTGTCGACCGGCCTCTGAAAAAAGTCGTGGTCTACCTCGATGAACAGGAGTTCAAAAGCACCTGGCTGGGCAACAAAGCCGTCTACCGCACACGCATGGCGATCCAAGACGGCGGTCAGCTGGTGGTGCTGGCACCCGGCGTCGCCCGCTTCGGCGAAGACGCGGAAAACGACCGCCTGATTCGCAAATACGGCTATGTCGGGCGCGAGCAGGTGCTCGCGCTCTTCCGCGCCCACGAGGATCTGCAGGCCAATCAGTCTGTCCCCGCGCACTTGATCCACGGCTCGTCCGACGGGCGTTTCTCGATCACGTACGCCACCCGCCATCTGTCGCAAAGCGAAGTCGAGGGCGTCGGGTTTAACTGGATGCCTTATGAGGAAGCCAGTCAAAAATATGACCCGCAGCGCCTGCGGGCAGGATTCCAGATGGTAGATGGTGAAGAAATCTATTATATCCCCAACCCGGCGTTGGGCCTGTGGGCGGACCGCAGCCGTTTCTAAACTAGGAACGACGCTGGTGTTGGGCCAGTAGCCCAGTAGGCTACTGGCCCATAGGGCTACTGGCCCAGAGGGCTACTGGCCCGAAGGGCAACTGGCCCACAGGGCCAATGCCCCCAATCACAAAACCTGCACCCCAAACAAAACCCCGGATCGTTTGACAGCGGCTCCGGGGTTTTTGTGTCTTTCTCGCTCCCCGCGCGCGGGGGGCGATTCGTGTCAGGGTTTGCGGAAACGCAGGACCAGTACTTTCCCGAACAACGAGCGGTTGAGGGCGATGATGTCGCTGCCGACTTCCATGACCTCGTATTCACCGCGAAGCGCTTCGCCACGGACCGCGTCGAGGAAGACGTCGACCGTGGAGATGACCTCCGGCCCGAAGGCATGCCGGTAATGCATGGGAATCACGGCACCCGGCCGCAGCCGCGCGACGGTCGCGGCGGCCTGGGCGGCATCGATGGTGTAATAGCCGCCGACTGGAATCAGCAGGAGATCCGGCTGTCCGATCGCCTCCGCCTGTTCATCGCTGAGCAAATGCCCCAGATCGCCCAGATGGGCGATGGTGTATCCGCCCATGTGGATCACCTGCACCTTATTCTTGCCGCGCTGGGCGCCCTGTTGGTCGTCGTGAAACGTGTCGACGATCTCGATCCGGATGGCCGCGTCGGCCTCGTCGACATACGGGGTGCGCACCACGGCCTCAAAGCAACTGTGGTCGCCGTGGCCGTGGCTGGCCGTCACCATCGACGCCTGCGTCCGCAGGGGCGGGTAGCCGATTTGGTCGTTGTAGGGATCCACGACCAGGGAATTGATTCCGTTGTCCAGACGGAAACATGAATGCCCGAGCCACTGGACCGTGACCCGGCCTTTTTGTAAGATCGCCATACGCACCTCCTTTATATGTGCCCGCCGCGGTCATCTGCCGACGCGGGCCTTCTGCTTGTCTTTCTACTCAAATGATACAATAAAGGAGAGCTTCCGTCTTGCCCGGACCCTTTTGTGTCCGGGCGGCATCCCCGTCGCGAAGAACGAAAGGCAGCCTTGTATGCACGCAGACAACCCGGCCGACATCGCTCTGATCGCCGTAATTGAAATCGGTTCCTCCACCGTGCGGATGCGCGTCGCGCAGACCGCCGGCGGCACCTGGCGGGAATTGGAAGTCCTGGAAAGGCCGGTGCGGATCGGGCACGAGGTTTTTTCCTCGCGCCGGATCGGCTTTGAAAGCGTCGCTTTGTTATCCCGCATTCTGGCGGATTATTCACAAGTCATGCGCGAATATGGCGTCGCCCGCGTGCGCACCCTCGCCACCACCGCGCTGCGGGAGGCGGAAAACCGGGACGACGTCGTCGACCTGATCCGCGTCCGCAACGGGATTGCCATCGAAGTGCTGGAAGGGACGCGCGAATCCGCGATGGTCATCGACCGCATCCTGTCGCGCGACCGGGACACACCCGCCGCGCCCGGCACGCTGCTCGCGTACCTGGGGACCGGCAGCATCACCCTGGCCTACGCGCGCGACAACCGGGTGCAACTGACCGCCAGCTTGCCGACCGGCATTCAACGTTTGGCTGAATTGTTGCCGGAGATCCAAAACCACACCGGTCGGTACCACGACGCGTTACGGGATTACGTCCGCACCTTGCTCGCCCCGATCCAAATCCGCCTCGACGGACAACCGCTCGACCGCCTGATCGTCAACGGCCGCGCGGCTTTGCGGGCCATCTTCTCCGCGATCCACACAGAACAGGCGGGGGAGCTCATGCGCGTCGATCGCCACGCGTTGGCGGCTTTGCGCGCGCCGTCGACGGCGCCGCACAGCCGCATGGAGCACGGCGACGCGGTTCTCCCCGTGTGGGCAGTAACCACGGAGCTGCTGGCATGGACCCGGGCGGATCACCTTCTGTTCGCCGATTTTGACCTTTCCGACACCGTTCTCGACGAGATGGTCTCACGCGCGAATCGCGCGCGCAGCCGCGAAACGTCGCGGCTCAACGCGCTGGCTTCCGCGCGGTTCATGGCCGCGGCCTTTCATTGCGATATGACCCACGCGGACTGGGTCGCACGCCATGCCCTGCTGATTTTCGAAGCGCTACGCAAACCCCATGGTCTGGGCCGGCGCGCGCGGATGCTGTTGGAATTGTCCGCCTGGCTCCACGATGTCGGCTCTTTTGTCAATACACGCGACCACCGCACGGTCGCCTTTGAGATCTTGCGCTACGCTTCTTTGTTCGGGGTGGGAGAGGAAGACCTGCTCCTGGTCGCCTGCATCGCCGGCTTCGACGAAAGCGACCCGGGCGGCAGCCGGTTTCGCCTGCTGCCGTTCGCGCGGGAAAAGGACCGCCTGCTGGCGGTCAAGCTGTCGGCGATTCTCCAGTTGGCCAACGCGATGGACCAGTCGCACACACAGCGCTTGCAGAACCTGCGCTGCGAATGCACCGACGACCGCCTGCTGCTCAGATGTGACACCGCGGGCGAGGCGGCCCTTGAACACTGGGCGGTGTCTCGCTGGTCGCCCGCCTTTGAAGATATTTTTGGTATTCAGCCGGCTTTGCAGCTGACCTCCGTTTTGCTGCCGTAGCCGGCAGCCCGCCACGATTCGGGAGAACATGGGATGAATCCACACCACGCAGAGCGCGTATTCCCTTATACCAACCGCGAATTGAGCTGGCTCGCTTTTAACGACCGGGTCCTCGATGAAGCTTTCACCGCCACCACGCCCCTGATGGATCGCGTGAATTTTTTGGGGATCACGGCCTCAAACCTCGATGAGTTCTTTATGGTGCGGGTGGCCGGACTGCAGGAACAGGCGCGCTCGGGCTTTAACGAACCCGACCCCGCCGGCCTGGTGCCGCAAGCGCAACTCGCGGCCATCCGCGCGCGCGTCCTCGCTTTTCAGGAGCGACAGACCGGGTGCTTATACGGGCTGCTGTTGCCCGCGCTGGCGGCGCGCGGGATCCGCTTTCTCCAGCCGGAGGCCATGACCCCGGAACAACAGCAGCACGCGGCCGACGTGTTTGACCGGATCGTCCACCCGGTGTTGACCCCGATGGCGGTCGACCGCAGCCGGCCGTTCCCGGCCCTGGTCAACATGTCGATTTATTGGGGCATCCGCTTGCGTCGTGAGCAAAACACCCATTTCGCGATTTTACAAGTGCCGACGGTGTTGCCCCGTTTCATCTCTTTGCCGGGCGCGCCCGGTGACCATGACTTCATCCTGCTGGAAGATTTGATCGCCGCCCACCTGCGCAAATTGTTTGACGCGCACGAGCTGCGGGCGATCACGCGCTTTCGCCTGACGCGCAACCTGGATCTGGAGATCGACGAGGACGCGGAGGACCTGCTTACCGAAATTCAGGAATTTATCAAAAAGCGGCGCCGCGGCCGGCCGGTGCGCCTCGAGCTGGAAAAAGGGTGTGACAGCCGCCTGCGCGCGTTTCTGTATGAAATGCTCCAGGTTGAGCCGGACATCGTGTATGAAACAGAAGGCATGCTCGACCTCGACGCACTCAAACGCCTGGCCGGCCAAAGCGCGTTCGCCGCGCTGCGGCAAGCGCCGATCCGCCCGGCCCCGGCCGCGGATTTCCCTCCGGGGACGCCGCTGTTTGACGCCATCCGGGCACGGGACCGCATGGTCCACCACCCGTATGAGAGCTTTGACCCCGTCGTCGATTTTATCCGCGCGGCGGCGACCGATGAGCGTGTCCTGGCCATCAAGCAGACCCTGTATCGAGTCAGCGGCAATTCGCCGATCATCGAAGCCCTGATGCTGGCGGCCGATCGCGGCAAACAGGTCACCGTCCTGGTTGAGCTCAAAGCCCGCTTTGACGAGGAAAACAACATCGTGTGGGCGCAGCGTCTGGAAGAGGCCGGTTGCCACGTCATTTACGGGCTCGCCGGACTCAAAATCCACTGCAAGATAGCCCTTGTCATTCGCCGCGAAGCCGACGGGATCCGCCGCTACCTGCACCTAGGGACCGGCAACTACAACGATACCACCGCCCGCCTGTACACCGATATCGGCTTGTTTACCGCCCGCGAGAGCTTTGGCGCCGACGCCTCTTCACTCTTTAACGCGCTGACCGGCTACTCTCGTCCCCCCGCTTATGCGCGTCTGGTCGCGGCGCCGGAAGCGTACCGCGCCTTTTTGACCCGCCTGATCCGCCAGGAGATGGAAAACAGCCGCCGGGGTCTGCCCTGCGGGATCTCGATCAAGATCAATTCGCTGGTGGACGAAGCGATCATTCGCCTGTTCTACGAAGCTTCCTGTGCGGGGGTACCCATCCGCCTGGTCGTCCGCGGCATCTGCTGCCTGATCCCCGGCATCCCCGGCGTCAGTGAGAACATTCAGGTCGCCAGCCTAGTCGGCCGGTTTTTGGAGCACAGCCGCATCTACCGCTTTGAAAACGCGGGGACGCCGCGCTTCTTTTTGAGCAGCGCCGATTTGATGCCGCGCAACCTCGATCGGCGGGTGGAACTGATGTTCCCCATCGAG
>CAYZME010000011.1:0-35887 GCA_964479435.1 uncultured Oscillospiraceae bacterium
GGGCTTGCAGGCAAAAGATTTATTGGGCCTCAAAGAGATGGGCGCTGCGGATATCGCACAGATTTTGGAAACGGCCAAAGCCATGAAAGGATTGTTGGCTTCGCCTAGTAAAAAAACCACCCACTTGCAGGGCAAATCAGTCGTCACTCTTTTTTATGAAAACAGCACCCGCACCCGCCTGTCTTTTGAGATGGCCGCCAAGTTTATGGGCGCGTCTGCCGCCAACATTTCCGCGTCCCGCTCCAGTGTCGGTAAGGGCGAGACGCTCATCGATACCGCGCGGACCATCGACAGCATGGCCACGGATATTCTGATCATGAGGCACAGTCAATCCGGGGCACCGCACATGATCGCTCCGCGGGTTGAAGCGTCGGTGGTCAACGCGGGCGATGGGATGAATGAACACCCCACCCAGGCACTGCTCGACATGTTCACAATGCTGGATAAAAAGGGTCATCTGGAAGGATTGAAAGTGGCGATTATCGGTGATTTGTCCCATAGCCGTGTTTTGCGCAGCAACGCCTACGGTCTGGCGAAAATGGGCGCGCAGGTTCGCACCGCGGGGCCGGCAACGCTGATTCCGCCGGGCATCGGCGAGATCGGCGTGCGGCTATGCGGCTCCGCGCGGGAAGCGTGTGAGGGCGCCGATGTGGTGATGGCGCTGCGGCTGCAATTGGAACGCCAGAAAAACGCGTTGTTTCCTTCGGTGGCGGAATACGCCTCTTTTTTCGCCGTCGATGAGCAAGCGCTCGCCGGCGCCGGTAGGGACGCTTTGATCATGCACCCCGGTCCGTGCAACCGCGGGGTGGAAATGCCCACCACGATCCTCGAGTCCGATCGCTCGGTGATTCGGGAACAAGTGACCAACGGCGTCGCCGTCCGGATGGCGGTGCTGTATTTATTGATCGCGCGGAGGAATGTGTGATGAACCTGGACATCGTAAACGGTACCGTCGTCGATCCGGCTTACGGCCCCACTGCGATCCGCGCGCTGTACATCCGGGATGGCTTGATGGTCGCCGATCCGACCACGCGCGCGGATCGCGTCATCGACGCCGCCGGGCTCTATGTCCTGCCGGGCATGATCGACGCGCATTGTCATTTGCGCGATCCCGGCCTGGTATACAAAGAAGACATCGCTACCGGCACGGCCAGCGCGGCGCGCGGCGGTTTTACCGCCGTGGCTTGTATGGCGAACACGCAGCCCGTTTGCGACAATCCGGCGATTGTGGGCTATATTCTGAGCAAAGCCGCGCGCGTGGGCAAAACACGTGTCTATCCGATCGGCGCGGCCAGCAAAAGCCTTCTGGGCTTGGAATTGGCCGAGATCGGCCTGATGGCAGAAGAGGGGATCGTCGCGATCTCAGACGACGGCAAGCCGGTCGCATCCGCGGATTTTATGCGCAAAGCCATGCAATACGCGTCTGATTTCGGCTTGACGGTGATCTCGCATTGCGAAGACCCCACCCTGATGGACGGCGCCATGAATGAAGGGGCGACGTCGACGGCGATGGGTTTGCGCGGCATCCCCGCGGCCGCCGAAGAGATCCAGGTCGCCCGCGAAGCGATCCTGGCGGAATCGACCGGGCTGCCGATCCATATTGCCCACGTCAGCACCGCCGGCTCGGTCCGGATTGTGCGCGAGGCCAAAGCACGCGGCGTGAAGATCACATGTGAAACCTGCCCACATTATTTTGTTCTGACTGAAGCCGCGTGTGCCGGCTACGACACGATGGCCAAAGTCAACCCGCCCTTGCGTACCGAAGCCGACCGCCAGGCGATTCTCGCGGGGATCGGGGATGGCACCATCGACATCATCGCGACCGACCACGCGCCGCACCATGAGGATGAGAAACAAGTCGAGTTTTCCCTGGCCGCCAACGGCCTGATCGGCTTTGAAAGCGCGCTGCCTTTGATCAATCAGTATTTGCTGCAACCGGGCTTGATCTCGCTCGAGCGCTGGGTGGAGCTGACCTCTGTCCATCCGGCACGCCTGCTCCATGTCGCCGGCGGCTCTTTGCGCGCCGGCGCGCCGGCCGACATCCTGATCGCCGACCTGCAAACGCAATGGGTTTTTGACCGCAAAGCGACGGCTTCCAAAGCCCAAAACTCGCCATACCACGGCATGAACATGACCGGCCTGGCCCGCTTCACCATCGTAGGAGGAAAGATCGTTCATGAAAACCTTTACTGACCGCCTATTTGAAAAAGTCGCGCAACTGGACAACCCGACCGTTCTCGGTTTGGACCCGCAGCTGGCGTATATCCCTGACAGCATCCGCCTGGCCGCGCGCGCACACGGGGATGACCCGGCACTGTGCGCCGCGTCGGCTTTATCGGCATTTAACTGTCGCTTGGTAGATGCGACTTGTGATCTCATCGGTGTCGTAAAACTGCAAAGCGCTTATTACGAGATGTATGGACATCACGGTGTGCGCGCGTTTGCCGATACCATCGCGTATGCCCACGCGCGCGGGATGCTGGTGATCGCGGATTGTAAACGCAACGACATCGGCTCGACGGCCGAGGCTTACGCGACCGCTTACCTGGGCCAGACGGACTTTTTGGATGGACGCCTGCTCCCGATGTTCGACGCGGACGCGTTGACGATCAACCCCTACCTGGGAATCGACGGGATGGAGCCCTTTATACGCGCGTGCGAAAACCGGGGCAAAGGGTTGTTTGTCCTGGTTCGCACCTCCAACCCTTCTGCCGGCGATTTTCAGGACCTGGTTTTGGACACAGGTGAAAAAGTGTATGAGCGCGTTGGCGATCGCGTCGCCGAGTGGGGCCGGTTTTTGGTCGGCCCCTCCGGCTATTCGCCGATCGGCGCGGTCGTGGGCGCGACCTGGCCCGAACAGGCGCGCGCGCTGCGCCAGCGCCTGCCACATGTGCCGTTCCTCGTTCCCGGTTATGGGGCACAGGGCGCCGACGCCGTGGATTTATGCGCCAGCTTTGACCAGCGGGGTCTGGGCGCGGTGATCAACGCGTCGCGCAGCTTGATGTGCGCGTACCGCCGGCACGCGGCGGGCGACGCCGAGCAATTTGAGTCCGCCGCCCGCCGGGAGGCCATACGTATGCGCGACGAAATCCGCCAGGCGCAAACGACAGCGGGCAAACGCTACCGCGGCCTCCGTGACACGGAGACCGGAAAGGGGCCCGCATGAGAGAAGGGCGTTTGATATTGGCCAACGGCTGGGTGGCCACGGGTTTCTCCTTTGGCGCCCACGGTCGGGTGGCGGGGCGCCTGGCGCCGCATACCGAGATGACCGGCTATCAGGAAGTGCTGGCTGATCCGGCCTGTCGCGGCCAGATTGTGTGTATGACCTATCCTTTGATCGGCAATGTCGGCGTCGATCGGGCAGAAGGGAATGACCGGCCGGTCCAGTCGCCGGGATTGGTTGTGCGCGAGCCACAGCGCCTCTTCAGTTCCTGGAGTGGCAGCCAGTCTCTGCCGGACTGGGTCCAATCCAGCAAAACCATCGCCCTGGGCGGGGTGGACACCCGCGAGGTGATGCGGCAAGTGCGTGAACAAGGCGCGATGCCGGCGGTATTGACGACAGTTGAAACGGATGACGCAGCGGCAATGGCCGCTCTGGCTGCGGCAGCGCCTTTGAGTGGGACGCTCTTGCCAACCGCGGCATCGCCGGCGGCGACCTTGCTGCCCTTGTCGCCAACCCCCGACGGACCGCGGATCTGCGTTCTGGACATGGGCATGCCCGCTGGTTTTTGCGACGCGCTGCGTTTGCGCGGTTGTACGGTTCAGGTTCTGCCCTGGCACGCCGACGCGCGTGCGATCGACGCGACCCGGGCCGAGGGTTTGGTTGTATCCACGGGCCCGGCTTGCACACCGGCGGAAATCGAACCCCTCATCCAAACTATCCGCTCGCTGGCGGCCACGCGGCCGGTTCTGGGCGTAGGTACCGGGTTTCATGCCCTGGCGATCGCCAACGGCTGGCAGCCGCGGGTGATGCGCCACGGACACCACGGCGCCAATCTGCCTGTGCGGGATGTGGCGACAGGCAGAATTTATATCACCAAACAAAATCACTGGTTGGGATTCCCAGCCGACGTCATACCGGCAGATCCCGAGCACGCCGTAACCTGGGTTCATATCAACGACAATGAAATCGAGGGCGCCCGTTTCTCACCCCTTGTTTCGGGCGTCCAGTTTATCCCCGACTCCCATATCCATCCCTTTGGCACCGGATATGTATGGGATCAGTTTCTTCAGGCAGTGAAAGGATAGCAAAAAGCGTATGCCCAAGCGGACAGATATCCATAAAGTGTGTGTGATCGGCTCCGGTCCCATCGTGATCGGGCAGGCTGCGGAATTTGATTATGCCGGGACGCAAGCCTGTCGCACGCTGCGGGAAGAGGGCTATGAGGTCGTTTTGATCAACAGCAACCCGGCGACGATCATGACCGATGCCGATATGGCGGACAAAGTCTATATTGAACCCCTGCAAATCGACATGATCAAACGCATCCTGCTGTCCGAGCAGGTGGATGCGCTGCTGGCTTCTCTCGGAGGGCAGACGGGGTTGAATTTCGCGATGGAGCTGGCCGAGTCCGGCTTTTTGAGCGAGCATGGCATCCGATTGCTGGGCACCGCCGCGGCCGGCATTCATATGGGCGAAGACCGCGAAGCGTTTCGCGCGGCGATGCTGCGCATCGAGCAACCCAGCGTCCCGTCCGGCACGGCGGGGAATCTGGATCAATGCCTGGAACTGGCCGGGCAAATCGGATTCCCCGTCATCGTGCGCCCGGCCTTTACTCTGGGAGGCACCGGGGGCGGTATCGCCGATTCCGCGGAAAGCCTGCGCGAAATTGCCGACATCGGCCTCAAAGCCAGCCGCGTCCACCAGGTGCTGGTCGAAAAATGCATCTCGGGGTGGAAGGAGATTGAATTTGAAGCCATCCGCGACGCCGCGGGCAACGCGATCATTATTTGCAGTATGGAAAACTTCGATCCGGTCGGCATCCATACGGGGGATTCCATCGTCGTCGCGCCGGCGCAGACGCTGACCGAACGCGCGTATCAGACGCTGCGCGCGGCGGCGCTCAACATCGTGCAGGAGCTGGCGATCATCGGCGGGTGCAACGTGCAATTTGCTTTGCATCCCACCTCTTTGGAGTACGCCGTCATCGAAGTCAACCCGCGCCTCTCACGTTCTTCGGCACTGGCTTCCAAAGCCACAGGTTACCCGATCGCCAAAGTCGCCACCCGCCTGGCTGTGGGGTATCACCTGGATGAAATCCCCAATGAAGTCACCGGCGACACCTCCGCCTGTTTTGAACCCGTTGTCGATTACGTGGTTACGAAAATCCCCAAATGGCCTTTCGACAAGTTTGTCAAGGCCAAACGGACGCTGGGCACACAGATGAAGGCGACCGGGGAGGTAATGGCGATTGCCAACACCTGCGAAGCATCGCTGATGAAGGCGGTCCGCTCGCTGGAACTGGGCTTTTTAGGCCTGGATATCCCATACGTAAAAGAGCTTTCCGATGCGGAGATCGACCAGCAGGTCGATGTCGCCGACGACCGCCGTTTGTTTGTCCTCGCCGAGGCGCTGCGGCGGCGTCTCGCCACAGTAGAAGAGATCTACGCGCGCACGTGGATCGACCCCTTCTTTTTGTACAAGCTCGTCAACATCGTCGAACTGGAGGAATCACTCAAAAAAAGTCCAGACCTGGACGCGGACGTCTTGCGGCGGTGCGTCCGCTACGGCTTTTGCGACACTTATGTCGGGCGCTTAACCGGCACCGGCGCGGGCCGGGTTCGCGCGCGGCGCCAGGCGCTCGGCCTTTTGCACACTTATAAAATGGTTGACACGTGCGCGGGGGAGTACGAAGCCCGGGTTCCATACTTTTACTCAACCTTCGATGTGCGCAATGAAGCCGTCGCCGCCCCGCGTAAAAAAGTCCTGGTCATCGGCTCGGGGCCGATCCGCATCGGGCAGGGGATTGAATTTGATTACTGTTCTGTACAGGCGGTGTGGGCGTTGCGCGAACTGGGATATGAGGCCATCATCGCCAACAACAACCCCGAGACGGTCTCGACGGATTACGACACATCCGACCGGCTGTACTTTGAGCCTTTGACCGTCGACGATGTGCGCGCGATCATTGAAAATGAACAACCCGACGGGTGCATCTGCCAGTTTGGCGGCCAGACAGCGATCAAGCTGATTCAGGCCATCTCCGATATGGGCGTCCCGATCCTCGGGACCGCCGCCGACTGGGTCGACGCGGCGGAAGACCGCGAGCGCTTTGACGCCATTGTCGAATCCTGCGGGATCAAACGCCCTCATGGGACGACCGTGTTTACCACCGAAGAAGCGCTGCAGGCGGCAGCGCGGATCGGCTATCCGGTGCTGGTGCGCCCCTCATACGTCCTGGGCGGCCAGGGCATGACCATCGCTTATAACGATGAGGATGTGCGCGAGTACATGGCCATCATCCATATCAATGAACAAGAACACCCGATCCTGATCGACAAATACCTCATGGGCGTCGAACTCGAAGTCGACGCCGTAAGCGACGGCACAGACATCCTGATCCCGGGTATCATGGAGCATTTGGAGCGCGCCGGCATCCATTCGGGCGATTCGATCTCCATTTTTCCCGCTTACATCCCCAACCGTTTCCGCGACGAAATCGTCGATTACACGGCCCGTTTGGCCCGGGCCCTGCACGTCATCGGCTTGATCAACATTCAGTTTATCCTCTTTAATGAGGAGATTTACGTCATCGAGGTCAACCCGCGCTCCAGTCGGACGGTTCCATACATCAGCAAAGTGACCGGTATCCCGATTGTCGACCTGGCGACGCGCGTCATGACCGGCAGCCGGCTGGCCGATCTGGGCTTTGGCACCGGTCTTTACGCACGCTATCCGGCGATTTACGCGATCAAGGCCCCGGTCTTTTCATTTGAGAAACTGCACAATGTGGATACCAGCCTGGGGCCGGAAATGAAGAGCACCGGCGAAGTCCTCGGTCTGTCGCGCAAGTACAGTGAGGCGATGTACAAAGCGATTCTCGCCTCCGGCTTCCGCTTTCCCGAGCGTGGCAGCGGCATCCTGCTGTCGGTCCGCGACAGCGACAAGTCCGACCTGTTGCCGTTGGCGCAAAGACTGTTCGATCTTGGATATGAGCTGTACGCGACCGGCGGCACCGCCAATTACCTCAACCGCCATGGCGTCCCGGCCAACACCGTGCGTAAATTGGAGGAGGAACAGCCCAATGTCCTCGCGGCGGTCTCCGCGGGTGCGGTCAGGCTGCTGATCAACACCACCACGACCAGCCTCACGGATCGCGGCTCGATGCAGCTGCGCAGGCATTGCATCGAGCACGGCGTGCCGACCATCACGTCTTTGGACACCCTGGTGGCGGTATGTGAGTGCCTCGAACGGAATCTGGAGCCACGCGATCTCGTCCCGTTGGAAATCTCGGCTTTCGCGCAGATTGTCCAGGAAACGCGTTTCAATCGGCTGCCGCTCAACGAGATGCCATCACAAAATTCGATGCTAAAGAAATGAGTAATCACAAGATGTCCTACAAACAAATCGAACATGAAGCGGCCGTTCTGCACAAAGAGGATCTGGCGCCGGATCTGGTGCAACTGACGTTGTCGGCGCCGCTCATCGCGTCCACTGCCGTGCCGGGACAATTCGTCCACATCGCCTGCAACCGCTTTTTGCGCCGCCCGTTCGGCATCGCCGGCGTGGATATCAAACGCGGCGCGATACGGGTCGGCATCCAGATCAAAGGGGAGGGGACGCGCGCGCTGGCGGCGTGCCGCCCCGGAGAAACGCTGTCCGTACTCGGGCCATTGGGGCATGGGTTTGACCTGGACGGGATCGACGCCATCATCGCCGTCGCCGGCGGTACAGGCCTGTTTCCGTTGACTTTTCTCCTGGAACATGCCGCCCAAAACGGCATCCGGGCGGCGGCATTTTGCGGATACCGCTCCGCCGCGCACGCTTTTTTGACCGACGAAATCTCCGCGACCGCCCAACACACCGTGTATGCTTCCGAGTTGGGAGACCTGGACTTCCATGGCACGTGCGTGGACGCGCTGTGCGCGGCGACGGAGGCGACCGGAGCCGCCTGCCGCCTGGGGGGCCAGACCTTTGACCCCGCGCGCACTTTGGTGGCGGCGGTCGGACCCCTGCCGATGATGAACGCCGCCCGCCTACAGGCGGAGCGGCTGGGTATGCCTTGCCAGGTATCGCTCGAAGAGCGGATGGCCTGCGGGATCGGGACCTGCCTGGTTTGCGCCTGCAAAACGCACGCGGAAGATCCTGCACAACCGTATCAGCAATCGCGTTGCTGCACCGACGGACCGGTTTTTCGCGCGGAGGAGATCATATGGGAATAGACACCCGCGTCACCATCAACGGCATCCGTTTTGACAACCCCATCATGCCGGCCTCCGGCACCTTTGGCTTTGGCCGTGAAATGGCCGCGCTTTGGGATATTCGCAGGCTGGGCGGGATTGTTTCCAAAGGTATTACACCGCTTCCCCGCGTGGGCAACGATGCCCCGCGGGTCGCTGAATGCGACGCCGGCTTGCTCAACAGCGTCGGATTGCAAAACCCGGGGATCTCGTCGTTTATTCAGGATGAGTTGCCATTTATGACTTCCCTGGGCATACCGGTCATCGTCAATGCCGCCGGCCAATGCGTCGAAGATTATGTGGAATTGTGTCAGCGCTTGTCTCACACCGCGGTCGCGGCGATCGAGCTCAATCTCTCCTGTCCCAATGTGAGCAGCGGTTGTATGAGCATCGGAACCGAACCGGATCAGGTGCGCATGGTCGTGCGCGCGGCCCGAGCCGCGACCGACAAGCCGCTCTGGGTCAAACTGACGCCCAATGTGACCGATATTGCGGCCATCGCCGTCGCGGCACAAGAGGCGGGGGCCGACGCGATCAGTTTGATCAATACCCTGTTGGGCATGCGGATCGATTTGCCGACCCGGCGTCCTTTGTTGGCGAACCGGACCGGCGGACTGTCCGGACCGGCGATCAAACCGGTCGCGCTGCGCATGGTCTACGAAACAGCACAGGCCGTGGATATCCCGGTGATTGGCATCGGCGGCATCGAAACGGGTGCGGATGTCATCGAGTTCGTCCTGGCCGGTGCCAGCGCGGTGCAAGTGGGAACGGCCAACCTCAACCGGCCAACCGCCTGTCGCGATATCCTCGATGAGTTGAAGAATCAGATGGCCGCGCTTCATATGCCGATTCTGCGTGATTGCATCGGTGCCGCCTGGCGCCAGGACACCCCGTGAACGAGGAGAAATGTATGGATGCATCCTTCCGCTTACGCGAAGCACTATTTGCCACAGAGGCGATCCGGTTCGCGCCCCACGATCAGCCTTTCTGGTATACGTCCGGCATGATCGGGCCCTACTATGTCAACACGCATTTTTTGTGCGGAGGGGAACAGGTGGCCACCGGGCTTTTAGAACGCATTGAGGCGTTGGCGGCTGGCGATCGCCTGTTGCTGACGCGGTTGCTGGCGGATGATTTGCTGCGGATATATGCCAACGATGCCATATACCGAAATGTAATCGACGCGCTGTTGGCGTGCGCGCGGGCCATCGGGGCAGATTGCATTTCTGGCGGCGAGCGGCGTGATTTTTTCTTTTCCATCCCGGTCGCGGTCTTGGCTGATCTACCACACGTATCCATTTTCAAAGACGGGGTGTGTATTTACGACGATCCCGATTCCGAGGCCGGAAAGCGGTTGGAGCCGGACGGGGAGCCCAAACCGTTGTCCGGGCTGCGGGTGCTCCATATCGCGGATATCGTGACCCAGGCCGCCAGCTTTACACGCCTGTGGATTCCTGCCCTGCGCGCGCGGGGGGCACATGATCTGTCGGCCATGGCCGTGCTCGACCGTTTGCAGGATGGCCGTGCGAATTTGCGCGCACACGGGGTTGATTTGCATGTGCTGGACGAGATGGATGAAAATCTGTTCTCCCGCGCGCACGCGGCCGGCATCCTCACACAGGCGCAATGGGATTTGATCCGGCGCTTCAACCGGGATCCGCTCCTATATATGCGGAATTTCTTTTCTTCGCACCCTCACTTTATAGCGGAGCAGCTCGCCGCCGGCGGCAAAAGCAGGGAGCGCGCGCTGCTGTGCATCCGGAACGGGTTCGCGCCGGCCCTTCCGGATAGGGCATGACGAAAGCTGGGCGCTACCCGATCGCCACGGTTGCGCAAACCCCTGTATATTGGGTGCGCTGTCGGCGCAAATCCATCGGCTTACTATACCGGGCCCCCGGCTGGCTGGAAGTCCGCTCGCCGACATTCTGCACACACGCCCAGGTCCTGCGGTTTGTGTATACCAAAGAGGATTGGATTCATCGCGTGCTCGCGCGCGAACACCAGGCGATTTGGGTTGCGCGAGACCGCCTGGACGCGGACGCGCTGCGCGTTTTCCGCGCGCAGGTGGAAGATCTGGCCCGTGTATATGCCCTCGCTCTGGGAGGGGTGCTGCCAACCTATCGCATCGAACTGCGCAGCCAGCGTACACGGTGGGGCTCCTGTAGCGCCAAGGGGACCCTTTCCATCAATTGCGCCTGCGCGCGTCTGCCGACCGCTTTATTGGCCTACGTCGTCGCGCACGAGATATGCCATCTGCGCCACATGGATCATTCGCCGGCCTTTTACCAGACCCTGGCAGCTGTGATGCCCGACGCGGCCGTCAGGCAGAAGGAACTGTCACGCCATCGCATCCGGCGCGATCTCCTGCCACAACATTTCCTCTAAGGTCCGGTTGCGGGAAAGCGGAGAACGGCGTTGTAGCGGGCGTGTTCCTTTTCTACCTGTAAGCTTTCTGCTATCATGAAAGCAATCATTTTTTCTATTTCGAGGTGTTTTTATTGCCAACGACCACTCTGACGGATCCTGCCCTTGCGCTGAATGAAAGCTGCCTGACCCTTCGCCATTTATACGCGGAGGGGCGTTTGTACCATATCCGCACATTCGGTTGCCAACAAAATGAAAATGACGCGGAGATACTGGCCGGCGTTCTCGAGGCGAGCGGCATGCGCGCGGCGGACACGGCCGAGCAGGCTGATTTGATTGTGCTCAACACATGCAGTGTGCGCGAAAACGCGGACAGCCGCCTGTTTGGCAATCTGGGACGGCTGAAAGCGCTGAAAAGCAGCCAGCCGGATCGCTTAATCGCGGTCTGCGGTTGTATGATGCGCCAGTCGCGGCATGTGGAAAAAATCCGCCGCAGCTACCCTTTTGTCGACCTCGTGTTTGGCACTTCGGACCTACATCGTGTGCCGGATTTGATCTTGCGCCATGTATATGGCGAGAAACGCGTATATGATGTCGGGACACAAGACCGGATCATCGAAGGCCTGCCTGTCCTGCGGCAACGCCGTTTCCGTGCGTTGTGCACCATCATGTCGGGGTGCAATAATTTTTGCTCGTATTGCATCGTCCCGTACACCCGGGGTAGGGAACGCAGCCGCCAGTTCGCGGACGTGCGCGAAGAGCTGACGCGAATCGCCACCGCCGGCTATCGCGAAGTGATGCTGCTGGGGCAAAACGTCAATTCCTACGGCAACGACCTGGGTCCGGGCGCCCCCCAATTTGCGGATTTGCTCGCGATGGCCGCACGCATCCCCGGTTGGGCACACGTGCGGTTCATGACCTCCCACCCCAAAGACTTGTCCGAACGGCTGATCGACACAATGGCCGAATATCCAGCCGTCGAGCGCCATCTACACTTACCGTTGCAGTCGGGCAGTGACCGGGTTTTGCGCGAGATGAATCGCGGGTATACAAGCGATGCGTATTTTGAAAAGGTCGAATACGCGCGGGCCCGTATCCCCGGTTTGACGATCAGTACGGACCTCATCGTCGGCTTTCCCGGTGAAACCGACGCGGATTTCACCGCGACGTTGGCGGCGATGGAACGCGTACGTTTCGACAGTGCTTTTACTTTTCAATACTCGCCCCGACAGGGGACACCGGCCGCGACGCGCAAGGATGTCGTCGACCCGGCGGTTGTCAGCGAGCGGTTCGCACGGATGGTGGCGATACAAGACGCGCACAGTCTGGCATCCAATCAATCGACCGTCGGTACACTTCAACACGTTTTGATCGAAGGGGCCAGCTCCAGACCCGGCGTCTACACAGGGCGCACGAGTTGTAACCGTCTGGTCAATTTTGCCCTACCGGCTGCCAGCCGTGACAATATACCCGCCGCTGACTTGCAAAGCGATCTGGAAAACAAATTGGCTTTCGTCCGCATCGAGCAGGCTCATACATTCTTCCTCGAAGGGACCATGGAAGGGATGCCCCTGTGAAAGCCCCGCTGTTGGCTGCGATCGACCGCACGCGGGTAACGCCGATGATGCTGCAGTATATCGAGCAGAAAGAGGCCATGCCCGATTGTCTCTTGTTCTTCCGTCTCGGTGATTTTTATGAGATGTTTTTTGACGACGCCATTACCGTATCGCGCGAGCTGGAATTGGCACTGACCGGCCGCGATTGTGGTTTGGAAGAACGCGCGCCGATGTGCGGGGTCCCATACCACGCCGCGGATGGCTACATCGCGCGCCTGGTCGCGCGGGGCTATAAAGTGGCAATCTGTGAACAAGTCGGCGACCCGGCGCTCGCCAAAGGCTTGGTCCAGCGTGAAATTGTGCGTGTGGTGACACCGGGCACGGTCACCGATTTATCCGCTTTGGATGAGAAACGCAACAACTTTATCGTCGTCATCTACCGCATCGGCCCTTTCTTTGGATTGGCCGCGGCGGATCTGACCACCGGCGGGCTCGAAGCGACTTCTTTGGCCGATGGCGACCCTGAAGTTGCGTTGCTGGATGAAATCGCGCGTTTTCAACCCTCGGAAATTTTGTGCAACGCGGCCTTCCAGGACACAGCCGTCGCTTCTACTGTGCGAACCATTTCGGGAGGGGCCGTTTCTGTTCGTCCCGATTCGCATTTTTCCCACGAAGATGCCACGCGCCTGTTTCCGCAACAGGAAGCGGACCGATCGCCATGGGGGCCGGCGGCCGCGGCCTTGATGCTGTACTTACAGGAAACGCAGCGGCGGATGCCGGAACACATGCGCCGTGTGCATATTTATGCAGCCGCCGAATACATGTCACTGGATCCGGTGGCCCGTAGAAACCTGGAAGTCGTGGAGACCCTCCGCGACCAAAGCCGGCGTGGCTCGCTTTTGTGGGTCCTGGATCAGACGCAGACCTCGATGGGCGGCCGCATGATGCGGCGTTGGATCGATCAGCCGTTGATGCATATCGCGCAAATCGACCGCCGCCTGGACGCGGTCGCGGAGCTCAAAGACCGGTTTTTGCTGCGCCAGGAGCTGATGGAATCGTTGCGCGGAATCAGTGATATCGAACGACTGACAGGGAAGATCAGTCTGGGCAGCTGCCATGCGCGGGATTTGCTGGCGCTGCGCCACGCTTTGGACAGCATTCCCTTTCTGGAAGAACGTCTGCATCCGTGCACCAGCGCGTTGCTTGCTTCGATCCGGGAGGGGCTGGACCCCATGGAAGACGTCCGTACGCTTCTGGAGCGGTCGATCGCGGAGGATCCGCCTCTGCAAATTCGCGAAGGCCACATCATCCGCGAAGGGTACGACGCGGAAGTCGACCGGCTGCGTACAGCCGCGACCCAAGGGCGCGATTGGATTCTGGCTTTGGAAGCGCGCGAGCGGGACAGCAGCGGCATCAAAAACCTCAAAGTCGGCTACAACAAGGTTTTTGGTTATTATCTCGAGGTGACCCGGTCAAATCTCGGGCAAGTGCCGGCCCATTACATCCGCAAGCAGACACTCGCCAATTGCGAACGGTACATCACAGACGAACTCAAGAAACTGGAAGATGCGGTGCTGGGCGCGCAACAACGTCTGGTTGACCTGGAATACGCGCTTTTTGTCGAGATCAGGGAGCAAGTGGCAGAGCAAGCGGCCCGCCTGCTTGCACTCGCAGATACAATCGCGCGGCTGGACGCGGTTTCTTCTTTAGCCGAAGTAGCAGATAGAGAAAATTACTGTCGTCCTGATGTCAATATGTCTTCAATAATAGATATCAAAGACGGACGACACACCGTTGTTGAAAAAATCCTCGGACCAGGTGCTTTTGTTCCCAACGATGTGTACCTGGACATGGAAAGCCATCGCTTTCTGCTGTTGACCGGGCCGAATATGGCAGGCAAGTCTACGTATATGCGCCAGGTCGCGCTGGCCGTTCTGATGGCTCAAATAGGGAGCTTTGTACCCGCCCGGGAAGCCTCAATCGGCCTGGTGGACAAAATTTTTACGCGCGTCGGCGCCTCGGATGATCTGGGCGCCGGCGACTCCACGTTTATGGTCGAGATGCGCGAAGTGGCCACAATCCTCAAGCACGCAACCGAGCGGAGCCTGCTCATTCTCGATGAAATCGGCCGGGGTACCAGCACATACGACGGCTTGTCTATTGCGTTCGCGGTCATCGAACACATTGCGGATCGTGGCAAATTGGGCGCGAGGACGTTGTTTGCCACGCATTATCACGAGCTGACGGACCTGGAAGGCACTTTACCCGGTGTCCATAACTACCATGTAGCGGTAGATGAGGAAGAAGGGGAAATCCGCTTTTTGCACCGGATCGACCCGGGCGGCAGCGATGAGAGCTATGGGATCGAAGTCGCGCGCCTGGCGGGCGTCCCGGATGAGGTGGTACGGCGCGCGCGTGAGATTTTGCAAACATTGGAAAATGAAAATCAGGGTAAACACCGGTTAAAAATCCGCAAATCGGCACGGCCCATGGAAGGACAGTTGGATTTGTTTGGCACTCCCGCGGCTGTCTCGCCGTCGGATGGAATCATCGAGCAGTTAAGAACCATCGATGTTCAGTCCATGACACCGCTGCATGCGATGAACTTGCTGTATGACCTGGCCCAGAAGGCCAGGCAAACACCCCAGAAGAGGTAGAAAAATGGGCGTCATTCATACACTCGATCTCCAGACCGCCAATGGCATCGCGGCCGGTGAAGTGGTCGAACGCCCGGCCTCTGTCGTCAAAGAGCTATGTGAAAACGCGATGGACGCGGGCGCGACCAGCATAACAGTCGAAATCCGCAACGGGGGGATCTCGTCGATTCGGGTAACGGACAATGGCCGGGGGATGGATCACGAGGACGCGGCCGCCGCGTTTGGCCGGCACGCCACAAGCAAATTGCGCACCCTGGAAGATTTGGAAGCCATCGGCACCATGGGGTTTCGCGGCGAGGCGTTGGCGACCATTGCCGCGGTCTCGCGCGTTACTTTGCGTACCCGTGTGGCAGGCGGCCAGACGGGTACACGCGTGCGCATCGAGGGTGGCCTGCTGGTCGAACACTCCCTGGACGGTTGCCCGGAGGGGACCTCGATTGAGGTGGAAAGCCTCTTTTATAACACACCCGCGCGCTTCAAATTTTTAAAAAAAGACGCGACTGAAAGCGGTTACATCGGCGATGTCATCGAGCGGTTGGCATTGGCCAGGCCAGACCTTTCGATCCGCTTTGTCTCCAACGGACAGGAGCAACTGCGCACGCCCGGCAACAACGATTTGCGCAGTGCTGTGTATACCGTTTTCGGCAAACAAACCGCCAATCAAAACCTGCAAATCGAACATCGCCATGACAGTTTGCTGTTGAGCGGGTTTGCCGGGTTGCCGGAAAATGCCCGGAGCAATCGTTCACGTCAAATTCTGCATGTCAACGGCCGCGCGATCCAGTCGCGCATTTTCGCGGCCGCCATTGACGAAGCGTATCGCAACCGGCTGATGAAGGGGAAGCATCCATTTGTTTTGTTGCGTCTGGAAATTCCGCCGAATCTCGTGGATGTCAACGTGCATCCGCAAAAAAGAGAAGTGCGGTTCTGGAATGACAATGAGGTCTTTCTCGCAATGGCGCATGCGCTCAAAGCCGCGCTCGAAGCTTATACACCCTGGGGTGAAAACGGGCAGACCGCGCCCCCGGATGACCCGGGCGAGGCAAATTCGGCCCAGCCGGCGAAGCAGCAGCCGGAATCATATGAAGTAACAGCCTTGCCACTTTCTTTGCTCGCTGAGGACAAGGAAGGCGCGTCCGGCGAGAAGAGCTGGACGCAAACGGCGTTGCCGGAAGCCGCGAAACAGGCGCTCGCCCAGATGGCTACCGACGGGGGCGCGCAAATGCCGGATGCCGCGGCGTTTTCCAAGACGACAGATCCCACCACTATATCTGCCACCATTCATTCGCTCTTGGATCCCTTGCGATATGTTGGAATTGCTTTTGGCACCTATGTCATGATGGAAGAGCGGGATGACTTGGTCTTGATGGACCAACATGCGGCACACGAGCGGATTCTCTTTGAACGATTGCTTGACCGGGCAAAGGGTGACACGATCCAGGCACAACCCCTGCTGGTTCCGGCCGCGATGGATATCACCACCCGTGAGGCGCAAATTTTGGAAGAGTCGCGGGCGGTGATCGAATCCGCGGGGTTCCAATACGACTTTCTCGGGCCACGGGCGATCGCGCTGCGCGCGATTCCCGGCCAGGAGGACGAATTGCGCGCGATCGACGCCATGCGCGCGTTATTGGATGATTGGCCCGGTCAATGGGACAGCGGGGAAGCGGACGTCCGTACCGCTATGCTTGCCGCCATTGCCTGCAAAGCAGCCGTCAAAGCGGGCGACCGTCTGGACGAAAGCGGCGTCCGAGCGCTCTTGCTGGATTTGTCGGTTTTGCGCAACCCTTACCAATGCCCGCACGGACGCCCGATCTTTGACCGGATTTCACGGACGGAATTGGAAAAAAGGTTTAAGCGAATCGTATGAATCATGGGGTCATAGTCATCACCGGGCCGACCGCTGTCGGTAAAACAGCGGCCGCTCTCATGCTGTGCAAACGGCTGAACGGCGAGCTGGTCAACGCGGACGCGATGCAGGTTTACCGCGGCATGGACATCGGCACCGCCAAAGCCGGTTCGGCGGAGCGTGCGGAGATCCCGCACCACCTGATCGACATCCGTCATGTGAACGAAACCTACAATGTCGTCGATTATGTGCGCGACGCGACCGAATCGATTCGGCAGATTCAGGCGCGCGATCACATCGCGATTGTATGTGGAGGCACTGGACTATACATTCAATCTCTGGTCGAAGGGATTGTCTATCCGCCTGAAGCAAGAGACCCAGTGGTGCGCGCGAATCTGGAAAGATTGGCGGACCTGCATGGCGTCCCATTTTTGCGTTCGCAGTTGGCGGCCGTCGACCCGTGCGCGGCCGAGCGTTTGCCTGATGGCGACCGCAGACGCATCATCCGCGCGCTGGAAGTTTATCAGACGACCGGTCGCCCCGCGTCGGTTTGGATAGAAAAATCCAAACGGGATGGCCCCTCTTTTTCTTTTTTCGCGTACTGTCTCACTTTGCCGCGTCCGGTTTTATACAACCGCATCGATGAACGGGTGGAGAAGATGATAGCCTCCGGATTGCCACGGGAAGCGGCCGCCTGGTATGCCGCCAACCCCGGGGCGACCGCACGACAAGCCATCGGTTACAAAGAATTCATACCGTGGTTGGAAGGCCAAGCAGACCTTGCGCAAGTCACGGCGGCCGTCAAACAAGCGACCCGCCGTTACGCAAAACGCCAACTGACATGGTTCCGTCGCATGCGAAATCTGACCTGGTTGGATCATTCCGACCCCGCGCATACGCTGGAAACGATAACAAATCACGAATTTTTTGCAAAATTCGTATAAATTCGATTGAATATCCATACATTATCTTTTATTATTTTTCAAGACGGGCATTTAAATACTAAGCCGCCCGAAACGAAAGGAGAAATGTCATGGATTACCCAAAGAAGCCCAACTACCTACGAGAAGGTGCCGATGACGCAACAGAAGTCGCGGCGTCAGAAGCCATCACGGCAGGAGCCATCCCGCCGCGCAAGGAGCCCGGGACGACATCCCGCATCAATATTCAAGACGCGTTCCTGAATCACTGTCGTCGGGAAAGAGAAATCGTCAACATCACCTTAATCAACAGTCAAGTATGTACGGGTATCATTGTCGGATTCGACAACATGGTCATCGCGTTGGAGAGGGAAGGAAGGCAGGTGCTGGTGTACAAAACCGGGATCATCCTGATTGCACCTGACGATCATGTCAACTATATCTTCAACGAAGCCTTTAAATCGGACGCGTATCGTCATGGAATCTTACATACACGTACGGAACACCCCCACCACTTTTCCTAAAATTCGGCAGTTTTCGCTGTCAAACGGGATCGGGTGGTACGCCGGGTTTTCCGGCTGCAAAAACACCTTGCCTCGTTGGCGGACCAACGTTTTAACCGTCGCTTCATCGTCGATCAGCGCGACCACTGTGTCGCCGTGATCAGCGGCCTGCTGGCGGCGGACCAAGACATAATCCCCATCCAGGATTGCGGCTAAAACCATGCTGTCGCCGCGAACCTGTAGCGCGAAATGATCGTCGCTTGTTCCGACAAGCTCAGCCGGGAAGGGGAGAAAGCGCTCGATGTTTTGGTCCGCTAAAAGCGGGACGCCAGCCGCGACCGTGCCGACGACTGGCATACTGACAACAGGTGACGATTGTCGGGACGGGATCGTGATGGCTCTGCGTTTACCCGAGGCATACTCGATGCGCCCGCTCTCGTGCAATCGCCGCAAGTGCCCGTGGATCGTCGATGTGGATTGAATTCCCACACCCTTGCAAATGTCGCGAACCGAGGGCGGGTACCCATTGGTGTCAATGTACGTCACAACGAATTGGTACACCAACTCCACAGTCTCTTCCAAATTGCTGCGCGTGAATTTGCGATCGCTCATGATCGTACCTCCGATTCGCATCCAGAACATGTGTTCCCATCTCGCAATTGAATATATCATTGAACAAACTAGATTGTCAAACGATTGTTCGCTAACGGCGCCGCAAACCTTTGACAGGGGTGAATCTGCTATAATGGTGAGCAGGTTTTTTTATGGATGGTTGCGATAAATGAAAAAAAACAACCCCGATGACCCCATCTCGCCGGACTCTGGATTGGCGCCTTCCACCCCCATCGTCCGGCCAATCGGTGAACCGGTCATGCCGATTCCTGGCGATGGCTTGATGCCCGAACCCCAACCATCCACTCCGATCGAAAGAAATCCAATTTCAGATGAAAGCATAGAAGAAGGGGAGGCAGCCGGCGCGGAGCGGGCCGCAAGCCCGGTTTTGCGCCGGATTGAGGCGACACAACCTGGCAAATTCCCGGCCATCAAAGCCCGGTTGTCCGATCAGTTTCATGTTATTTTGCCGGTATGGACCCAACGGATCAAACCATACCTGGCGCGTGCAGTCGGATTTTCACGCCGCTGTTTCCAGACACTCTTTGTTGCACCCTTTCGTAAGAAAGCGAAAACAAAGAGAAAAAGAAAGGACACAATCCGGCAGACCGACCGGGAACGCGTATATAAATTGCGTGGCTTTACGACGGTTGAAAGCGTGATCGCGAAACGCAAAGCGCAACGCCGCTTTCGCATCGCCCAGCGCATTACGATCACGTTGATGTGCGTGGGTCTGCTCGGCTATATTGCCTTTCGCAACAACCCCTTTACCGACTACGATGAATGGATGCGTATGATTGGAATCCACAAAACAAAGACGTTGGATTTTCACCAATACGCGTTTCCTCTGGTCGAGGTGTACCCCGAACCGGGTACAGAGATCGAGGGGATAGAAGACTCTGAAACGGATGAAAACCTCATTGAAACCGAGGTGAGGACGCCTTCAGAGTGGACGGCAGAAAATGATTGGGTTCAGCGGATCATTGAGAACGGGAGGGAAGACGAGCGGTTTTATATCCTTGCCTATCCTGGGATCGGTGCTCTGAAGTCGGAGCTGGATACCTGCATCCGCACCCTTTCCGCTTCCGATTACGCCCGGTTGGCTGCCACCAAAAATCTGGGAACGGTTCTTGTCATCCTGCCCAAAGACGGGGACCCTAATACCTATCGCTTTACAAGCATCACGCAATCCGGCGCGATCATCGATGTGGCCGCCATCCCAGTTGAGCATACCGGGGGTGGTTCTGTCATCTACATCATCGGTTTTCAAAACAGTCAAGCCCTGCACGGATATAGTTTCGATATCGAGGTCGATCCATCCACATAGACCTAGCAAGCAGCAAAGGACTGATTTCATCCGCGCCCAGCCGCGCGAAACGGATCGGCAGGAAACTTGCGCGCCGCATACTTGCCAAAAATTCCGCGTTGTGGTTTAATGACTTTCACAATTCCATAATGAACATGCGATGAAGAGGATCAGTACCCTGTCAAAACGTCTCAGAGAGTCGTTGATTGGTGCGAAACGACACGGATGGATGGGCGAACTCACCTTGGAGCATACGTACTGAGCAAAGCAGGAAGCTTGTTAGGCTACGTCGGGACGCCGACCGTTACATGGGCAGGATATCGGACCCTTTCCTGGGTGCCTGTATCTGGTGAGTGCGTTTGGGAACGAAAAACCAAACGAATGTGAGTGGTACCGCGGATCAAGGCCATCCGTCTCATACGTTGAGACGGATGGCCTTTTTGATTGGGAAAGGATGGAACAAGAGATGAACTTTCGAAAATACCGCGCGTACCCCACCGTCGCCAAAAAGACCCGCAAGTGGCCGGACCGGCATATCCAGCAGGCTCCCATCTGGTGCAGCGTGGACCTCAGGGATGGAAACCAGGCGTTGGAAATCCCGATGGACCTGGAGCAAAAGGTTGCTTTTTTCCAATTTTTGGTAGAGACCGGATTCAAAGAAATCGAAATCGGGTTTCCGGCGGCTTCCGACACAGAATACGAATTCACCCGCACTTTGATTGAGAATAATCTGATTCCAGAGGATGTCGTCATTCAAGTGCTGACGCAATCACGTCCGCACATCATCGAGAAAACATTTGAAGCGCTCCAAGGTGTCAAAAAAGCGATTGTACACCTTTACAATTCGACTTCAACCTTGCAGCGAGACGTCGTCTTTCGAATGGACCGGGAGCAGGTCATCGACCTGGCCGTCTCCGGTGCCAAACTAATCCAGGAATTCGCTGACAAGGACACATTCGGTACAGATTTCCGCTTTGAGTATTCGCCGGAAAGCTTTACAGGCACGGAGCTGGATTATGCCGCTGAAATCTGCAATGCGGTTATGGGCGTATGGCGGCCGGATCAGGGGCGGCAAGTCATCATCAACTTGCCTGCCACCATCGAAATGAGCACACCAAACGTGTACGCCGATCAGATTGAGACCATGTGCGAGACGCTTCATTATCGTGAACACATCTTGGTCAGCTTGCACCCGCACAATGACCGTGGGTGTGCGGTCGCCGCGACCGAGCTCGGATTGATGGCCGGAGCGGACAGGGTAGAAGGGACGCTGTTTGGCAATGGGGAGCGTACAGGCAACGCCGATATCCTCGTACTGGCAATGAATTTGTTTTCACAAGGCATTGATCCCGGATTGGACTTCTCGCGCATCGATCACGTGGTCTCCATGTACGAAGTCGCCACCGGGCTCCCGGTCCATCCACGCCACCCCTATGCCGGTGATCTGGTATTCACCGCCTTTTCGGGTTCTCATCAGGATGCCATCAACAAAGGCTTGGCGCACATCAACAAGAACGCGTCCCCCCATTGGGCCGTACCATACTTGCCGATCGATCCAGCGGACATCGGCCGTACATATGAGCCGATTATTCGCATCAACAGCCAATCCGGCAAAGGCGGGGTTGCTTATATCCTCGAGCAGCATTACGGGTTTCATTTGCCGAAACAAATTCAACAAGTATTCAGTCGCCTGTGCACACAGGTGTCTGATAGCCGCCATGCTGAATTGAAGCCGCAAGATATTCATGATCTATTTATCTCTAATTATGTGAATATAGTACAACCCGTTCGGATCGATCAATATCATGAAACCGCTTCCGGCGATCAAACGGTTGCGGTGACAGCGCATATTTCCGTGTCTGGTGAGGACCGCGTCATCGCAGGGACCGGCAGCGGTTTGCTCTCAGCCTTTTGCGCGGCGATGAACACCCATTTCGGGACGCAATTGGAAATTCAATCCTATAGCCAGCACGCGCTGGAGCGTGGGACACAATCACAAGCCATTACGTATGTACAGATCTCGAACGGAGATGGCAGCTATCACATCGGAGCGGGCATCAGCAGCAACGTCAGCCAGTCGTCATTGCGCGCGGTTGTCAGCGCCTGGAACAATTATCTCAAAGACACCGGCAAACAAATCGCTTGACATTCATGACCCGAACACCATGAAAAGCAGCCCCAGGCGGCACGGAGCGCCTCGGGGCTGCTTTTATATGAAAAACGGTTTTCACCTCTCTCCAATTAGACAAAACTTTAATTTTGTCTAATTGGTAATAATAAAAATCAGCACGCAAACAAACGCTTCTATCCTGTCCAAATGATTTTCTTTTCATTTGGACAAGAGGCTCAGATCCCCTCAGGTGAAACCATGGGCAAAGTCGAGCCCCCATAGGGCATCACAAGGACGCGCGCGTCCGGCCCCACCCGCTTGTAGGCTTCCGTCATGGCGCGCTCAAGAGATGCTTGAGGCACAAGGCCCATTCGTGCCAATAAATCAGGATCCACATCGGACACGATGTAAACGTGGCTTCTCTTCAACACCAAAGCGATTGCGGCGGCTTTATGCGCTCCCAGGCGAAAGTCTCGGGCAATCTCCTCGATCATCTCATCCGGATCATACTTCAACATCCATTCCGCAAACAGGCGATTCCCGGGGCCTTCCGCACAGGAGCCGACCCAGACGATCACTCCGCCGTCGCGTACGGCATGTTTGGCGTTATCCAAGGCTTTTTGGGCCTGGTACATATCAATATCTTTGGGAAACCCGCCCGCGGAGACCAGGACAATGTCCGCCCGTTGGGGAATGCGAATCTTGTACAGGCGATCCAGAAAAGCACAACCTTGACGATGTGCTTCCTTCCAGTGCCCGGAAACCGCGTGCAAAACCTGTTTCTGTTCATCGAGAACGACGTTTACGATAAAGTCAATGCGTTGAAACTGTGCCACTTCGTCGATATCCGCTCTGACGGGGTTACCTACCAGACGCCCCGCACTGGCTTCGGGCAGAATCATCGCCCGATGGTTGTTTTGGATGCAAGCCAGATCGGCGACCCCCGGCATGATGGATTTAGCTCCTCCACTGTAGCCGGCAAAATAATGAAATTCGATATTCGCCACACAAATGACACGATCCGCGGCAATAACATCCGGAGTTAAGGCATATTCCGTACCATGTGATGACGTCCCAATGTACTGACATTCTGTAGGATCAGAATCAATGCACTTAATGCGCGCGTAGAAATCATTTCCCACCAGATTGATCATCTCTTCTTGCGTATGTTTGCGATGGCTCCCTAATGCAAAAACGCAAGTAATATCCCGATCTTCTATCCCCGCCTGCTGAAGCCGTTCCAGGATCATCGGCAAAATCAGCGCGCTGGGAACCGGCCTCGTGATGTCACTGGTGACAATGACGACGCGCTCCCCGGGCCGGCAGATCTCTTCCAGCCGCGGCGTACCGATCGGATGGTCGAGGCTCCATGACACGGCCTCTCTTCCCGCCCGTTTACTTTTGATTTCATTGGGCTTGAGCACAGCCATGAGCTTGTGATCTTCGATCTCGATCGCCAGCTCCTTTTTCCCAAATGGCAATACAATCCGCACGGGTACGATTCACCCCTTTACTTGGCCGTGATAAAGCCTTGATCCACGAGCAGCTCGGCACTCAGGACCCCGCCGCCGGCAGCACCGCGCAACGTGTTATGAGACAAACAGCTAAACTTCCAATCCAGTATGGAGTCCGGGCGCAACCGGCCGATCGAGATGCGCATGCCGCCGTCCGTGTCGGCGTCCAGAGCGGGTTGTGGGCGATCCGGCTCATCCAGGTACTGCAGGAAAGGATGCGGCGCCGATGGCAACGCATGTGCCTGCGGCAGTCCTTGATATTGTGCCCACTGTGCCAATATTTCATCACGCGACGGTTTGTGGGTAAATGAGACAGAAACGGCCGCCGTGTGCCCTTCCTGGACTGCGACGCGGTAACATTGGGCCGAGATCGCCGGCGCGCTCGCAGGGACGATCACCCCCTGATCGACATGACCCCAGATGCGCAACGGCTCCTGTTCGCTCTTTTCTTCTTCACCGCCGATGTAAGGGATCATGTTGTTGACCATCTCCGGCCATTCGGCAAATGTTTTGCCGGCTCCGGATATCGCCTGATAGGTACATACCATCACCTTCTCGATGCCGAAGCCCGCGAGCGGGGTAAGAGCCGGAACATAGCTCTGAATCGAGCAGTTGGGTTTGACAGCGACAAAGCCCCGCTGTGTTCCCAGCCGCTTTCTTTGGTATGGGATCAATGCGGTGTGTTCCGGGTTGATTTCCGGGATAAGCATGGGCACATCCGGCGTCCAGCGGTGTGCTGAATTGTTGGAAACGACCGGCGTTTCGGTCTTGGCCATCCGGTCTTCCAACGACCGGATTTCATCTTTGGGCATATCGACAGCACAAAAAACAAAATCAACCTGTTCGCACATTGGTTCTATTTCGCTCGTGCCCCAAACCCGCATGCCCCGGACGGCTTCAGGAATCGGCGTCCCAAGCTTCCATCTGGAACCCGCCGCTTCCATATAGGTTTTGCCGGCGGAACGGGGGGATGCGGCCAGTGCCGCCGTTTCAAACCACGGATGATTATGGAGCAAGGTGATAAAGCGCTGTCCGACATACCCCGTCGCGCCAACGATTCCTACTTTTAATTTCTTTCCCATATCTTAACCTCTTGAGATATCTCCATCTTATGGATATTTGTATTCCTGACGTGTATTCTAGCACCCAAACCGCGAAAATTCAAGTGCATTTCGCCCCTCTACACGCGGGGGATTGCCTGGGGAGGCGAATTTCAAGCCTGCTGTTTTCCGTACCCCGCAGGGCCCCGTACTCCCGCTTTTTACCCCTGGCTGTCAGATCGCCATGTGATATGATAAACCTGCTGCAGAGGTCATACAGGCGCTGAGAGGGTATGTGTACGCATGGATACATTCACTTATCTGGAAGATTATCTCGGATACATGGAGGCGATTCTGGAGCGCTCTCCCCTCACCGTCCGAGAATATCGTTATGACTTGGTCCTGTTCTTTCGCCATCTCTTGCGCAGGCGCGATCCGTCTCTGCGCGACACGCCGCTGAAGCAGATCGATATCAGCCGGGTCGACGCCGACCTGTTGCGCTCAATCCGACTCAGTGACCTATATGCTTTTATCACCTATATCAGCCGCGAACGCAAAGGCTCACCCGCGACAAGAGCGCGAAAGATTGCCACATTGCGCTCATTTTTTAAATACTTAACATCCAAAGCCCGCGTTTTGGAAGAAGACCCCGCGTACGAACTGGAAACACCCAAACAGGTCCGCCGCCTTCCCCGTTACCTGTCGCTGGATGAGAGCAAAAAGCTACTGGATACAGCCGAACAATCGCCTTCGGAGACATCTGTCCGGGACAGCTGCATTCTGACATTTTTCTTGAATTGCGGCATGCGGCTTTCAGAACTGCGTGGCATTTCGCTTGCGGACATCCATGGCGAGACCTTGACCGTTTTGGGCAAAGGCGCCAAAGAACGAACCATTTATCTCAACGCGGCTTGTCTGGACGCGTTGGAAGCCTGGCTGGCTGTACGTCCTCAAACGGGACTCAAGGACCCGGACGCTTTATTTACAACGCGACTGGGGACCCGGATCAGCGGCAAAATGGTACAAATTGTTGTCAAGCGGGCGTTGCGACAAGCCGGGCTCGATCCGGCACGCTATTCGACACACAAGCTTCGCCACACAGCGGCCACACTCATGTACAAATACGGGAATGTGGATATCCGTGTCTTGCAACGCATATTAGGCCACGAGAGCGTCTCGACGACTGAAATTTACACCCATGTGGACGCCGCGCAACTGCACAACGCGGTCGACAGCAACCCGCTGGCAACCTACCGCCGCCAAGCGGACGAGTCGCCAAAAGATGCCGAGCGCCCTGCCAGCGAAACGCCCACCTGAAGCCTCGTGTGCCGGGTTTACAGAACCCGGCACACGACTTCCCGGTAGATGGTATTACGCGTTTTCAATGAAACATTTGTAAGCAAGATACGTATAATACAAGTCAATTTTGCTGATCACTTCGAACGGCGCGTGCATGGAGAGCACAGGCACCCCACAATCGAGCACTTCCATGCCTTTGTTAGCCATAATATAGGCGATGGTACCGCCGCCACCGGCGTCTACTTTGCCCAGTTCACCGGTCTGCCAGGGAATCGCTCCGGCCCTGAGGATTCGGACCACGCTGGCAAAGAATTCCGCGTTTGAATCGCTGGCCCCAGATTTGCCCCGCGAGCCCGTGTATTTCTCCAGGCAAATCCCCCGGCCGATATAGGCATTGTTGCGGGGATCCGAAACGGAAGAGAAAGTCGGGTCATAGCCGTTACACACGTCCGCCGACAAAAGGCGCGTGTTCTCCAGCGCTTTGGCATAACCAAGCTCGTCATACGCTCCGTTTTCCTTTGTATAAAGCTCAACCAGGAAGTTTTCGTACATCCGCGAGTGGGCACCGGTGTTGCCAACACTGCCTATTTCTTCTTTGTCTGTCAACATGCATACAACCGTCTTCTCCGGTTCTTCCTGGTCCGCGACCGCCACCAGTGCCGGATACGCACAGACCCGGTCATCATGCCCGTACGCACCCACACAGCTGCGATCGAAGCCCACGTCGCGCGCGCGGAAAGCCGGTACAATTTGCAGCTCGGCTGTGACCAGATCCTTTTCTTTGAGCCCGTATTGCTCAAAGAGCAACTGTAAGAAACCCAGCTTAAAGCGCGACGTGGCCTCCGCGTCTTCGTAAGGAATGCTGCCAACCAGCAGGTTGAGCTCCTCACCTTTCACGATCTCATTCGCTTTGCGTGACATCTGTTCCTGGCCCAGATGAGGGAGAATGTCGCTAAAAGTAAAGACCGGATCATCCGGATCTTCTCCGACACAAATGGATACCTTGCTGCCGTCTTCCCTAAAAGCGACACCGTGGATGGCCAGGGGGATCGCGGTCCATTGGTATTTCTTGATTCCCCCGTAGTAGTGCGTTTTAAAGAAAACCAAATCGCTGTCCTCGTACACCGGGCAAGGTTTCAAGTCCACGCGCGGCGAGTCGACATGCGCGCCCAGAATATTGAAGCCCGCGGCTGCCGGTTGGCGGCCGATCACAGCCGCCATCAAGCCTTTGCCGCGGATGGACGCGTACACTTTGTCGCCGGGCTGTAAACGCTTTTTTGTTTCGATCGCTACAAAACCCAACTCTTCCAGTGACTCGATGGCCGCCAGTACAAATTCGCGCTCGGTCTTGGCAAGGTCCAAAAATCGCTTATATTCATCGGCGAAAGCAAATGTATTATCTTTCTCTTCCGCGGAAGCGACTTCCCAGAGATTCTTGTATTCAGCGAACAGCTGATCTTTTAATGCCTGTGTTTGTTCATTCTTCTCCTTGGGGACAGGAATGAAATTCTGTTTCTTTTTTTCCGCCATCTCGTGTTTCCTCCTCCATGCACGTTCGTGAGACTGACATCCATTATAATATAATGAAACGGTTCGCTGTAGCCGCCTGAGCAAGGAGTATCGGATGTTTGAAACCCATGCGCATACACGTCAATTTTCACCCGACGCCGAACAGAGCCTGGATGAATTGGTACAAGCGGCCCGTGCCGCCCATTTTTTAGGGGTTGTCGTCACAGAACATATGGATCCGGAGTTAGGACAAGGGTCGATGGTTTTTGACTTGAATGATTATTTTTCTGTGATGCAGTCGGCACGCGCGCGCATCCACGACCATTTCAAATTATTGAACGGCGTGGAGGCCGGTTACCAACCTCACCTTCGCTTGCGCCTAAAACAGATGGTAGAATCCTGGCCTTTTGACCATGTGATCGGGTCTGTACACGCTCTGGAGGGTGACGATATTTATTTTGTCCGGGATGTCTTTTGCGGCGGCCGCGAGAAGGCATACGCTTCCTATCTCGAAGCTTTGATCGGGATGGCGGAACAAGGACGCTGGTTCGACGTGCTCGGTCACTATGATTATGTCGCGCGTTTTTCAGGATATGACCAGCCCAAATTGCTGTATCGCGAACAACCGGAACGGTTTGATCGGTTATTTCGCCTTTTGATCACAAACGGGCAATCCCTGGAACTCAACGCCGGCAGCATCCGCGCCATGGAGCGACTGGGTTCGACAGACCCCATGCCAGACCCGGAAATCCTGCGCCGCTATCTTGAATTGGGTGGCGAATGCGTAACCATCGGTTCAGACGCGCATACGACACGCGAGGTCGGTTTATACCATAGGCGCATTCAAGATTATTTGCTTTCACTTGGGTATCGCTATAGTTGTGTTTTCATCGAGAGAAAACCGCATTGGCTGGCCCTGTAATTCGCCCGTATGAAAAGGTATCCGGCCCGCTCAGACAATCTGCCCGCCGCAGACCACCGCGTCATCTTCATACAAAACACAGGATTGGCCGGCGGCAGGGGCAAACACAGGTTCGCAAAACCGGATTTCAATCCGCTCCGGATCATCCGGATCAGCCGCTGCCGTGCACGGGGCGGGAATCGCGGAACTACGGATCCGCGCCATCAACGGTCTGCGGGGTTGAACGCGCTCCCACCCGGAGTAAACCAAATCCGTCAGTGTGATGCGATCGCGATAGATGGACGCCCGAGGTCCCACTGTAATCGTGTTCTGATGGACGTCTTTTGCAATGACGTATAGTCTGTCTGTCGTCTTTACATCAAAGCCCTTCCGCTGTCCAATCGTGTATTTCCAGGCGCCGTCATGCTTTCCCAGTACATTCCCCTGCTCACCCAGGATCGAGCCCTCATGAGAAGCCGCGAACGGCTCTCCCCGCCGCAGGGCAAACGCACGGTAGTCTTCACCCGGGATAAAGCAGATATCCTGACTCTCTATGCGGGTCGAGAGTTCCTGCTGGCTACTTCCCTGCAACCCTCTTTTCGCAACCTCTTCGCGCACCGTTTCTTTGTTGAAGCGGGCAAGTGGGAACAGAACCCGCGCAAGATCCGCCTGTGTGAGTCGATAGAGAAAATAGGATTGATCTTTGGCCCCGGCCAGTGAGCGGAAAAGGCACCATCTGTCCGTGTGCGCGTGTTTGCCTACCCGGACAAAATGCCCGGTCGCGACCGAATCCAAACCCAAGCGGGCCGCCTCGGCAAACAAAGCGCTAAACTTGATTTGTGGATTGCAATATACACAGGGATTGGGCGTTAGCCCCTGGCGATAGGCCGCCAAAAAAGGTTTGATCACACTTTTTTCGAACGCCTGTCGGACATCCACAACAGAATGCCGTATCCCCAGTTGTGCGGATACGGCAGCCGCGTCGGCAGCATGGATCATACTATGCTCATCTGTCACCAGGGTCGCGCCATAAACCCGATAACCATCCTGCACCAGAAGCGCGGCGGCCAGAGTGCTGTCGACACCGCCGCTCATTCCGACCAGCACACTCCTTGCCGCCGCCGATTGGGTAGTCACGATCAGACTTCGCTGGCTCTGACCAGTTTTTCCGCGTATTCGTCCGCGTCTTCATGCAGGATTTCGAACGTTTTGCGCGCCTCGTCGTTCATCAGGCCGTGTTTTTCGTAATACTCTTTCAATGCCGATTTAACCGCCTGCTCAGCCAACAAAGAACAATGCATCTTGATGGGAGGCAAGCCGTCCAGCGCATTGGCAACCGCGCGATTGGTCAGGTTTAGCGCTTCTTGCACCGTCTGCCCAATGATCATTTCCGTCGCCATGCTGCTGGTCGCGATCGCCGAGCCGCATCCGAAAGTCTTAAATTTGGCGTCCGTAATCACACCGTCTTCAATTTTTAGGTCAATCTTCATGATGTCCCCACATTTGGGGTTGCCGACTGTCCCACTGGCATCGGCGCCTTCAATCTCACCAACATTACGCGGGTGCATGAAATGATCCATTACTTTATCGCTATATAATTCCATTTATCGAACCTCCTATGAGATCGTTTTATATAAAGGTGACATGGCTCTTAACCGTGTGACTACCTGCTCCAGCGCGTCGATAAAGGGGTCGATCTCTTCCTGCCGGTTGGATTTACCCAGGCTGACGCGCAATGAACCGTGTGCCTGCTCATGCGGCACGCCCATGGCCAGTAGGACATGGGAGGGTTCTAATGACCCGGATGTACAGGCCGATCCGGTTGAACACTCATAACCCAAGCCATCGAGCAAAAGCAGCATCGATTCGCCCTCGATGAAATCAAATGTCATGTTGGCGTTCCCGGGAAGCCGCAGCGTCGGATGCCCATTCAGACGGCTGTGTGGAATGCGTGCGGTCGCTTTGGCGATCAGCTCATCGCGTATTTCAGTTAAGCGTTGCGCGGTCGACGACATCTCGGCGACAGCGAGTTCAAAAGCACGGGCAAACCCCACGATATAGGGAACATTCTCCGTTCCGGCGCGCCGCGATTTTTCTTGTGCGCCCCCTTCAATCAGCGGTGCCAACCGCAATCCGCGCCGGATGTATAGCATCCCGATCCCTTTCGGAGCATACATTTTATGCCCCGATACCGATAGCATATCGACACCCAGGTCCTTCACATCGATGGGGATGGATCCTGCGGCTTGAACCGCGTCGGTGTGAAACCACACCTTGCGTTCACGGCAAATCTCGCCGATGCGCTTGATCGGCTGGATGGTACCGATCTCATTGTTGGCCATCATCACCGAAACGAGAATTGTATCCGGTCGAATGGCACGGCGAACGGCTTCCGGGTCGACGATGCCTTGATTGTCTACCCCCACATAGGTTGCCTCAAAACCCGCCTTTTCCAGCGACTGGACCGTATGCAGGACCGCATGGTGCTCAATCGCGGTGGTCACGATGTGCTTCCCTTTTGATTGGTTCATCTTGGCCGCGGACTTGATCGCCCAGTTGTCCGCTTCCGTTCCGGAGGCGGTAAAGTAGATTTCTTCATGAGAGGCGCCGATACAGGATGCCAGTGTTTTACGCGCGTTCTCCATCAGGACGCGCGCGTCACGCGCCGAACGATACAAAGACGACGGGTTGCCATATCCGTCACGCAAGACGGGCAAAATCGCGTCCACGACTTCCGGGCGGACCGGTGTAGTCGCCGCGTGATCCAGATATACCCTGTTAGCAGGTTGATTCATTTATAAACCGCTTCCTCTCCGTTTTTTCATCCATACTCTACTATATCACTAGGATATGCTCAGTGACCGATGTTACACCCTTTCTGTGTTTTCGTCCAGCTTTGTACGCCCTCTGCGCTTATCCAACCAGTCTTTTACTCGAGCTTCATAACCGTTGGCAAAAGGCTCATAGTAGATGGTCCCGGCGATCTCTGCGGGCAAAAACTCCTGGTCGACGACATTGCCGGGATAATCGTGCGCGTACTTATATCCGACACTGTACCCGAGCTCTTTCATCCCCTGGGCGGGCGCATTGCGCAAATGCATCGGCACCTCCCCCGTACGGCGGGAAGCGATATCGGCCGACGCTTTTTCCAGGGCCATATAAGATGCGTTGGATTTGGGACTGGTTGCCACCATGATTGCCGCTTCGGCCAAAAGGATCCGGGCTTCAGGCAATCCCACCATCATCACGCCCTGGTATGCCGCCATCGCAACCTGCAGCGCGGCGGGATTGGCCATCCCTACATCCTCAGAAGCGCAAATCAAAATACGGCGTGCCAGAAATTCGATTTCTTCGCCGCCATGCAGCGCGCGCGCCAGGTAAAAAACGGCCGCATCGGGATCACTGCCACGCATCGATTTGATGAAGGCGCTGATGTTGTCATAATGACTTTCACCAGCGTGATCAAAAGCAATGACGCGTTTTTGCATACAATCCGCCATGACTTCCGCGGTCACATGAATCAAGCCATCGCCGCTTGCCGGTGTAGTGACGGCCGCCAATTCCACCGCGTTCAAGGCGATGCGCGCGTCGCCATTGGATTGATCGGCAATCTTTTTCAGAACGTCCGGCGCGAACACGAGCGGATACTGCCCCAGCCCCCGCTCGGGGTCTTGAACCGCTCTTTCCAGAATCAATAAAATATCCTTGCTTTCGAGCGGTTTCAATTGAAAGACAGTCGAGCGGGAGATCAGTGCCTTGTTGACTTCAAAGAACGGGTTTTCAGTCGTCGCCCCGATCAGGACCAGCGTACCGTCTTCAACCTGGGGTAATAGCGCGTCTTGTTGCGCCTTGTTAAAACGATGGATTTCATCGATAAAGAGGACGGATTTTCCCGAAGGGTTGATAAATGCGTTCAGGGTATCGCTGATCACCCGTTTGATATCAGCGACGCCCGACGTTACCGCGTTCATGCGGGTAAAACCCATATTCGTCACAGCGGCAATCACACGGGCCAGGGATGTTTTTCCCGTACCCGGCGGACCGAACAAAATGATGGAAGACAGTCGATCCGCTTCGATCATCCGCCGCAACATCCGGCCCTTACCCAGAATGTGGTCCTGTCCCACATACTCTTCGAGTGTCCGGGGTGACATCCGATACGCAAGAGGCTCTTTGCTCCGGCCTTCCGCCGACAATACGCCCTCCCCTTTCCGCTATCGCAACTCGGTATACAAAGGGTAACGCCCGCAGATCCCGGCAACCTGTGCGCGGATCTCGTCTTGTTTTTCTTCAAAATCCGTCAGCGTGGTGTGAATCAAAGATGCGATCGTCTTCATATCTTGCGGCGTAAAACCGCGGGTCGTAACGGCAGGCGTGCCCAGGCGGATACCGCTTGTGACGGTTGGGCCTTTGGTGTCGAAAGGCACACCGTTCTTGTTGCAGGTGATGTTGACGTCGTCAAGCCGTTGCTGCATCTCCCGGCCGGTGACCCCTGTTCGGGTCAGATCTACGAGCATCAAATGTGTATCTGTGCCGCCGGCCACCAGATCAAATGCATGCTCTTGCAACGCCTGCGCCAGCGCTTGTGCGTTATCCAGGATCCGCTGCTGATACACCCGGAAATCCGGTTGCAACGCTTCCTTAAACGCAACCGCTTTGGCGGCGATTATATGCATGAGCGGCCCGCCTTGCTGGCCAGGGAAAACGGCTGAATCGACAGCTTTGGCATATTCCTGTTTGCACAAGATCAAACCGCCCCTAGGGCCGCGTAGCGTCTTATGTGTCGTCGTCGTGACGAAATCGGCATACGGGATCGGATCCGGATGCAAACCCGCCGCGACCAGTCCGGCAATATGTGCCATATCCACCATCAAATAGGCGCCGACCGCATCGGCGATTTCGCGAAAACGATCAAAGTGAAGCAAGCGAGGGTACGCGCTGGCACCGGCTACAATCATTTTCGGGCGCACGCTGCGCGCCGTTTTCAATATTTCGTCATAATCCAATACGCCGCGATCTTGCGAAACGCGGTAAAAATGGGCTTCGAAATATTTACCGGAAATGTTTTTTGCCATGCCATGTGTCAGATGGCCGCCATGGGAAAGATCCAATCCCAGAATGCGATCCCCCGGCTCCAGAACTGAAAAATAAACGGCTGTATTCGCCTGCGCGCCTGAATGGGGTTGTACATTCACATGGTCCGCGCCAAAGAGTTGCTTCGCGCGCTCAATCGCCAGGTTTTCCGCAATGTCCACATACTCGCAACCGCCATAATATCTGCGCCCGGGATATCCTTCGGCGTACTTATTGGTTAAGGGCGTCCCCATCGCCTCCAGCACTGCCTGGGAGACAAAATTCTCTGAGGCAATGAGTTCGATTTTGTCACGCTGTCGGGCAATTTCCGCCATCACCGCCTGATAGATTTCCGGATCGGCCGTTCGCAGATGCGCGTAAGACATGTTTTATCCTCCTTGTGATCGCACGTTCGACGCAAAAAGCAAATTTAATAGTAAGAGGTCGGCGCCGTTTTGTAAAGCTCGTCGGCTGCGGGCGGAGTCAGCGTCTTGACCGCACCATCACGTGTTTCGACGCGGCAGGCGCCCGGCGCCAATTGGCCGATTGCCGTACAGCGCACCCCTTTGGCAGCCAAAGACGTGATCACGTCCTGCGGCCGGTCGGTCGCCATAATCATGCTGCCGCTCGCGATCAATCGCAAAGGATCGATCCCGAACACCGCGGTAACCGCTTCCGTTGCCGGAGCGACTGGGATCTGTCGCGTGCGAACCATACACCCCAACCCCGATGCTGTACACAGCTCCCAGACCGCTCCCAATATTCCGCCTTCCGTCGCGTCATGCATAGCGTGTACCCCAGCTGAGGCGGCGGCAAGGCCTTCTGGAAGAACGCTGACGTGGGCCATGAGTGCCTCGGCGTCTTGCAGCGACTTTTCGCTGACTTTTGACAGCAATCCTTCCCGCCGGTCACGCGCCAGAATGGCCGTCCCTTCGATGCCGGCCGTCTTACTCATCAACAGGGTGTCTCCCGCCCGGCCGCCACTGGCCGTAATGACAGAACCACGTGTCCAGCCAAACGCGGTGGTGGTGATCATCGGGCGGGTCACCGTATCGCTGACCTCCGTGTGTCCCCCGGCAATGCGCACGCCCAGTTCCAATGCCGTGTCGGATGCTTGCCGCACCAGTTCGCGAATCGTTGTCTCATCGCAAGCCGGCGGCACAACCAGAACAAGCATGATCCCCGCCGGCTGCACACCGGCCGCGGCGATATCGTTGCATGACACGTGTACAGCCAAGCGGCCGGCATCCGCACTGGCCGCTGTGATCGGATCGCTGGACACAACCAGGCGCAGCCCGTCTTCAAGCTGTAAAACGGCGCAATCCAGACCCACAGCCGGCCCGACCTCACCCTTATCGGGAGAAAATACAATCTGCGAAAGAACCAGGCGTTGTAAATCGTGATTACTCAACTTTCCGATGTTCACAACACCACCTCTTCCACCCGTTCGAGCGCCTGCGCGATCAACGCCGGCATATCCAGAGCGGTTTCACACGTCAAAGTCCACGCCAGAGTCGGTTTGGTTTTAGGGTGTTTGGCGACAAACAGCGTGCAACAATCCTCATATGGCAGGATGGAGGTTGTAAACGTGCCGATCCGGCGCGCCGTCTCGACGATGGCATCCTTGTCCAACCCGATCAAAGGTCTGAATACCGGCATGGATACGGATGCGTTGGTCACGGCGATCGCCTCGACCGTTTGGCTGGCGACTTGACCCAGGCTCTCCCCTGTAATCAAGGCCAGGCATCCGGAACGCTCCGCCAGCTTTTCCGCGATCCGCATCATCACCCGGCGCATGACAAGGGTCATCATGTCGCTGGGAACATGGTCGCGAATCGCCAATTGCGTTTCCGTAAAGTGCACAATATGCAATGTAATCCGCCCACTGTACGCCGCCACAAGGGAAGCCAGCTCAACGACTTTGTCTCTCGCCCGCTCGCTGGTGTACGGCGGTGAATGAAAATATACACATTCCAATTCCAGACCACGGCTCGACATCAAATAGCCTGCTACCGGGCTGTCAATGCCGCCGGATAGCAACAACATCGCTTTGCCGCTCATGCCAACGGGCAAACCGCGCTGTCCGCGATCAATTCGACTGTACAAGAGGATGCGTCCCTCTTCGCGGATCTCGATATACAGAATATGGTCCGGCTGGTGTACATCCACCGACAACATGTCAAACCGCTCGACGAGAAAGCCGCCGATCTGCGCACTGACATCCGGTGAAGTCAACGGGAAGGTTTTGTCGCTGCGCCGTGTCTCCACCTTGAA
>CAYZME010000012.1:0-32338 GCA_964479435.1 uncultured Oscillospiraceae bacterium
TCTATTGTAACACTCTTCTTATTATAAGCGGTGGATGATGTGGAAAAGTCTCTTTTATCTTAGGGCGGAGCGCCTTTGCCCCTGTGCACATTTTGTGGAAAAAAAGGGTTTTTCTGGGGACAAATTGTGGATAAAAAAGAAGTCGTGCCTTATCCACAATTTGTCAACAAAAAGTTATCCACATATCCACAGATAGGTGTGGATAACTCTGCCGGGAGCTAAAGGGACAACCGTTTCTTAATGCCACTCAAATCCTGGATCAGGGCCGGGTTTTGCGCGGCGATTTCGCCGGTGATTTTGTCGCAGGCGTGAATGACCGTGGAGTGATCCCGCCCGCCAAAAAAGCTGCCTATTTCAGGAAAAGACATGTTGAGCGCGGTGCGGCACAAATACATCGAGATCTGGCGCGGGTTGGACACATCCTTGCTGCGGCGGCTGGATTTGATGTCGTCGACGGTCACATTGTAATAGCGCGCCACCACGTCGGAGATGGCTTCCGGCGACAATTTGACCCGCAACGAAGGCTGGATGAGATCTTTGAGCGCTTCCTGTGCCGTTTCGACCGAAAGCTCGCCGGCCAGCATGGAGTAATACATGACCGTTTTGAGGGCGCCTTCCAGTTCACGGATATTGGTCGCGATGTTGGCGGCGATGTAATCAAAGACATCCTCCGGAACCAAGACGTTTTCATCCTGGGCGCGGCGGCGCAAGATGGCCAGGCGCGTTTCATAGTCCGGGGGCTGGATGTCGACGATCAGGCCGCTGGAAAAGCGCGTCCGCAGACGCTCCTCCAGCGTTGACAGCGCGGTCGGCGGCTTGTCACAGGTCATGATGATGTTTTTACCGTTCTCATACAGGGTGTTGAAGGTATGGAAAAACTCCTCCTGCATCTGGAGTTTGCCCTCGATAAATTGGATGTCGTCGATCAACAGCATGCCGGCGTTGCGATATTTGTTGCGGAAGCTGTCAAAACTCCCCTCGGAAATGGTGTTGATGAATTCGTTGACAAAGCGTTCGCTTTGGACATAGACCAGATTGCACGAAGGATGACGTTGCCGCACATGATTGCCGATGGCGTGCATCAGGTGGGTCTTTCCCAACCCCGATCCGCCATAAATGAACAGCGGGTTAAAATTGTTGCCGGCGGTGTTTTCCGCGATCGAAACACACGCGGCGTGCGCGAAGCGATTTCCGGAGCCGACGACAAAATTGGCAAAGCTATATGTGGGATTGAGACCAGCGCTGTCGGATGGCTCACTGGCCACCGAGCGCGCGTCGGGGATCGTGGCGGGCTCTTGCCCCGAGACAATGACTTGTACCTCACGCGCGCTCCCGGAGATCTGCTGGGCGGCATTGCGGATCAGCGGCACATACATCTCGACAAAACTGCGGTGAAAATCATTGGGGGCCAGCAGCTTAAGCGCGCGATCGTCCGCCAAAACCGGTTCCAGGGGCTGGATCCAGGTTTTGAGACTGAGATCGGTCATCTCCTTTTCAAGCAAAGAAACGATGCGTTTCCAAAATAAAGCGGTTTGTTCGCTGTTCATGTAAGATCCCCCCAAAAAAGCCGGACGTGCTTCTTATCCTATCAGATGAAAGCCGCGGCATAAAGACAGCATAGCGCAGGCAATCCGCGGGGCGCAAGGAGACAAGTTTGCCAAAAACAACTGGCAAAATAGAGGTTGAGCGCCGCCCCGCAGCCCTTTTTACGTGTAAAATGAAACCGCGTAAAAAAAGTATGCCGACAGGGGGGACCATCGGCATACAAGGAGGGGGGGTTATGAAGTAAGGGCGCCTTTCAAAAGGCACCTTAATCGTATCAAATCGCTTTGCGAACAAAAAGTGCATATTTGTCCGAAAATGTCTGTGGTTTTGCATGAGTTTCGGTTTATTTGCACATATTCTGGAAAGGATGAACCCGAATTGAAACTGGAAGGCGCAATCTATCGCGAAAACCGGTTGATGGATCGGCGCGTGCGGGAAGTGCCGGACGGCGGCCAAACGTTTGTCGTAAATCTGGATCGCTGTTTATTGGCATTGTGCAAAGATCTGGGGATTCCCATCCCCATCTGGATGAATCGCAACACGCGTGAATTTGCCCATTGGCGCCAAACCGCGTTTACAAGCGAGCAATTTGACGAAAAGACCCACTTTGACCGCTTTCAGATTCGCTTGTCAGAATGATGCACCGCCAGAGGCGTACCGCCTTTGGCGTACGCCAGCGGCGCAACGCCAGCGGCGTACCGGAGGAGAACTACAGGAGTATAAAAATGGATCTACGCGAACAATACGCCCACCTGCGGGAGCACTATACCATCCATGATTTGCTGTCGTTGATGGCATTTTTGCGATCGCCGGCCGGCTGCGCCTGGGATCGCGCACAAACCCACGCTTCGCTGATCCCCAGCATGCTCGAAGAAGCCTACGAGGTGGTCGACGCCATCGGTTCCGGGCGCCCGGAGCGCCTGTGCGACGAATTGGGGGATGTCCTGATGCAGGTCGTCTTTCACGCCGACCTGGCGAGTGAGGCCGGCCATTTTGATTTTGACGCGGTGGTCAGCGGAATTTGCCGCAAACTGATCGAGCGTCATACACACGTATTCGGCACGGACCAGGCGCAGTCCCCCGAGGAAGTTCATGTGATGTGGGAGCGCAACAAACGCAAGGAGAAAGACCTGCGCTCAACCGCCGCCGCTTTGCGCGAGGTGACGCGTTCCCTGCCGGCGCTGACCCGCAGCGAGAAAGTCCAGAAAAAGGCGGCCATCGTCGGTTTTGACTGGGCGGACGCGGACGGCGCGGCCGACAAGATTACCGAAGAGCTGGCCGAAGTCCGGGAAGTTGCCGGTCCGCCTCGTGCCGGTGAAACCGCCGCGCAAGACGCGTCCGGCACACAAGGGTGCACACGTGAGCAGCGGCTGGAAGAAGAAATCGGCGATCTGCTCTTTTCGGTGGTCAATTACGCGCGCAAGTTGGGCGTCCAGTCCGAGTTGGCACTGGACCGCGCGTGCGAAAAGTTTATCCATCGCTTTACGGTGATGGAAACCGCCGTTCGCGCCCAGGGGTTGGATTTGCAAGCGATGTCACTGGCGGAAATGGACCGATGGTGGGACCGTGCCAAAGCGGCCGGGCGCGCCGACCCTCTGGAACCGCAGGAGAAAAAGAACCATGCGAATTGACAAATTTCTGAAAATATCGCGCGTGATCAAGCGCCGCACCGTCGCCAACGAAGTATGCGCCGCCGGCCGGGTGACGATCAACGGCAAACAGGCAAAGGCCGGAACCGCGGTCAAAGAAGGGGACATCGTCGAAGTGCGGTTCGGCACCGGGACCGCCCGTTTCCGTATTTTGGCGATCCGCGAAACCGTCCGCAAACACGAGGCCGCCGAATTGTTCGAGATTCTCGACAACCCGCAATTGCTGGACTGACCGGTCGGGCAGTGCCCGCCGGGTACCCGCCGGGCCTCCACCGGACAGCCATGTGCTCGGGCGCACACAAACTTACAAAAGCATTACAAACGGCCTTTGTCCCGAACGCCTGATTGCCGTCCCCCCGCGCCCGGCCTATAATGAGGACAATCTATCTAAAAACCCCGAAGGATCCGGGGTTGGAGGTTTTACGTTGTCTGTTCGCAAACGTCCACAGCAGTCGGTGCAGGTTCGGCGCAGCGGCGTCCTGACAATCGTCATCATCTGTTTGCTGGTTTTGTCGCTGGCCTATGTGGCGGCGTCTGTGCTGATGCACCAGGGCGAGCAAATGGACCGTGTATTGTCACGCCAGGCGGAAATCAGCAAGGAACTCGCCAAAGCCGAAGCGGCCTATCAGGAAACCCTGGCGCTGTATGAATCGATGGGATCGGACGCTTTCATCGAACAGATGGCGCGCGAAAAACTCAACATGCTGCGCCCCGGCGAAATCCTGTTTGTCGATTAGGGCGCCCGCCGCAGGAAGCGGCCAGCAGAAAATATAAAGACAAAGAGATACGCGGCCCAGTAGGCCGCGTATCTTATCATTCGGCAAAGGGGTGCGGATCAGATTTCGCGCCGGCCCTCAAGCGCCATCGACAAGGTCGCTTCGTCCGCGTATTCCAGATCGCCTCCCATCGGCAGGCCGTGGGCGATGCGCGTCGTGCGGATGCCTGCCGGTTTGAGCAAGCGGGCGATGTACATGGCTGTGGCTTCGCCTTCGACGGTCGGGTTGGTCGCGAGAATGACCTCTTCGACGTCGGTCTGCTCGCGCAGCCGCGCGAGCAGCTCCTTGAGGCGGATCTGCTCGGGCCCGATGCCTTTCATCGGCGAGATGGTCCCGTGCAGGACATGGTACAAGCCCTTGTACTCATGGACTCGTTCGATGGAAGCGACGTCCCGCGGGTTTTCGAGTACGCAGATGACATGGCGGTCGCGCGCGGGCGACGAGCAGATATCGCACGGGTCGCGGTCGGTGAGATTACAGCAAATGGAGCACAACCGTGTGTCACGCGCGGCGTCACGGATGGCATCGGCCAAAGCCGTCGATTTTTCCGCCGGCAGGCCGAGAATATGGAAAGCCAAACGTTGGGCACTTTTGGTGCCGATGCCCGGCAACTTGCCTAGTTCGGCGACCAGGCGGGCGATGGTCGGGGCATAACGGGCCATATGGACCTTCTTTCCGCGGCAGAAACCGCCAGGCTGCGAGAGCCGCCAGGCGCGACTAGAAGCGCGGCATCCCCGCGCCGCCGGTCACGCGCGCCATGCGCTCGGCCGACAGCTCTTCGATTTTGCGCGCCGCTTCGTTCACGGCCGCCATCACCAGATCCTGCAACATCTCGACGTCGTCGCTGTCGACGACGCCGGGATCGATTTCAAGCGACACCAGTTCGTGGGAACCGTTGACCACCGCTTTGACGGCGCCGCCGCCGGCGGAGGCTTCCGCGGTCATCGCCGCGACTTCCTCCTGGGCCTTTTCCATGTCTTTTTGCATTTTTTGCGCCTGGGCCAGCAGCTGGTTCATATTGCCGCCGCCACCCATCCCGGGAAACCCGCCGAATCCTCTACCCTTGGCCATGTGTTACCTCCATTTGGGTTCGCGGTACCGGAGCCGGTACCGGTTGTCGTTATTCATTGTATGTGAGGGGAATGTCAAAATCATCCGCCGATTGGCGTACTTTGTGGACCCAGTCCGCGTCGCGCCAGCTGGATTGGGCGTTCGCGGGGATTTCGGCGGCTTCGGTCTGTACGGACCAGTGGACCGATGCCCCAGCCGCGGCCGCCAAGGCTTCTCGGATGATCGCGTCGTTGTCTTTGCTTGTCACTTCGGCGCGGTTGGCGCTTTCGTCAGCGGTGAAAAAGAGGGTGACGCGCCCATCGGTGAAGGTGACGCGGGCCGGGCGCAGGTATAGATACAGAATCATCTGCCCGGAGTTGCATAGCCCGGTGAGCATCTCTTCCCACGCCTGCTTTAGCGCGGCGGGAGAATGCGCGTCAACCGTGGAAGCCGGTTCGGCCGCCGGTGCCGGCTCAACCACGCGAGCCGGTTCGGCCGCCGGTGCCAGCTCAACCACGGGGGCCGGTTCGGCCGCCGGAGCCGGCGCGGCCACTGGAGCCGGTTCATCCACGGAAGCCGGTTCGGTCGCGGGAGCCAGCTCAACCACCGGGGCCGGTTCGACCACCGGGGCCGGCGTAGCCACAGGCTCAGCGTCCGGTCGGGCGGCCCGTGTACGGGCCACTCGTTCAGGCCCTTGTGCCGTATTTGTTGCGTCTTGCTCTGCGGGGGCGGTCTGCATGACGCGGATCAACGTGATTTCAAACAGCGTGCGCGGGTCAGGCGCCCACCGCAGATTGGTCAGCAGTTCCGCCAGATCGCGGATGATCGCCAACAGCGTGTCCAGGTCATATCGCGCGGCCAGCGTCCGCATCTGGTCGATGGTATCCGTGGACGCGCGCACCAGCGTTTCCGGCCGCGAAGACACCCGTGACATCATCACATCGCGGTAATAGGCGGCCAGGTCCGAGGTGAAACGGACCACATCGCGCCCGTCCAGGATCATCGCGTCAGTCAGCTCCATCGCCCGCGCGGCATCGCGGTCGGCAATGGCGCCTGCCATCTCGAACATAAACGCGTCGTCAACCACGCCGGTCAGCGACAGGACGTCGTCGCGTGTGATGGCGGAGGGGAACGTCGCGCGGCTTTGATCCAACAGGCTGATGGCGTCGCGCAAAGCGCCGTCGGCCAGAGAGGCGATGGTCGCGAGGGCTTCGTCCGTGGCCTCGATCCCGCCCGCGACGGCGATTTCGCGCAGGCGGCTGACGATACCGTCCAGGGGGATCCGGTGAAAATCGTAACGCTGGCAGCGGGAGATAATGGTCGGAGGGATGCGGTGCGGATCGGTGGTCGCGAGGATGAAAACCGCGTGCGCCGGCGGCTCCTCCAATGTCTTGAGCAGGGCGTTGAACGCGCCGGCCGAAAGCATATGCACTTCGTCGATGATGTAGACCTTGTATCTGGCAAGGGTGGGCAAAAACAAAACTTCGTCACAGATGCGGCGGATGTTATCGACGCTGTTGTTGGAAGCGGCGTCGACTTCGACCACGTCCAGCAGAGAGCCGCTCAGGATCCCCCGGCAAATTTCACATTCGTTGCAAGGATTGCCGTTGTCCGGCGCCAAACAGTTGATGGCGCGGGAAAAGATCTGCGCCAGTGTCGTTTTGCCGGTGCCGCGCGTACCGGCGAACAGGTACGCGTGGGAAATGTGACCGGACACCACCGATTGGCGCAAAGCGGCGACGGTGTGGCGCTGCTCGACCACCTGGTCAAATGTGCGTGGCCTCCATTCGCGATACAGGGCGATTCGGGTCATGGGGTTACCTCCACTTACAAGTCGGAAGATAAACAAAAACGCCGTGTCCGGCCCGCAGCCGATCGCAGGCTGTTCCGCGGCACCTGCGGTTTGCCGCTTACCGCTGCTTCCTTCCGGACCTGACGGGGTTCACGGGCCGCATCGCGCGGGACCAACGTTCGGCTACGGACCGGGCATGGCGTGTCTAAGCCAATTGAGAAGACGGGTGTCTTTTCCGCCACGCCATTATAACATATCCGGGCGCTTGCCCTGCCCGCCGGTTTGCAAACCGGGTCTGGTCAAAAGGTGTGAAAAAGAGAGAAAAAGCTTGTGCGAATTGCTGGTTTGACGCTCCTTGTGCGCATTGATATAATTTCTGCAAACCCGGTCGTAATGAACGGGTAACATATTTGACTTGTTTGGCAGGCTCGGTCGCAGGGTTCGAATGCAATCGGATCGGCCTGTTGTTTTTGGATTGGACCGGATCGACCGGCCACACTCCAGCCGGAGGTAACATGACAGACAAACGCTCCCCGCGATATAGACGACAGTTTCTGTTGGTAGGACTCGCGGCCGCTTTGATCGTATTCCTCCCTGTGATGGGGCCTTTCAACATTCTTTTTAGCGACGCGGTTCTTTCCCGTTCCTCCGCTCCCGACGATGTTTCCGCGACGGAAAACGGCGATTTGCTCGCCGACCGGACGGCCGAATCCGACCCGGAGGACGGCGGCGTATTCGACATCGAAATCCGCGTCGACACCGGCGCGCCCGGGGTGTTCAACCGCGGCGACATGGTGTCGCGGGCCGTCAGTGAGCATGTGGGGAATATGGCGCGGTCGGTGGCGGATACGGTGCCGGTGTTCGCGGACGAGGACAGTTGCGCTTATGTGCGCGCCACGCGCGCGGCGGCATACATCCACCCGGCGGCCGACGCGCCCCACACGATCGCGTTCGCGCGCGGCGACACCTTGTGTGTCACCGGCAGGGCCGCGGGGTGGGTGCGGGTCGAGTTTATGGACGACACGATGTATGTGCCGGCCGCGGATGTGACCGATGACCTGGTTTTCACCCCTGTTGACCAGACGCTGTATGTGCTGGCGACCGACGAGGTGGATCTCAAATTGTACGCCGGGCCGTCGCGCGACGCCGAAGTGCTCAAGGAGATCTGGTTTGCCGATCGCGTGACCGCGGTGGAAGCCGCGGGCGAATGGTACAAGGTCGTGACCGAGGCCAAGGTGGAGGGGTATTTGCCGGCGTCGATCCTGACCGCGGACATTGTGTTTGCCCAGGGCAGCTATAAAATGTACTGCCTGCAAGACCTGGCGGTCTACATCCAGCCCGATCCGGCGACCGAGATTGTCCACTACTATGACAAAAACGATGCCGTGCAAGTGACCGGTTACAGCTTTGACTGGATCCGGGTGTTGACGTCCGAGGACGAAGTCGGTTACATCCAGATGGAAAAAGTCACCGATTCCGCGCCCTATACGCCGCCGCCCTACGTTCCCCCGGTTTACGCACCGCCGCCGCAACCGGTGTTTACACCCGGCACCTATGCCAACGCCAATGTGCAGGCCGTCATCAACAAAGCGTTGTCGTATGTCGGCTGCCCGTATGTTTTGGGCGGGACCGGGTACGGTGGCATCGACTGCTCCGGGTTGACCATGCGCGCGTACGAGGCCGCCGGCATTTACATCACCCGCTCGTCTTACGCCTACTGGGGAGTCGGCTACGGTGTGTCTTTCTCGGATCTGCGCCCGGGGGATATCGTCTGCTACGACTCGGAATGGAACGGATCGATCGGGCATGTGGCGATCTATATCGGCAACGGACAGGTGGTGCACGCCATGAACGAATGGCGCGGCGTCGGCGTCAGTTCCGTATATTTTGGCGGCTACAACATCGTGACGGTCCGCCGCCTCATCGGTTGATCCGGGCCACCAGAACAGACAAACAAAAACCGCCAACCCATTGGCGGTTTTTTTGTTTGCGGAAATAGAGGGCCGTTGCCGTTATGCTTTTCGTCCGTCCGCGGCGCGGATGTCCTTGCGCATGATTTTGCCCGAAACCGTTTTCGGCAGTTCGCTGACGAACTCGACGATACGGGGGTATTTGTAGGGGGCGGTGCTCTTTTTGACGTGCTCTTGCAATGCCCGCACCAGCGCATCGTCGGGGGCAAATCCGCGCGCGAGCACAACGGTGGCTTTGACCACCTGCCCGCGCACCGCGTCGGGCACCGCCGTGACCGCGCATTCCAGCACCGCGGGGTGCTCTTGCAGCGCGCTCTCCACTTCAAACGGGCCGATGCGATAACCGGAGCATTTGATCACATCGTCAGAGCGGCCGACGTACCAGTAATACCCCGCTTCGTCGCGATAGGCGACGTCCCCGGTGTAGTACATGCCGTCATGCCAGACCGCCGCGGTCGTCGCCGGATCGCGGTGGTACCCGCGAAACAGGCCGGGGGGAATCGCTTGCTCCAGCCCGCAGATCACCAGGTTGCCCTCGGTGCCGGCCGGCACCGGGGCGCCCGCGTCGTCGACCAGATCGATCTCGTACAACGCCGACGGTTTGCCCATCGAGCCGGGGCGGATGTCAAACCCGGCGTAATTGGCGCACAGGACCACGCCTTCGGTCTGCCCGAACCCCTCGGTGATCGCCAGTCCGGTCAACGCGTGCCAGCGGGCAAAGACTTCCGGTTGCAGGGGCTCGCCGGCCGTCATGCAGCGGCGCAGCGCCGACAGGTCGGCGCGCGAAAAGTCCTCGTGGATCAGGAAGCGGTAAATCGTCGGGGGCGCGCAAAATGTGGTCACGCGGTAATGCGACAGTTTTTGCAACAACAAAGACGGAACAAATTTCTCCATGTCGTAGACGAAATTGTCGACGCCGACAATCCACTGACCGTACAACTTGCCCCATCCGCATTTGGCCCAGCCGGTGTCCGAGACCGACAGGTGGAGGTCGTCCGGACGAAGCTGCTGCCAATAACGGGCGGTGATGATATGCCCCAGCGGATGGTTGTAATCGTGCAGCACCATTTTCGGTTGGCCGGTCGTCCCGGAGGTGAAATAAACCAGCATCGGGTCGTCGCCGCCCGGCCGTTGCGCCCGGGGAACGCGAAGCCAGGCATCAGACGCCTGTACGTCGGTGTCGTCGACCCACGCGTCCCAATCAACCCACCCTTGCGGAAGGGTGGGGGACGCCAGGCCGTCGACGGCCAGGGCGTCCCGTGCGGCGGGCATGGAGCGCGCGATCGCGCGGGCGCGGACGGTGGCGCATTGCGGGAGCGCGGCGTCGATATGGCGGACCACCTCGTCGTCGGAGACCGACAGGATCAGGCGGACATCGGCCGCGTTACAACGGTACGCGATGTCTTTGGCCGTCAGCAGATGGGTGGCGGGGATAAAGGGGCACCCCACCCGCATGCAGGCGATGACCAGCGGCCAGAATTGCCAGCGGCGTTTGAGCAGGCACATAACCAGATCGCCCCGTCGGATGCCCAGCCGGGTCAGCGTTTGCGCGTAGCGGGCGGAGAGCACGGAGAGCGCGTGCCAGCTCAGGCGGACTTCGTCGCCGAAATCGTTGCACCACAAAAGCGCCTCTTTGTCGGGCTGGGCGGCGGCCCAGGCGTCGACGACGTCGTAGGCCATATTGAAGCGGTCGGGGATGATCAGGCGAAAGTTTTGCTTCCAATCCTCGTAGGAGGAGAAGTCTTCACGGTTGACAAAGCGTTCCAGCATGCGGATCCTCCAATGATGCGTCAGTTCCCGCCGGCGGGGGTGTCGTGGACGATGACGGTCAGGAAGCGCGCCACCCGCCCGGCGACACATTGCTGCCCGTGGGGGATGGTGGGGTCAAAATAGACCGAGTCGCCCGGTTCCAGATCGATCCGGTCGTCACCCAGGATCACGCGCATCGTCCCTTCGAGCACGAGGTTGAACTCCTGCCCCGGGTGGGTGACCAGGGACATGTTGCGGTTTTCGTCCGGCTCCAGGGTCACGATCAACGGCTCGATCAGGCGCCCGCGAAAAGCGTGAGCCAGGCTTTCAAAGCGATACCCGGGATAGCGCTCGACCTCCAGCCCGGTGCCGGCGCGGACGACGGCGTAATTGCGCAGTTTTGCCGCTTTGCCGGTCACCAGGTCGGTCATGTCGACGCCGAACAGGCCGGCCAGCTCGTAGAGGACGCTGATCGGGATGTCGGAGGTGCCGGTTTCAAATCCTTCATATACGGACCCATCGACGCCCAGGCGGGCGGCCATTTCCGCACGTGTGTAGCCGGCAATTTCGCGCAGCTCCCGCACGCGCGCGCCGGTATCGGCTGATCCATTGGTCATCGCTCAAACCTCCGGTTGGTAAAACAGGGCCGGGCCCCGTTCCGGTTATCCATACCCGTTCAGTATAGCCTGCGCGCCACGCGGGTTCCAGCAAAAAGAAGCGCGCCCGGGCGGGTGCGGCGCCGGCGTCCACCCCGTCGCCGCAACGCATCCAGACCCAGGTGTTTTGTGCAAAATCACCCAAAAATCCCCTCTTCGGATTGACTGTATTATTGAAAAATGTTACAATACCGCCATATCAAACCACAACGCGAGAGCAAGGAAAGCTGTTTGCGCGTATTCAAAGACAGGGGAGGTATTACGGGTATGATCGCCAAAACGGATTTGGATTCCTGCCGCAGGGACATGGAAAACTTCGTAGGAAAAAGGATTCGGCTCAAGTCCAACGGTGGCAGGAAACGCACCATCATCCAAGTCGGCGTACTCGACAGCTGCTACCCCAATGTTTTCACCGTTCGTTGCTCACGCAGCAACGCATATCAGGAAATGGTATCTTATAGTTACATCGACGTCCTGACACGGGCGGTCGAGGTCGCGGTCGAGTCGGACGCGCTTTCCGCACTGGCACCATCGGCCGGCAATTGATCCGGTCATACACCGGCCCCATGACGAGCGAAGAGCGGCCCGCCGACCCGGCGGGCCCTTTTTTTCCCCGATGGAAGACGACGGGAGGATGCTGTGATGCACGCAACCACGATTCGGGTCCCGGCCAAGATCAATCTCTCTTTGGACGTGGTCGGGCAGCGGCCGGACGGGTACCACCTGCTCTCCACGATCATGCAGGCGGTCGACCTGTTGGATGAGATCCGGGTGGAAACCACCGCCGCCGAGGCGGGGATTCAGCTGTCGAGCGATCTGCCAGACTGGCAGTTGGATGACGACAACACCGTCCACCGGGCGGCGCGGGCTTTTCTCGAGCAGGCCGGCATCGACACCGGCCTGCGGGTCCACTTGACCAAGCGCATCCCTCTGTCCGCCGGACTGGGCGGCGGCAGCGCCGACGCGGCCGCCGTACTCACGGGTTTGTCGCGTCTGTTCCCAGAGCGGGTGGCGGCGGAAACGCTGTCCACGCTGGCCGCCGCGGTCGGCGCCGACGTGCCGTATTGCCTGGTGGGGGGGACCGCGTTGTGTGAGGGAATCGGCGAGTATGTCACGCCGCTGCCGCCGTTTGCCGGGCACCCGGTCCTGCTGGTTAAGCCGGCTTTTGGGGTGGCGACCGCCTGGGTATTTGCCCATCTGGACCGCGAACAGCTGGGGGTGCGCCCGGACAACGCGCGGATGATTTCGGCAATGGCGGCTGGCGACTTGCGGCAAATGGCCCACGCGGGCGGCAATGTCTTGGAATCGGTCACGGTATCCGCATACCCGTTTTTGCAGGAGATCAAGCGGCAGTTGCAGGACGCGGGCGCGGGATACGCGGCGATGAGCGGCAGCGGCCCGACGATGTTCGGCTTGTTCGCGGATGCGCGGACGCGCGATCACGCGGCCGGGCGGGTGCGCGCGGCGTGGGGCGACGCGGTGCGGGTATGGCCCGCCCACACAGTGGGATATGGCCCGTTGCCCGCTGCGGAGTGAAACCCGGCCGGCGCCGGGGCTTAACAATTCGGTGAAAAAAACGGAACCGCCAATCACCACGTTTGGCAGTTCCGTTTTTTGGGAGGTCCATCCGTGTCACAGGAGACCAGAGGGAAGAAACCCGGCGTAGAGCGTGTCACTACGCCGTGGAAGGGATATGCACTGATATCAGTATAGGCGGCTTGTGCGTCTGCGATGTAGACAGAATAAGAAGGATTGTGGCGCGAAGGTGAAACTTGGCGGTTGTGAGCGCTCATTTTATGTAAGGTACGTCGTCAAGTTGACACATCCCGTCACGACCCGCTATAATGCTGCTTGCTTTGACAAAAACGGGAGGGACTTTGTATGTCCAAGATGACCTATCAACCTAAAAAGCGCCAACGCAGCAAAGAACATGGCTTCCGCAAACGCATGGCGACCTCTCAAGGCCGCGCGGTCTTGCGTCGGCGCCGACTGAAGGGTAGGAAACAACTCTCCGCTTGATAGAGACCGCGTCCCAGAGTGGTCTTTCTTTTTCGGTCCATTTTCCAGATGCCCGTCTCGCCGCGTCCGTTGCCGCCATTTGCTGGTGACAGAAGGATTGGTGGAGGCGGGTTTTTGTTGCAGGACGGGTAAGCGATGCGGTTCACAACGACACTGAAAAAGAATTACGAATTCGCGCGCGCGTATCATAAGGGCAAGTACGCGGTCAGCCGGTACGTTGTGGTACACTACTTGAAAAAGAAGACCCCCGGCAACCGGCTGGGTGTGTCGTGCACCCGAAAAGTCAGAGGGAGCGTGCGGCGAAACCGCCGCAAACGCCTCTTGCGCGAAGGGTATCGTTTACTGGAACCGCAGATGGAGCAGGGGTATGACATCGTGCTGATCGCGCGCGACTGGCGGGAGGATCCCGGTTGCGCGGCCGTCACGGCGGACATCGCGCAAACGATGCGCCGCGTCGGCATCATTCGTAACCGTGCGGAGGGCGCAAAAAACGACCAGGGACACAACCGGAATACCCAGCAGAATACTCCTGGCGGTCATCCGGTTTTATAAAAAGGCGATTTCCCCGCATCTCGGCGCCAATTGCCGGTTTACGCCGACTTGTTCCGAGTACGCGATGGAAGCGATACAGAAATATGGCGCGTTGCGGGGCACGGGCAAGGCCCTGTGGCGCATCCTGCGCTGTAACCCCTTTGGCCGGGGTGGCTATGATCCGGTGGATTGACGCCGGACAGAATGGATCAGGAGCACGTATAACCGATGGAAATAGCAACTTTGACTCTGTCCATTTTTGACCCGTTTTACACCGCCTTTGGCTGGATGATGGGTCTTTTGTACGATCTGGTCAGCAATTATGGCATTGTCATCATTCTCTTTACTATTCTCATCCGCGGCATCATCCTGCTGCCGCTCAACATCCGCTCTCAGCGCTCGATGATGAAACAGCAGGCGGTGGCGCCGCTGGTCAACGATATCAAGCGCCGCTACGGCGACGACAAACAGCGGGTGCAGGAAGAGACCATGAAAATCTACAAGGAACATGGCGTCAAGCTGACCGCCGGTTGCTTGCCGATGATCCTGCAACTGATCATCATCATTCCGATCTGGCGTTCGATCCAGGCCCCGTTGCGCTTTATCATGAACGTGCCGTCGGAGAATCTGCAAAAGGTCGCGGACTTGCTCAGTGGCGAAGGGCTGTTGACCGCCAACCAGGCCAAAACGATCCTGACCAATAACATTCCCCTGTTGGACGCGCTCGGCAAAAGCGCCCAATCGGTCGCTCATGTCGTCAATCAGGGCTGGCTCAAGATGACCGATTTGCTGGATTTGAGTTTTTTGGGTCTCAATCTGGGTGCGACCCCGACCATCACGCCCGCCAAGCTGTTCGGCGAGGAGATGGGCCTGTACTTGCCTTTGCTGCTGATCCCCTTGCTGGCGCTGGTGACGACGTTCCTGCAGACCAAGGTGACCGAGTGGACCAATCCGGCGCAAAAGCGTCTGAAAGAACAAAAAGAGCTGGCCAAAAAGAACCCCGCGCGCCAAATGCCCGAAAACGACCCCACCGCCTCCATGACCAGCAGCATGAAATATTTTATGCCGCTGATGATTGTGTTTTTTACTTTCTCCATGCCCGCCGCGATGGGGTTGTACTGGGTGGTCGGCAACATTTTGGGCATCGCGCAATCGTATGTGATTTACTGGATTCTATACGGGTTTCCACATAAGAAAACCCGTCCGCAGATCGAGCCTGTAAAACTGACCGAGGCGTAAAACCTGTGCCTGCGGGAGGATCGGCCGGCGCCGCGCGGCGCACGATGGCCGACGGCTCCAACCATCCGCCAAACCGCCGCTGATCGCGCCGGATTCATCTTTCAGGAGGAAGCAGATTCCATGGCTATGTCCGTTGAAAAAAGTGCCAAGACCGTCCAGGAGGCGATCGACGAAGCGCTACAAGAGCTCCATGCCAGTGCCGATGACGTGGTGATCGAAGTGCTGGACGAAGGCGACGCCGGTATTCTCGGCATCGGCCGCAAGCCCGCGCGCGTGCTGGTGACACGGGAAAGCGCCGTTGCCGCGGCGCCTGCTACGGTCGACGAGGATGTCACAGAAACCGCCTATTACGGCGACGATGAGGATTACGCCGGGGACGTCGAAAGCCCCGAAGAAACGCGCGCGGTTGATTTTGTTAGCCGGATTCTGGCGGGAATCGGTATCCGCGGTCAGATCAGTTCGTATCGCGATGAAGCGACCATCTTTATCGATGTCGACGGCAACGATGTGGGGGCCGTCATCGGCCGCCGCGGCGAGAGTCTGGACGCTTTGCAATACCTGTCCACCCTGGTGGCGTGCAAAGACAGCGAAGAACGGGTTCGTGTCGTCCTCGACATCGGCGGTTACCGCCGCCGCCGCGAAGCGACGCTGGCCACCCTGGCCGAGCGGACCGCCGCCAAGGTCGCCCGCAGCGGCAACCCGTATTCGTTGGAACCCATGAACCCCGCGGAGCGCCGCGTGGTGCACACCACCTTGCAGGGCTACCCGGGCGTGATGACTTTTAGCGAAGGCGTAGACCCCGAGCGCCGGGTGATCGTCGCCCCCGCGAGCGAGTCGGAGGATGAGCACGCGTTTGCCCAGGTACCGGCCGAGTAGGCAGTCGCCATCCAGTAGGTGGTTGCCATCCAGTAGGTGGTTGCCATCCAGTAGGCGGTCGCCATCTCGGCGGGAGAATGAAATCATGACGACGGTTTCGGGGCGCGTATGTCGTTCCGCGACCGTTTCGCTTTTCGAGGAGAGACCACGACCATGCAGATCGATCCTTCGCCAATAGCAGTGGCGCGCCCAGGCGACGTCGCCACCGTGGCCGCGGTCGCCACCCCTCCGGGCATCGGGGCGTTGGCGGTTGTACGGATGACCGGTCCGGCGGCGGCGGCGATCGCCGACCGGGTTTTCGCAACGGCCGGCACGGGCGGTGAGGTGGTTTCGGCGATGGCAGGCCATACGTGCCGCTGGGGGCGAATCGTCGATCCCGCGGACGGCACCGTGGTCGACGAAGTCTTGTTGACGTGTTTTCGCGCCCCGCGCTCATATACGGGAGAAGACTTAATCGAGATTTCCTGCCATGGCGGGACCGCGGTCAAGCGCCGCCTGCTGGACGTGCTGTTTGCCGCTGGCGCCGCCCCCGCGGGCCCGGGCGAGTTTTCCCGCCGCGCGTTTCTCAACGGCAAAATGGATCTGTCGCAGGCGGAAGCGGTGATGGATCTGATCCAGGCGTCGGCGGCACGGGCGGCCAAAGCCGCGGCCTCCCAACTGGGGGGCACGTTGTCCCGGCATGTGCGTGAGATCGCCGAAGCGCTTTACGTGTCATTGGCGCAACTGGAAATGAGCATCGAATACCCGGAGCACGAGGACGCCGATCCCGCGCTGGCGGGGTTGGCCACCCAGGTCGCGGCGCTGACCGAACGGATGGCGGCGCTGGAAGCGACACACGTGCGCGGGCGGATGTTGCGCGAAGGCCTGACCATCGTCATCGCCGGGCGCCCCAACGTCGGCAAGTCTTCCCTGTTGAACCGACTGGCCGGTTATGAAAGAGCGATCGTGACCGAGATCGCCGGTACCACGCGTGACACGGTGGAGGAGGTCGTCGACATCGACGGTCTGCCGGTGCACCTGGTCGATACAGCCGGTCTGCGGGAGACCGCGGATCGGATCGAGCGGTTGGGCGTCGACCGCTCCCTGGACGCGATCGGCCGCGCCGATCTGGTTTTGTGGGTATCGGCCCCCGATGAGGACGAGGCCGGTGAGAGCGAACGGCAGGCAATCCTGGCCGCCGCTGCCCGCGCGCGGCTGGTGGTGGTGGCCGGCAAGGCGGACATCGATGGCAGCCTGGCGTACGCGCGTGCCCTGCACGCGGATCTGGGCGAGGGCGCGCCGGAGGTTTTGCCGTTTTCCGCGGTGACCGGCGAGGGCTTGGACGCCATCCGCCAGGCCATCCGCGCGGTTTACGAGGACGCGACCGCGCCGGTGGGCGACGAAGTGCTGCTGGTCAACGCACGCCATGCCGCGTGCGCCGCTACGGCACTGGCGCGTTTGCGCCAGGCGCGGGATGAGCTGTTGAAAAGCGCCGACGGGCGGCCGGCCTTGCCGCCGGATCTGGTCTCGATGCTGCTGCGCGAAGCCGCGGAAGCACTGGCGGATATCACCGGCGACCGGGTTTCCGACCGCATCGTCGACACGGTGTTCGCACGTTTTTGCGTGGGAAAATAAAAACAACCGGTTCTACGAAGGCCGGGATTTGTCACCGCATGGGGAAAGGGCAGGAATCGTTTGGCAAAACAAGACCCTGGCGACACACAGGTTTTAGACATCGCGGCGGCGCTCGCGTTGCCACAAGCATATGACGCGGGCACGTTTGACGTGATTGTCGTCGGGGCCGGACATGCCGGCTGCGAGGCGGCACTGGCAGCGGCGCGCCTGGGGTGCGAGACCTTGCTGTTGGGGATGAACCTCGACGCGGTCGCCAACATGCCCTGCAACCCCAGCATCGGCGGCACCGCCAAAGGCCAGCTGGTGCGCGAGATCGACGCGCTGGGCGGCGAGATGGGGCGGGTCGCCGACCGCACCCTGATGCAAATGCGTATGCTCAACCGCTCCAAAGGGCCGGCGGTGTTATCGCCGCGCGCGCAGATCGACCGACGCCGCTACCAACTCGCGATGAAGCAAGTGGTGGAGCGGCAGGAGCGTCTGTGGCTGCGTCAAGCCGAAGTGGTGGCGTTGCTGGCTGACCCGTGCGACGGCGCCCTGCGGATACAGAGCGGGCAGCCGGCATATCGCGTCGCGGGCGTGCAGACGCGCACCCGTGCGGTGTATCGCGCGCGCCAGGTGATTTTGGCGACCGGCACGTATCTGGAAGCCCGGACGATCACGGGTGATGTGATCGTAGAGGCCGGCCCGGACGGCTTGTTTCCCTCGCGCGGACTTTCGGCTTCGCTGGCGGCGCTCGGCTTGCCGCAGGTGCGCTTCAAAACCGGAACCCCGGTGCGGGTCGACAGCGGCTCGATCGACTATACCGTGATGGGCGTGCAAGCGGGTGAAGAGAACCCGACACCCTTCTCGTTTGACAACGAGGGGCGGCCGGAGTGGCCGGGTATCCGCCAGACCCCATGCTGGACGACGTGGACCTCGCCCGCGACCCGTGAAATCGTCTTGCAGAACCTCGATCATTCGCCGCTGTACAGCGGTGTGATCCAGGGGACCGGGCCGCGCTATTGCCCCTCGCTGGAAGACAAATATGTCAAATTTCCCGACAAAGAGCGGCACCAGGTGTTTGTCGAACCGACCGGCCACGACACCTGCGAAATGTATTTGCAAGGGGCGTCCACCAGTATGCCCGAGGACGTGCAGGCGCGGATGATTCATTCGATGCCCGGGCTGGAGCGGGCGCGCATCATGCGCAGCGCGTACGCGATCGAATACGACTGCCTGGACCCGACCTGCCTGTGGCTGTCGTTGGAGACCCGCGCGGTGGCGGGCCTGTATGGCGCCGGCCAGATCAACGGCTCGTCCGGCTATGAGGAAGCGGCCGCCCAAGGCCTGGTGGCGGGGATCAATGCCGCCCGCGCGCAGGCCGGGTTGCCGGCGGTGGTGCTGGATCGCTCGCAAGCCTATATCGGGGTGCTGATCGACGATCTGGTCACCAAAGGCGTCACCGACCCCTATCGCATGATGACGGCGCGCGCCGAGTACCGCCTTTTGCTGCGGCAGGACAACGCCGATCTGCGGCTGACGCCGTTGGGGCGAGAGATCGGGCTGGTGGACGACGCGCGCTGGCAGCGATTCCAGCACAAGTCCGCGCAGGTGGCGGACGAAATCGCGCGCATCCGCGCTTTGCGCTGGACACCCGCGGCCATCAACCCGTTGCTGATCTCCTGTGACAGCGCCCCGGTCGCTGGCGGGGTTTCGGCGGCTGACCTGCTGCGGCGCCCGGAGATCCGCTATGAAACACTGGCGCCGGCGGATCCGCAACGCCCGGAGCTGCCGGCCGCGGTACAGGCACAGGTGGAAATCGCGATCAAATACGAAGGCTATCTACGCATCGAACAGACGCGGATCGACCGTTTTCGCCGCATGGAAGAGATGCTGCTACCCTCCGCGCTCGATTACGCGGCCATCGCCGGTCTGCGGGTGGAGGCGAGGCAGAAACTGACCCAATTGCGCCCCCGTTCGGTCGGTCAGGCCAGCCGCCTGTCCGGCGTGTCCCCCGCCGATCTGTCGGTGCTGCTGGTCTACCTGGCCGCGCAGGAAGGCCGGGCCGGCGTCAGCGGCGGCGACCATCCCGCCGGGGGCGTGTCGCGCGCGGAGGATGCGCCATGCGCTTCTGGCGCGACACGCGCGGGAGACGCGCATCGATGAAAAAAGCGTTACCGGCCTACGACCCGGACCGCATGGCACACGCGCTCGCGGCGGCGCTGGCACCGCTGGGGGTGGCGCTCCGGCCGCGCGACGTCGAAAGACTGGACGCCTATGCCCGTTTGCTGCGCGAAGGCAGCACGCGGATGAATTTGACCGCCATCCTGGACGACGCCGGGATCGCGGTCCGCCATTTTGCCGATTCCCTCTCCGCGCTGCCGCTGTTGCTGGACGCGTGCCGGCGTCAACCGGATCGCGGCGGTCCGTTCCGGGTGCTGGACGTCGGCAGCGGTGCCGGCTTGCCCGGCATTCCCTTGCACATCGCCCTGGAGGCGGAGGCCCGGACGGCAGGCGCGCGTGTCCACTGGGTGCTGATGGACGCGCTGGCCAAGCGGGTGGGATTTTTGCGCGAAGTGATCGATGCTCTGGATTTGCATGACATAGAAGCCGTACACGCCCGCGCCGTCGCGTCGCTCAACGTCCTGGCGGAATACGGATTGCCCTTTGTGCGTATCGGTGGTTTATTTGTCGCCATGAAGGGGCCTGACCCCGCGGACGAAACCGACGCGGCCAAGCGCGCGATCGACCTGCTCGGCGGCCGCGCCGAACCGGCGCGCACGCTGTTTTTGCCCGACGAAAAGGGCGGCCGGGCCCAGCGCACATTGCTGCCCATCCGCAAAATCAAACCGTGTCCCCCACGCTGGCCGCGCGCCGCGGGAAAACCCGAAAAAGCGCCTATTTCATAGCCTTTTCACGGGTTTTGGCGCCTCAATATGTTATAATATTCCGGATCAGGAAAATCAGCATCGAGGGAGGAAAACATGTCAGATACAACGCTTCCGGAGAAGGGTCGCGGACGCCCTGACAAACAGGCGCTGCAAAAAGCGAAAGAAGCGGAAATCGACCTCGCTTTCCGATCAGAACAAACGACAATCATCCCCGTTGACCTCGAAGCAGAAATGAAAAAATCGTTCATCGATTACGCGATGAGCGTGATCACCGATCGCGCCTTGCCGGATGTGCGCGACGGTTTGAAACCGGTCCACCGCCGGATCCTTTATTCGATGTTCTCCCAGGGCTTTACACCCGACAAGCCCTACCGCAAATGCGCCACCACGGTCGGCGACGTTCTGGGGCGCTTCCACCCCCACGGCGACCAGTCGGTATATGACGCGCTGGTCCGCCTGGCCCAGGATTTTTCCATGCGCCACACGCTGGTCGACGGCCACGGCAACTTTGGCTCGATCGACGGCGACCCGCCGGCCGCATACCGCTACACCGAAGCCCGCCTGGCCCGCATTTCGCTGGAAATGATGGCGGATATCAACAAAGACACGGTCGACTTCCGTCCCAACTTTGACGAACATCAGTTGGAGCCGTCTGTGCTGCCCGCGCGCTTCCCCAACCTCCTGGTCAACGGCTCGACCGGCATCGCCGTCGGCATGGCGACCCAGATTCCGCCGCATAATCTCGGCGAAGTGCTGGACGGCGTCTTTATGATGCTCGACAATCCCGACACCACCGACGACGATCTGATGGCGGTGGTCAAAGGGCCGGACTTCCCGACCGGCGGCACCATCCTCGGCAAATCCGGCATCCGTGATGCCTACCGCACCGGGCGGGGGCGCATCGTCGTGCGCGCCAAAGCCACGATCGAACCGATGTCCGCCACCCGGCAGCGCATCGCGGTGAGCGACCTGCCCTACATGGTCAACAAGCAGCGCCTGATCGAGCGGATCGCCGACCTGGTCAAAGAAAAGCGGCTGGAGGGCATCTCCGATTTGCGCGACGAATCCGACCGCAACGACCCGGTGCGGATCGTCATCGAGCTCAAGCGCGACGCCAACCCCGGTGTCGTACTCAACCAGCTATACAAACGCACCGCGCTGCAAGACGCGTTCAATGCCAACATGCTGGCGTTGGTGCCCGACGCCGACGGCCGCTACGAGCCGCGCATGATCACCTTGGCCGACGCGCTGCGCCACTACGTCGCGCACCAGAAAGACGTCGTGTTGCGCCGCACCCGCTTCGATCTGGAACGCGCCGAAGCCCGCCGCCATCTGGTCGAGGGCCTGCTCAAAGCGATCGGCATCATCGACCAGGTCATCGCCGCCATCCGCGCCTCTCGCAGCGAGGACGCGGCCCGCGCGCGGCTGTGCGCGGATTTCGCCCTTACCGAAAAGCAATCTGAGCACATCGTCGACATGCGGCTGGGCCGCCTGACCGGTCTCGAAGTGGAAAAACTACAGGCCGAGCACGAAGACCTGTGCCAGCGAATCGACCGCTTCCACGCCATTTTGTCGGACGAGGGTCTGCTGGCGCAGCTGATCAAGGACGAACTGTCCGTGGTCCGGCGCCGCTACGCCGAACCCCGCCGTACACTGATCGACGAAAGCATGTTCGAGGACATCGACGACGAGTCGCTGATCCAGGAAGAAGACGTGGTCGTGACGATGACACATTTCGGCTATGTCAAACGCCTGCCGGTCGACACTTACCAGGCCCAGCATCGCGGCGGCCGCGGCATCACCGGCATGCAGACCCGCGAAGAGGACTTTGTCGAGAACCTCCTGACCACCTCGACGCACGCGACGTTGCTGTTTTTTACCAACCGCGGCCGGGTCTTCCGGCTCAAAGGCTATCAGGTGCCCGAGGCCGGCCGCCAGGCCAAAGGGACGGCGATCGTCAACCTGTTACAGCTGGAAGGCACCGAAAAAGTCCGCACGATCATCCCGGTCAGCGACTTTGAGCAAGGCGGCTTCCTGATGATGGCGACCCGCAGCGGCACAGTTAAAAAGACCCTGCTCGCCGAATACGCCAACATCAACCGCAGTGGGCTGATCGCGATCAACCTGCGCGAAGAGGACGAGTTGGTCGGCGTGCGCCTGACCGACGGCGGCAATGACATCGTTCTGGTCACACGCGACGGCATGTCGATCCGCTTCCACGAAAGCGACGTCCGGCACACCGGCCGCAACACCCAGGGCGTGCGCGGAATCCTGCTGGACCCGGACGACCAGGTGATCGGCATGGCGCCGATCGAGCCGGGTAAAAACCTCCTGGTGGTCTCGGAACGCGGTTTTGGCAAGCGGACCGAGATGGACGATTACCGCGTCCAGAATCGCGGCGGCAAAGGGCTCAAAACCTACCGCACCGTCGAAAAGACCGGCCGCCTGATCGGCATCGGGCTGGTCGACGACGACAACGATATCATCCTGATCAACGACAGCGGCGTCATCATCCGCATGCGGGCGTTGGAAATCCCCACCCTGGCCCGCATCACCCAAGGGGTGACCCTGATGCGCACCCGCGAAGGCAGCGTCGTCGATATCGCCGTGGTCGAACATGAAGCGACGGCCGAAAACGAAGCCTTTGATCAGGCCGCGGCGGCCGCCGAGGCCGCCGCCGAAGCGTCACCCGCCGATGGGCAAAGCGGCGACCCCGATCCCGAAGCCTGACGCTGGGCGTATAACGCCAGGGCGTGGAACGCCAGGGCGTGGAACGCCAGGGCGTGGAACGCCCAATGTTCCACCCGTCCACTGGCCTTGCGGATGCCTCCGCCGGCCGCGGCCGAACACCCTCCCGCAATCGACAGAAAGGCCGGAACGCACGCGCGTTCCGGCCTGTTCCATTTGGACATCGCATCTGGGCGAATCGCCCAGGCGACACGCCCAAGCGACACGCCCAGTCGCCACACCGGCCACGCATCACACGGTGCGCTGTGAACACCAAGCCTTTACGCGGCCGGACCGCTCCGCTAAACTAAAAAGAAAAGAGCATCTGTCCGCAGAACGAAAGGAGCACCCCATGGACGCCAACTCCCGGCCTCGCCGCATCGTCATCGTCGGCGCCGTCGCCGCCGGCACTTCCGCCGCCGCCAAAGCGCGACGCAACGACGAAAACGCCGAAATTGTGCTGTATGATCGCGATCACCACATCTCCTATTCCGGTTGCGGTTTGCCGTATTACATCGGCGGGATCGTTCCCGATTTTGCCACGATGATCCCCCGCGACGCCGCCCACTTCAAGAAGCATTACGACGTGGACGTCTACACCCGCCACGAAGTGCAGTCGGCAGATCCGACTGCACGCACGTTGCAGGTGCGCAACCTGGAGACCGGCGAAACGTTCACAGACCGCTATGACACCCTGGTCCTGGCGACCGGCGCCGCGCCCGTGATCCCCAAGATCCCGGGCGCCGGTCTGCCCCACGTCTTTCCCTTGCGCACGCCGACCCACGCGCGGGCGATCCGCACCCTGATCGAGCGCGAGCGGCCGCGGCAGGCGGTGGTGATCGGCAGTGGTTTCATCGGCCTGGAGATGGTGGAAAACCTTGCCCATGCCGGCATGTCGGTGGCGCTGGTCGAGAAACTGCCCCATGTGTGCCCCTTTGTCGACCCCGACCTCTCCCCTTATGTGCTCGATGAGCTGGAGCAAAAAGGGGTGGCGGTGTATACCGGCACGACCGCCGGGGAGATCACCGCCGACGCGGTTGTGCTCGAGGATGGGCGCGCGTTGCCCGCCCAACTGGTGATTTGGGCGGTCGGGGTGCGCCCCGAGACCACGTTGGCGCGATCGATGGGCGTCGGGCTGGGCGCGGCCGGCGCGATCGCCGTGGATGAGTGTTTGCGCACCAATCTGCCGGATGTCTACGCGTGCGGCGATTGTGCCGAAAATGTCTCGATCATCGACGGGCGGCGTTTTTACCGCCCCTTGGGTTCGACAGCCAACAAAACCGGCCGCATCACCGGCGACCATATCACCGGCGGCCCGCTGTGGCATCGCGGGGTGGCTGGCACCGGTATTTTCCGTTTGTTTGAGCGCACAATCGCCGCCACCGGGCTCAACGAGCGCGAGGCGCGGGAGGCGGGCTTTGACGTCACCGTCAGCCACCACAGCAAAGTCGATCGCCCGGACTATCTGGGCGGCCGTGAAATGGCGATCAAGACGATCGCCGACCGGCGGGACGGCCGCATCCTGGGGGTGCAGATTGTCGGGTATGAAGGGGTTGACAAGCGGATCGATGTGCTGGTGACGGCCCTGACCGCGGGGCTCAAGGCCGCCGATTTGTTCCACCTCGACCTTGCGTACGCGCCGCCCTTTGCGACGACCAAAGACCCCGTCCACTATACGGGCATGATTCTGGAGAACGCCATTTCGCGCGGGCGCGCGTTGCTTTCCGGCGATGAGCTGGCCGGCGCCGCGCGGCAAGACTATATGGTTGTGGACACGCGGCCGCCGGCACAGTTTGCCGCCGGGCATTTGCCGGGGGCGATCAACATGCCGCAAGAGCAGGCGCGCGCCATGCTGTCGCGGCTCGACCCGGAGCAGGCGGTGGTGCTCTATTGTGACAACGGAGAGACCAGCACCGCCGTGCAAAGCACCCTGCTCAACTCGGGCTTCCGCCGGGTCTACACGCTGTCCGGAGGCCTGCGCCAGTTCGAGGCCTGCCTGGCGGCCGCAACTGCCGCTACGGCTACTGCCGCAAACGAAGTGCGACCTGCGTCACAGAATAATCATGAACCGACCCCTACAGTAATCGAAAAGCCCCGGGAGGATGAGTGACGCATGATCGATACCTGGATGCAAACGTTGGGTGAGGCGATTCGCGCCCATGCGTGGGCGGCACCGCTACTGGCCCTGCTCGCCGGCCTGTTGACCGCCTTTACTCCCTGCTCGTTGTCCACAGTTCCCCTGGTGATCGGCTATGTCGGCGGCACGGCGGGGCAGGACAGCCGCCGCGCCTTTCGCTTTTCTGTCGCGTTTGCCGCCGGGATGGCGGTGACACTGACCGCCCTGGGGACGGCGGCCTCGCTGATGGGGCGTCTCATGCAGGGGGTCGGTTCCTGGTGGTATCTTATCCTCGGCGTGCTGATGATCCTGATGGCGTTGCAAACGTGGGAGGTCGTGACGATCATCCCGCAAACCGGCCTGATGTCCCGGCATCCGCGCCGCGGTCTGCTGGGCGCGGTCCTGGCCGGGATGCTGGGGGGCTTGTTTGCCTCCCCTTGCGCGACGCCCGTTCTGGTCGTGCTCCTGGCGATCGTCGCCGAGCGTGGCAGCCTGCTCCAGGGCGTGCTGTTGCTGTTGCTGTATTCGGTCGGGCATGGCGCGCTGCTGGTGGCCGTCGGCACCTCAACCGGCAAAGCGCGCCAGATCACGCGGTCTCAACGTTTTGGCGCGTACAGTCAGATTTTCCGCTGGGTGACCGGCGGGCTGATTCTGGCCCTGGGGTTGTACATGCTCTATTTGGGGCTGTGATTCCAGCCCGCCGCTGATAAAAGGCCGGGGGAAACGTTGACAGCTTCTACCCCGGTGGAGTAGAGTAAACCACAGGTTTTCCACGGGTTATCCACAGTCTTTCCTCTGTGAAACATCGCTCTATGCACAGGGGTGTGGATAACGCAAAGCCCGAGAAAACGTTCAAATTGAGGGAGAAGGCAAGTATCCCTCGATCTTCGGATCAGCTCTGAGCGATCCTCCCGAACGCACGAAAACCCATTGTTACAGGGGCTTTACAGCCCCTTTACATGTGAAACGCTCTGAAGCGGTTATGCACAGAGTTTTCCACAGTTTCCACAGTTGTGCACAAAGGTTTTCCACAGCGGAGGTAAAAGAGATGACACGTCGAAAAGGGATGAAAAATGCAGAAGCAGGAGAACAAGCCGCCGGCGGCACCCGCGGCAAAGGACTCAAAGGATGGTTAAAGACCGCCTTGCGCCGGTACTTTATCGACGCGCTGGGAGCCATGGCGCTGGGCCTGTTTTCCTCTTTGATCATCGGTCTGATCCTCAAACAGATTTTTTCGTATATTCCGGTCGGGCGCTTTCAGGTGGTTGTGGACGCGATCGTCACGGCGACTTCGGCGCAGTCGCCGGTCATCGGCGCGGCGATCGGCGCGGCGATCGGCTACGGCCTCAAAAGCAAACCGCTGGCGGTATTTTCCGCGGCGGTGGCCGGGGCGATCGGCTATGGGGTGGCGGTTGAAGGCATCGCCGCCGGTCCGGTCGGCGCGTATGTGGCGGCGATCTTCGCGGCGGAGATCGGCAATTGGGTCAGCGGCAAGACCCGGCTGGACATCCTCCTGGTGCCGGCCTCAGCGATCCTGGCCGGGGCGACGACCGGTGTGCTGGTGGGGCCGCCGGTGGCCCGCTTTATGATCATGCTGGGCCAAATCATCAACGATTTGACCGCGCTGCGGCCGTTGCCCATGGGCATCGCGGTTTCGGCGGTCATGGGCGTGGTGCTCACACTGCCGATCAGCAGCGCCGCATTGTCGATTATGCTCGGGCTCTCGGGCCTGGCAGCGGGCGCGGCGACCGCCGGCTGCTGCGCGCATATGGTCGGATTCGCGGTGGCGAGTTACCGCGACAACAAGATGGCCGGGTTGCTGGCCCAGGGGCTGGGGACCTCGATGCTGCAAATGCCCAACATTGTCGTGCGGCCGCAGATCCTCCTGCCCGCGGTCATCGCCTCGATGATCACCGGGCCGCTGTCGACGCTGGTTTTTAAAATGGAGAACATCGCCGCGGGCGCGGGGATGGGTACCAGCGGGCTGGTCGGCCAATTTACGACCTGGACCGCCATGGCGGACAAGATGCCCGGCGGCCAGCTGATGGTCTATATTCTCTTGTTGCATGTGATCATCCCCGCGGCCATCACCTTGGGGGTCTCGGAGATCATGCGCAAACGCGGCTGGATTCGGGCGGGTGATATGAAGATCGTGCTTTAATCGCCGGAGGCGATTAAAGCCTGAAGAATCCCTGGCGGCATGTCGCCGTCAGGGATTCTTCGTCTAATTCAACCGATCCGTCAGGTCTTTGCCCGGATCCCGCGTCGGGGGCGATGCGCGCTCACCCTTTGCGGGTTGCGGCCGCGGCTGTTTTGACATCTTCGCGTGTGACCGCGCCTGCCGGGCCGTAACGGGCCTTGTCATACAGGGTCGCCAAGGGTATGAGATCCTGGCTGGTGGCATGGGACACTTTGTCGGAAATGACGCGGGCCGTGTCACTGTTCCGGAGCTCGATCCGCCGGGCTTTGGCGGCGCGTTCGACCGTGCGGATGAACAACCTGCGAATGCGGTCGGCGGGCGAAGACGTCAGGCCGCGCCGTGGTTTGGCGGTGCCGGCGGGCGATGATCCGGGCGCCCGTTGCCGGTCGGCACGGGTGCGGCTGAGGCGGATGCGGACGTCGCCATCGGTCGCGCGCTCTTCATAGAAGCGCCGATAGATGCGGATACACGCGTACACCAGACCCGCGACCGCGCCGATCACGCACGCCGCCATGAGCACATACAATATGACTTCAATGATACGGGTGACGATTTGCCAGAATAACGAGGCCTCGATCACCGGCAGTCCGTCTCCTTGTTCAGTCTCCACGGGCGTGGAAGCCGGCGGTTGGGTCGCGACCGTGCCCTCGCTGAACCGCAGCCAGCTGGTCAGCCAGCGGATCCCCGCCAGCAACCCGCGGAAAAGCGTGTTGATCACGGTCGCGCCATAGGGGGCGAGGAGAGCGACCGCGCCCAGAAAGAGCAAAAAGCCGGTCAACAAGCGGTTGCCCAGGCGACTGATCCGGTCTACCGGCTGTTTGCCGCTGGCAGCGTAGCGGTACATAGCTGTCGAGAAATTGTCCATTTGCATGTGAATGACAAAAAGCACCAGGTGAAAAACCGTAAGGAAGTGCAGCGCCACGCGCAAGGGGGATGCGGCCGGCGCGTTGAGGTACAAAAAGAAGAACAGCATGACACTGACGATGAGATAGCCAACCGTGATATCAGCGGGTTTGGCGAAGCGCTCAAAGACGGTAATCCCGAGTGCGTATACGGCAAAAAACGCGAACAAGACCGCCTGTGCCGCCGCGAGGAAGGGGAACGCGTCCAGCCACTCCGCCGGGGGCTGCGACGGCAACAGCCGGCCCACTCCATATAGGAAGAGAAAATAGGCCAGTACCGGAAAGAGGAAATGCCAGAAGCGCCGGCGGATTTTGCGCATCGGCCAGGTCAGAAAAAACAAAGGGATTAATACCAGGGCGCGCAAAATGGCCGCGGTGCCGCCGCTGAGGTGGTACTGGCCGAAAAAAACCACCGCCAGGCACAAATTGGCCAGCAAAAGATTGCGCAGGATCTCCATGATGAGAAAGCGGGTGCGGGTCACGCGTTGGCCACCTCTCTTTGCAGGATGGTGTCATGCCTGTCGAACGTCTCATCGAATTGCGCCGGGTGTCCGGCCGGGTGCGGCAAAAGCCACAGGCACCGCATTCCGTGCTCCAGTAGAGCACGGAAGCGGGCTTGGATCTCATAGCCATGGGCGGCGGACAAGATGAGGTAGAGCGGCCCGTCGTCGGCTTCGGCCAGGCACGCGTCGAGCAAATCGGTAAAAGCGGGCGCTTTTTGTTGCAAGTCGATGCGGGACAACACCTCGTTGACGGCGATCAGGTGATCGTCGGAGGAACCGGGGATGACACGTTGGGGGGCGCGGGTCACGATGTCGCGCCCGTTGGTGCGCAGACCGACCGGCAGCCCGTCGGCGGTCATCCGCTCGGACAGGGTCGCGGCGACACGGATTGCGTCTTCGATCAGCCGTTCTTCTTTCCAGAGCGAAGGATACTCGACGTTGATCAGGATTTCGACGGCCTGTGTCGAAGTAAAGCCGGTGATGTTGACCATCAGCGCGCCGGTCCTAGCCGAGGCGTTCCAGTTGATCAGTTTGAGGGGGTCCTGGAAGTGGTATTCGCGAATGCCGCGAAACTCAAAAGGATCCTCGATCAAGTGCCTGCGTGTCAGCACCTCGCCGCGCACGCGCTCGATGGGGATATCCAACTCCCGCTCGGGGACCGGCCGGGGGAAAACATACAGGCTGGCCTGCCCCTGTACCTGGAGCGTCAGTTTGTTGGAGGCCAGCAGATCCGAGCTGATCAGATCGATGCTTTTGAACGTGTAATATCCGCGGCGGCGGCACAACAGATTGTGACGTCGCCGGATCTGTTGGAACGATCCGATGGAGAACAGCTCTTCGCGATAACTGGAGTCCGAGACCGAGGTGAAAGGGTCGTCGGGAAAGACCAGATCGCGCGAGACGTGAAATTTCAGACCCAGCCAGGGGAGCGGCAACAGCTTGCGTGAAGTCACCAGCTCATCCAGGTCGACGCGATCCCCCTCGTTGACCCGCGCGGCGGAAAAAGACAGTTCCGCGGTGAGACCGTGGTCCCAATAACGGGCATACAGGTAACGCTGGAGGGAAAATAAAAGGCCCGCGATGATCAGGATGACAGGTATAACCATGCTGACTTCACCGCTTTTCCCATGCTTCAACCGGCGCGGGCGTCTGTGCGACGATGGCTTCCAGAATCACCGGAACCGAAGCGGATTTACGCCGCGACGCGCCCGCGAGCAGAATCCGGTGGGCAAAAACCGGCACCGTGAGCGCGCGAATGTCGTCGGGGGTTACAAAATCGCGACCGCGGATGGCCGCCAGCACCTGGGCGACGCGGACCATGGCCAGACTGCCGCGCGGCGAAACACCCAGAGAGACCGCCTCGTGGGTGCGGGTTTGTTCCACGATCGCCAACAGATAGTCCATCACCAGGTCATGGACAAAGACCTCACGGCACGCGGCGCCGGCCCGGATGATGGCGTCGCCGTCGCATACCGGCTGCAGATCGATCAACGGATCGTCGCGGATAAAGCGCCGCAAAATCCCGTGTTCCTCCTCGCGATTGGGATATCCCATCGCCAACTGCATGAGGAAGCGATCCATCTGCGCTTCGGGCAGCGGAAAGGTACCTTGGGTTTCAATGGGGTTTTGGGTGGCGATGACAAAAAACGGATCTCCCGGGACGCGGGTTTCGCCATCGATTGTGACCTGCTTTTCTTCCATACATTCCAGCAGGCTGGATTGTGTGCGTGGCGTGGCGCGGTTGATTTCATCCGCCAACAGGATGTTGGTAAAAACAGGACCGGGGCGAAAAGTGAAGCGCCCTTCCTGTTGGTTGAAAAAATGGATGCCGGTCAGATCGGACGGCAAAAGGTCGGGCGTAAACTGTACACGCCGAAACACGGCGTCGACCGAGCGGGCCAGGGACTTGGCTAAACGCGTTTTGCCGGTGCCCGGCATGTCTTCCAATAACACATGGCCACCGGCCAGCAGGGCGGCGATCGCCAGGTCGATCATCGCCTCCTTGCCGACGATCACCCTGGAGACATTCTCCCGGATGGCGCCGGCCAGGGTGGAAATGTTGTGGATCTCCATGGGTCGTTCCTCCGTTATGATTTTTGCTATCACTGATTATAGTACTGTACAAACCGGCAAAGGGACAAGAATAAAGGCACAGATGGCAAACAGAACGAGGTTTGCGCCCGCCCGACAGGAGTGACATAATACCTTTATTCGAAAAAAGGCCATCGCGCTTTTCGCGCCACCCGGCCGGAAAGGTTTTTTTATGTCTGATCGAAAAGTCCTATCTGAAGAAGAGCATACACTGCGCGCGGAGGCGCAGTTTCATCGCATGACCGGCCGCCCGATCCCGGGCACCATTTTGAAAATGGGTGTACCCACCATTATCAGCATGCTGGTGATGTCGCTTTATAACATGGTTGACACTTATTTCGTCGGCAAGATCAGCACCAGCGCCACGGGCGCGGTCGGCATCGTCTTTCCAATGATGATCATCCTGCAAGCCGTGGGTATGACCATCGGCATGGGTGCCGGCAGCACGATCTCGCGTTTGCTGGGCCAAAAGCGGGCGGACGAGGCTTCAACCTTTCTCTCCACCGCGTTTGTCTTGTCGCTGCTGGCGGGCGGCGTGCTGGCAGCCATTGGCCTCACGTTCCCCAACGCGATTTTGCGCCTGTTGGGCGCAACCGAATCCATCTTGCCCTTCGCGCGCGATTACGCGCGGTATATCTTTATCGGGGCGCCCTTGTTTGCCGGTTCGTTTGTGCTCAACAACGCGTTGCGCGCGGAAGGCAATGCCGTTCTTTCGCTGGTGGGGATCGCCAGCGGGGCTGTGATCAATGTCGGATTGGATCCGCTGTTTATTTTTACATTCAACATGGGCATCGGCGGCGCGGCCATCGCGACCGTCATCAGCAATACGATCGGTTTTTGCATTCTGAGCTCGCATTATGTCATGGGCCGGGCGGTGCTGCGCATCAAGCCGGCTTTGGTTTCGTTCCGGCGGCGAATCGTCGGCGAGATTTTGCGCATCGGCTCGCCCTCGCTCGGCCGCCAGGTGATGGCCAGTGTCGGCATGGTGATTCTCAACACCACCGCCGGGAGCTACAGCGATGCCGCGGTGGCCGCGATGACCATCGCCAACCGCGTCGGCATGCTGGTGTATTCCACGATCATCGGCTTTGGTCAGGGCTTTCAGCCGGTGGTCGGCTACAACTATGGCGCCGGCCGCCACGATCGCGTCAAGAAAGCCTATTGGTTTGGCACCGCGGCAGGAACCGTGTACATGGCAGTGGCCGCGTTGGCGGTCGCGCTGGCGGCGCCGACGATTGTCGCTTTGTTCCGGGCCGATGACGCCGAAGTCATCCGCCTGGGCTCGCTGACGCTGCGCTATCACGCTTCGGTTTGGGTGCTGCAAGCGGCGGTCATCATCACCAATATGCTGTACCAGGCGACCGGAAACGCAGGTCCGGCACTGGTCATGTCCATGGCCCGCCAAGGCATCTTTTTTATCCCCGCGGTTTTGATTCTCAATGCCGTCCTGGGGCTGGGCGGCA
>CAYZME010000013.1:0-30440 GCA_964479435.1 uncultured Oscillospiraceae bacterium
GCCTCATGTCAAATTGAGCGCGAACGAACGCTTCACTTGCGCTTCCAAAGCCACTCGCTGGTTGTCGCTTTTCCGGCTTTTGGCCGTTTCCACAACAGCCGTCATTTGTTCTGTTTTGCTCCTGGCCAGTCCCGTCAACATGCTCTGCAAGCGCACAATATCCTTTGTAATGGTCGCCGGATTGAGCGAAGCGCGCTGAGCAAGGAGCTCGCGTTCTTGTTCACAAGGAGCTCGCGCTCTTGTTCATGGGACAAAACCCCGGCCTCAAGCAGACGTTCAAGCGGCGTAGTGGGGTGGTCGTAGACACGCTTGCGACGCCCCACTGCGTCTTGGGTCCAGCCGATGGGTTTTTTGGTGGCGGTAAAATAATTCATCTTCAGGCAGACCGCCTGCCAGAGCATAGCCAGTGTTTGACGTTCGGCCTGCGTGTCATAGCGGTAAACGAGGAGCTGCGGCGTCGCGAACTGCCTGAGCTCTGCTCAGGCTATGATACGGATTTTCCCAAATGAAGAGAGCCTGATCCGGCTGATGGGATCCGTGTTGATGGACATTCACGAGAAGTGGACGACCGGGAAGAAGTATTTCACGATGGACATGTACTACGAAGAACGGGACGCTGCGAAGAAGAAGGCAATGGCAGACCAGCCCAGGCGCCTTCACATTGTGTCTTGAAGACCATTGACCGAAAGAAATTACACCAACATTCAGGACTTGATTTTGATTGAAGGCTGTTAAAAAATGATATAATACATAAGAGTGGGTGTATAGAGCAACATTTATGAAGAAGGAAGGCATGAGAAGAGTGATTGTAGCTTGCGTATTGGCAGCCTCTTTGCTAGCTGTAGGGACAATCGTTATGGCTGACACTTGTGCAACAAGTTGTTCTTTATCCTACAGTGGTGGGAAAACGGCTTCATATGCGCAAATTCAAGCAATTGATGAGTTTAATCATACGCATCGTGCATGGGCAAAATTACAACAAGCAGTGCCTCCCTATAGTTCTTGGACAAAGACAGGGGCATGGGCGTCTGGCCTTGCCAACGCGAGGACCGCGTATATAGATCCTGTTCTTTATGGCCCGTTTTGGCCAGCTGAGGGGGATTGGGAGTGTTCATATAGCGGATACGTATTTGATCATTAAATAATAAAAATAATGCACCCACTCAAATAAAATTTATTATCGGAGGAGGCATGAAGCACGCTCGTATATGGAGTCGGTCTTTCTGTTCAGCATGGCCTCTGACCGCGCTGTTTATCCTGCTGACCTTGTCTGCCGGGTTGTTCATGAGCCTGCTCTTCAAGCAAGAACATTTGCGCCGTGTCGGGAGGGGTTTTTATGGGGATCATGCGGTGTTTTTTTCTTTGGCGGGAGACTTTCAAAGAGAAGAGTGGCAGCTGGCATCGCTATTGGATATCACGGCGCTGACCGACTCGATCGTGGTGGTCGCCGTTGACGGGGTGCGTGGTGTCTTGTTGAAAGGAAATCCCGAGACACCCCCGATGCTGGAAGGACGGTTCCTGACAGCAAAAGAGAGCACCGGGGAGGAGAGGGTCGCTGTCGTTGGCAGCAATCAATGGGAAAAAGTAACAACAAGGGACGGCGCCCACTTTGTGGATTGGGATGGCCGGCGATATGAAGTGGTCGGCAAGATGGGGACGCCGTACGAGAGCGCGCTCAATGATCTGGTGATGGTCGGTATGGGTTCGATCCCCGTGGGGCGGGCAGCCGCGGGACGTTTTTATGTGGATGGCAAACATCCGCAAAAAGCGTTTGAAGAAATCTACCGCCGCGCCGAGTCGACGGGCGTGTTTCAAGTCAAGGCAATGGACCGGCCCGTCGAGATGGCCGATGCGATCCGGCTCAATCTACGCTTCGGTTGGCTTTATGTGTCGCTGGTGACGCTGATCATGATGGTCAGCTGTTCCATTTTGATGGTGTTGTGGATCCGGGGCAAGACAAGAGCCATCGCGATTTACCGGCTGGTAGGATATGGAGGATTCCGCATCTGTGTCCAAACGTTACTAGACGGGATGCTTCCCGCTTTGATCGGCATTTTCCTGGCCGTGTTGATGCAATATGGTTTATCCGTGGGTGGCTTGTATCGGGTGGAAACCACGTTTATCCGGCAATCCATCCCCATCGCGGGATTTGCTTTCCTTGTGGGATTCCTGTCTACCGGACCGGCGTTGCTGCGGGCGATTCGCGTGGATGTTGTCACTGTGTTGAGGCGGGGTAGCGTATGAGTGTCATCTGGCGTGAGATCAGGAGAAACATACAGGGGCGCGCGCGTCACTGGCTCTTGATGATCGCGGTGTTGGCACTCAGTATCGCCACCGCGCACATCGCCTGGCTGGATTATGACGGCTATCGCAAATACGCCCGGTATTCCTATCGCGACAAAATTTCACGTTACAACGCCTATGACATAGAGCGCGCATTTGTCGGCGGCGCCGTCGCCAACCGTGATCGTGGGGATTGGTTTCGCAACCTGCAGTTATTCTACGATGAACTCAGGCAAAGCCCGGGCATGACTGTGTTTAACGCGGAGATGCTCGGGTATATCCCGCTGCCAGGATTGCCTGTGCTACCCACCGAGTTCTCTTTTGAGTCCGCGTATTACTATGAGGATGTCGAGGGGATGGAAGCGGTCGTCCCGGAGGGGATCGATGTCAGTGGGCTGGCAGTTGTGCAGGCCTCTGAAAACATATTTGAACTATTTGATTTGACGCTGCAAGAGGGGTCGTTCCCTGCGGCAGAAAGTTATGTCTATATGAAGGGGAAACCGGTCGAGATCGTGATGGGAGCGGCTTTTCGCCCCTATTTCAAAGTCGGTGACACAATCGCGATTCAGTGGATATCAGAGGAAGTGGAATTGGCTGTGGCGGGCTTTCTGGATGAAGGTTTGACGATCCCCGATCAAGGGGGCAGAGGCGAGGCACGGTTGGACCATTGGCTTGTTTTCCCTTCGTTCGAACAAGCGGGGGATATGGGGGAGACTTTGTGGCGGCAACACTTCGCTGACAAAGCGTATCCGATGCTGCTATCGGACATGGATTTGGTGACAGTGGACGAGTATGTCAATCGGATCGCCTTGCGCGTGGATGTCCCGTTGGCGCGTGTGGATCAGATTTCTATGGCTCACCCCATGCCGGCGGGGAGCGGGACATTTCAATCCCAGGCACTGACGCTGGCAGTTGTGCTGTTAGCAATCACAACCGTTGCCGTCACGATTGTGATCCTGTCTGGGGTAGAATTCCGGACCAACTTCCCCGTGTACGCAATTTATCTGATGACGGGAAGTGCTCCGGGTCACATCTTCCTGATTTACGCTCTCGAGAAGATTCTGATGATGATCCCCGCGTTTTTGATCGCCCTGCCGATCGCTAAACGGGCGTATATCACAGGGTTTTTCGCTTCGCTTCCTTATCTTTTGCCGCCCATGGCCAGAATTGCCGCAGGGCTGCTTGTTGTATCTTGGGTTCCCGGGTTGCTCCATTTACGTTTTTTGCGGCTATCTCAATTGTTGAAAAGAAAGAATATATAAAAACGATGCAATGCTCCTCGGAATCGATTGCCTTTACAGAGGGATTTCACATTCTCATGGCTTTCGGATTTTGAAATGGTACTGAAAGGTCTCATATCGATACGCTGTTCCCCAACTCATTTCCAGACAGAGGATATATTCACCGCTTTCGGTCGGTGCTCGAAACAGCCGGCTGTTTTCGTAAACGATAGCAGCTTGGTCATCATAGAGTGTGTAGCTTTGCGCACCGGTTACTTGCTCAGGCGACCTGACGATCTCTGTGTCACCCACCAGATCCAGGGTGTTCAGATCTGACGGCAAGGCGGAGGGGGTGATTCGATCCCACTGTTGCGTCATTCCGCTTTGATATCTTTCGATCCGGTGCGCATGGGGATATAGAACCGATCTACCCGAAGTCATATATATTGCCCTTTTTTCGCCCGGGTTGGTAAGGAGGCGGTACTGCGCATCGTAATCGCCCTCTATTTCGCGCGTGTCAGCTATATTCCAGTAACCGACCACCTCTGTATCAGCCACAAGCAAAGCAACTTGAACCCATGTTGAACCATCTATCGTGACGGTACATATATCCAGCTCTTGGCCCATGTAACCCGAGAAATCCAACCCGTTCTGCATAGATCGACCGTTCAATTGACGCATTATTTCGCCAATTTCTTCGCCTCCGATCACGACATCAAAGCCTGTTGGGAGCAGGATTTTCTGTGAGCCCGCCGAGTTTGCAACAGATTGGATGGATGAATCCGTTTTGGTCAAGAAGGCTATGGCTATTTCGCAAGCGGATTTGGGCGGAGTCGGCTGAACCCCGTGGGGGGTTGGCGTGGTTTGGATGGCCGGGGGCGTTGTTGTGGGGCTGATATCTGCGGATGGGCTGATCGCAGGCGATCGGTAACCGGCCTTTAGTCTGTTAAAATCTTCCATGTAAGCCGCGGCGCCTGGGCCTGCGATATAGATATCCCCCTGTTCATCAAGAGCAAGAACAAAAGCGGTTCCGGCAGCGACGCTGACCATCTGTGGCCACGATGAAACATCAACCACCTCGCTTCCGATCTCCACCACAACCGTCCCGTCGTTTTTGAGCCCGGCGATTGTAGCGGGGCCTGCGGATATCATGCTTATGTCACGCCAAGAGGACACGCCCTCAACATACAGGTCATGCTCGGCTCCAATGGCACCATCCACTTCGACTGTTCCGTTCGCGCGTAACCCGATGGACCACAAACCGGCTGCTCTAATCATTACCATATCTGTCCATTTGCTAATGACGGAGGGATCAAACCCAAACCCCAACCCCACAACCGTCCCATCTTTCTTGAGCCCCAGGGTGTGGAATGTGCCCGCTGCGATATCAATCACATCGGTCCATTTCCCGGTGTCGATTTGCCGCATGGAATTATCTCCCATACCGATGACCGTGCCATCCCAGCGCAAGCCAATCGTATGAGTCGGACCGGCCGCCACTAGGGAGATGTCTTTCCAGGAACCTACAAGGAGGTGACCCGGGTGGGTGGTTTGGCCGTCGAGAACGCCTTGATCTTTTCCAACCGCGATGACGGTTCCATCTTTCCGAATGCCAAATGTCTGATCATCACTCGCGTAAATAGAGGCAATCTCCGTCCATGTCGACACATCACACTGCCCGTATCGGTCATCCCCGGCCGCAATAACAGTTCCATCTTGGCGGAGCGCGACCATGTGATTCGCTCCCGCCGCGATCGCGGCGAATCCGATAGTCGGCCGCGGGAGTAGAGAAGGAGCGTGGCTCCTGCCCTGATTCCAACTGAAAGGGAGTTTGATCAAGCCGGCGATTCCTGCCGCCAGAGTGCCCACAAGAATGAACAGGATCAGGTTTGCCACGAGAACCAGCCGGCGCGCTTTTCCCGCCGGTTCATGCACAATGATTGAATTGTCTCCAGCTTTGGGGTCAGATAAATGAATACGGATCGACTGCCACAGATCGCCGGTTTCAAATTCCGCGCGTTTCGCCCAAGACAATACATCTTTTTTAGTTATTTTTTTCTCTTTATTCACCGGGTGCAGTCCTCCTAACCAAACGGATCATGCGCCATCTATTCAGCCAGCAGTATTTTGAGATCGCGAACAGCGCATCGGTAACGATAATGTGTGCTCCGGTAAGACAATCCGAGTATTTTACTTATTTCTGAATGACTCAGTCCAGCAATCGCCTTCAGAACGAAAACCTGAGCTTCCAATACCCCCAATCGACTGAGACCGATGCGCAGCGAAATTTCACGATCCGGATCCGGCGTGGTCATGAGCGGCGCGAGCGCGTTGGCATTTTCAAAAGATTCGATGGATATCCAATTCTTATTGCGACGCAGGAGATCAACGGCTTTATGTCTTGCAATGGTGTAGATCCAAGCCTTTGGATTGTGATCGTATCGGTAATCCGTGGCATGCCTCCAAATGTATAACATGGTTTCCTGCAAGATATCCTCTGCCAGGTTGTTGTCTCTGACAATCGCGAAAGCAGCGGCCATAATGCCTCTGCGGTGATTTTGGTACAATGACTCGAGTGCGCCAGGATCCCCATGCGCAATATTTTTTAGTAAGCGAGTTTCGTCCATATCACACCCCTCTAATATACATAGCGAAGCTTGGTCAGGAAAATAACAAAACGCCTTTTATAAGACGTTTTAATTTTAACAAAAATTCGAGAGAGAAATCATTTAATCAATAATTTAATTTATAATAAATATAAACTATAACATCTACACAAATATAAAATTAACCACCCAGACGCGTCCGCATATGCGTTTGACATCCCATTGTCGCTGGAGTAAAACAATGCAAGATAGATGGGAGCTGTGCGAGCAGGTCAAGCGTCGGTTGGAGCGCGTCGGTCACGGCGGTCGCATGCGCTTGGGCGGTGCCTGTCGCGCAAGGCCGGCCTGGCGGATAGGGTGGGGAGGCAAAGCAAATGATGGATCAACGGATCGAAGAGCCGCGATTGCGGACGTTTGGCGAAGCGGTGTTTCGCGCGGCAGGGTACACAGCGGAGCAAAGCGCCGACATCGTCGATGTGCTGTTGACGGCCGATTTATATGGAATCGAATCGCACGGAGTGCAGCGGCTGATTCGCTATTATCAAGCGATGCGTGAAGGCTCCATCCGCCCGGACGCCAGTTACCGCATCATTCATGAGACGCCGCTTTCGGCCGTGATCGACGCGCCCCGCACCATGGGGCAGTTGATGGGGAAATTTGGCATGCGCCTGGCAATGGACAAGGCGCGGCAAGTGGGGATCGGCATGGTTGTGATCCGGCGCACCAATCATTACGGCATCGCCGGCTATTACGCATCGATGGCCGCCGCCCAAGACATGATCGGGATCAGCATGGCGAACACCGAAGCGATCATGATTCCGACCCACGGGCGCCAGGCCATGTTGGGCACCAACCCCATCGCTCTGTGCATGCCCGCCGACCCCGTGCCCTTCTGGTTTGACGCGGCGACGACGGTGGTGACGCGCGGCAAGCTGGAGGTCTATGACAAGCGGGGAGAGGCGCTGCCGCATGGCTGGGCGGCCGATGAACACGGTCAGGATTGCACCGATGCCGGCCGCGTAATTGGCAATATCATCGCCAAGCTGGGAGGCGGCATTTTGCCGCTGGGCGGGTTGGACGAGCAAACAGGATCGCACAAAGGCTATGGCTTGGCGATGGTGGTCGAAATCCTCACGGCCATTGTCAGTGGCGGTACGACCGGTCCGCATGTGCAAAGATCGGGAAACAGCGACACGACGTTTACCATGTGGGCGATCGACTATGGCATTTTTGGCAACAAAGTCGAAATCCGTGACCGCATGTCCACTTTGTTGCAAGAGTTGCGCGACAGCCCGCGGGCAGCCGGCCGGGATCGAATTTACATCCACGGCGAAAAAGAGCGGGAGTCGCGCCAACGCATGCTGCGTGAAGGCATCCCCGTGCAGGCCGCGACGCTGGCCGAGCTGCGCATGATCGGTGACGAGCTGGGCGTGCCCCGGATTTGAGCCGCCGGACGATGCCGGCGGGGGGCGCGTGTTACAATCGAGAGGGTGCCTTGCGAACCCGGTTACAAACATAAAAAAGAGGAGAATAGAGCATGCAAGACTACCAGATCCAGTACACGGACGTCCGCAAAGACCGCCATCTGCCGGGCTATTTTGCCTGGCTTCAATTTGCGCGCACCGCGCAATTGCCGACTGCAGAGGCATTTCGGCCCTTTTTTGAACGCTTTACCGTCCGCGGAACCGGGTTGGTCATGGTGACAGCTCAACGGGAGCTTGCGCGCGCCGCGCGCGAGATTTACGCCGTCGAGCCCGACAAAGTGGCAGGCGATTGTCCATCCCCCCACGTGTATCTGGCCATCGATCCCGCCGCCGATGTCGATACGCCGGCCGGCAGTTTTGTTGTCCATCAGGACGCGCGCCGCCTCGCCATCACCGGTCGCGATGCCAGCGGCGTGCTGTATGGCCTGTTCTATCTCCTGCGGCAAATCGGGCTGGGCCGTTCGCCCGGTGAAATAAACACGCGCCAAAGCAGCCAAAATGAACTGCGGATGTTTCATCATTGGGATATGCACAAAAGCGGCGAGTCGCTGGTGCTCAACACCGGTACCTGGGCGGGTCGCTCCATTTTCTTCAAAAACCGCAAGCTGGTCACAGAAGACATGACCCAGATTCGCGACTACGCGCGGCTGTTGGCTTCGGTACACATCAACGCGCTGGGGCTCAACAACGTCAATGTGCCGTTGCCGATGATGCGCCTGATGACCGAAGAGATGCTGCCGGCGGTCGCGCAGATCGCCGATGTCCTGCGCGAATACGGCGTGCGGCTGTTCCTATGTATTCATTTTGCCACGCCGGTGGCGCTGGGCTTTTTGCCGACCGCGGATCCGTTGGATCCCGCGGTGCGCCAGTGGTGGGCGGATGCCGCCACTACGATTTACCGCTACATCCCGGATTTTGGCGGCATCATCGTCAAAGCCGATTCGGAAGGGGAGCCCGGCCCCTTCACATACGGGCGTGACCACGACGACGGCGCCAATATGCTGGCGGACGCCTTCCGCCCGCACGGCGGCCTGGTGATCTGGCGCTGTTTCGTTTACGACTGCTATATGGACTGGCGCGACCGTTCGCAAGATCGCGCCAAGGCGGCACTCGAGACCTTTTTGCCGCTGGATGGCAAGCTGGCCGACAATGTCATCTTGCAGACCAAAAACGGCCCCTTTGATTTCCAGCCGCGCGAACCGGTTTCGACCATCTTTTCGGGTATCCGCCAATGCAGTCAGACCATCGAATTTCAGATCGTGCAGGAATATACCGGCCGCCAGACGCACATCTGCTATCTGGTGCCGCTGCTCAAAGAAAGCCTCGATTTTGATACCCATTCCCAAGGCCCCGGCTCGACGGTCGCCAAGGTGGTCGACGGCACACTGTACAACATGCCGCACGGCGGAGTCACGGGTATCGCCAACATCTGCGATGACGAATATTGGACTTCACACCCGTTCGCCCAGGCCAACTTTTATGGCTTTGGCCGTCTGACCTGGGACCCGCGGTTGAGCAGCGAGCACATCGCGCGCGAATGGATCCAGTTGACGTTTGGCTCCGACCCGCAGGTGATGGAGACGGTATTGCCGTTCATGCTGGAATCCCGCGAGCTGTACGAAGGGTACACCGCGCCGCTGGGGACCGGCTGGATGATCGTGCCGGAGGTCAAATACGGGCCCGACGTCGACGGCTACGAATACACCCGCTGGGGGACGTACAACCATGCCGACCGCGATGGCATCGGCCTCGACCGCACGGTTGAAACCGGCGCCGGGTATACCATGCAATACAATCCGCCGGTCAGCGATCTGTACAACAACATCGCCACGTGCCCCGATGAACTGCTGCTGTTTTTCCACCACGTGCCCTACACACACGTCCTGCATTCGGGCAAAACCGTGATCCAGCATATTTACGATACGCACTTTGAAAGCGTCGAGCGCGTCGAGCAATTCCGCGATGAATGGCGCGCGCTGGACGGCAAGATCGACGCGCATTGCTTCCGGTTGGTCGACGAGCGTCTGGGGATGCAAATCGCCGATGCCAGTGAGTTCCGTGACGTGGTCAACACATACTTCCACCGGATGTCAGGCATTGGCGACGCCAAAGGCCGCACGATTTACCCCTAAGTAGGTAAGCAGGACCGGCCAGAGGCTTCTGGTCGGTCCTGTCCGGCTTTTGGCTGGCGCATCGGAGCGGATCGCCGCGGTTGTGGCGCCGGCGAGCCTGTCGCGGGCCGGACAATATCTGGCACGGCCCCTGGTCTCGGAGACCGGGGGCCGTTCGCGCAAGATCGGAAAGAAAACAGTCGAATTCGTGTTCAAATCGCGGTTATTTGCCATCTGTGGTGGTACAATGCTGGTAGACCTACACACCCCACGACCATAGAGGGAAAATAGCAGGAGGAATGAGCATGTACAAGAACAACGCCAAGATCGGTTTTGTCGGGTTTACGTATCCGGCCCCCAAGGAGCTTTCGCCGCTGGACAAGATGTTCTGGCAGATGGAAGCCGCGCAGAGATTGGGCTGCGGTGTCTTTGTGCCGTTTGCGTTTGGCCTGGGTGCGGATGACATCAAGCGGATCGACGAAAAAATGGCGGAGTATGGGTTTGAGACAGAGGGCCGTTTGCATCCCAGTCTGTTTGAGATGTGCGGCTGGCAGGGCGCGGACGCGGCCCAGGCGCGCGAAACGTTTGAGCAGAGCCTGGCCGAGCAAAAAGCGCGCGGCATCACCATTTTGCGCGGCGCGTATGGTCGGCTCCAAGCCAAGACCACCCGCTGGAACCTGACGCCGGGCTGGACGGGCGCCGAGCAGCAGGCCAACGTCACCGAGTGCCTCAAAGTGGCCGCCCCGATGCTGGAAAAATACGGCTTGTACGGCGCGTTGGAAAACCACCTGGATTTCACCGGCAAGGAATTCGACGAGATTTATTCCGCCGTCGGCTCCAAGCATGTGGGCAGCGCGTATGACACCGCCAATGGCTTTTTCACCAATACCGACCCCAATGAAGACATCGATTACCTCGCCAAGTGGGCGATCACCACGCACATCAAAGATACGAAGATCATCGACGCTCCCTTTGGCGGCGCCAATGGGCCGCTGACACCCGTCGGCTGTGTGTTGGGCACCGGCAATGTGGATGTCAAACGGGCGCTGGATACCATCCTCAAGATCGCGCCGATGCGCGAGGGCATCCACCTGATCATCGAAACCGGCTGGTTTGGCACCGAAGTCGAAGCCGCCAACCCCGATATGGACGCGTACAACCACAAAGTGACCGAGGCCAGCCTCCAATACCTGAAAGATTATCTGACCGTCTGACGGATGGCCGGGCGACACGCCCGCCGAGTCAGCAGCGTGAAAAAACACCCCTCTTTTTAGGCGGAGGGGTGTTTTTTATTTGGTTGCGATCTAACCGGCAGCGGCAGCTGGGGCGCCGGGGGGCGGGATCATCCGCCGGCCGCGGCCTCGCCTGTCGCCGCTGTCTCGCTGCTGCCGACGATGTTTTTGGCCCATACGCCTGTACGTACAACCCAGGCGCCGAGGATGGCTTTGAGTGCGTCGGGGAGGTGGCCGAGCGGGAACAGCAAGACCACCGGCAAGTGTGTGTAGTGGACAAGTAAATACATGCAGGGCACCATGATCACCCAGCTGTATACGCTGTCGAACAAGAACGTAATCCAGGTCTTGCCGCCCGAGCGCATGGCAAAATAACAGCAATGCGCGATGGCGTTGAATGCCATGTAGAGCGCGCTGGTGCGCATGAATACGGTGGCGAGATGGCGCACTTCCGCGGTGGTGTTATAAATTGCCGGGATGTAATTGGCGCTGATCGCCAAAGCCGAGCCGAGCACCACGCAGATGCAGACGACAAAGAAAATGATCTTCCAAACCTGCTCTTTGGCCTTGGCGATGTCGTTGGCGCCCAAGGCCTGGCCGACTGTGACCGCGACCGCGACACCCATCGACAAGAAGAACACGTTGAACAGGTTGGCAATCGTGCTGGCGATGTTGAGCCCTGCCATCACGACCAGCCCGCGCGTCGAGAGGATCTGGTTGATCGTGGTCATCCCGACCGACCATAGGAATTCGTTGACCAGCAGGGGGATGCTTTTGGTGGCGATTTGGAACGCCAAGCCGCGGCCGATGCGCAAGGAGCGGTAGACGCCTTCCATAAAGAAGTATTTGAGATGGTGGGAGTGTGTCCAGGCCGCGATGACGAGCAGTTCCACGTACCGGCTCATAACCGTCGCGATGGCCGCGCCTTGGACGCCGAGACGCGGGAAGCCGAAGTGGCCAAAGATCAAAAGATAGTTGAAGACCAGGTTGACGACCACAGCCGCCAGGCTGCCGATCATCGGCAACGTAGCGTGCCCCGTTTCGCGCAACGTGCCGCTGTAACTTTGCGTGATCGCGAACGGCAACAGCCCCCAGATCATGATCTGCAAATACGTGCGGCCATGCGTGAGCATATCGGCGGCGTCGCGCGCGTCGCCCTCGCCGGTCAGATACAGCAAAATCAGCGGGTCGGACAAAAAATAGAGCACCGCCATCCCGATTGCCGTGATGCCTGTCGCGACCAGGAGTTTGAAACGGAACGTCTGGCGTAAACCCTCCCAGTCGGCCGCGCCGGCAAACTGGGCGCCATAGATTCCCGCGCCGGCGATGGCGCCAAAGATCGAGAGGTTGAAAACAAAGATCAGCTGGTTGGCGATGGCCACGCCGGACAGCTCGGCGGTTCCCAGCGTGCCGACCATGACGTTGTCCAGCAAGTTGACAAAGTTGGAGACCAGGTTTTGCACCACAAGGGGGATCGCCAAAGTTAAAATCACGCGATAGAACGCGCGATCTCCGATGAATGTATGACGCAAGCGATGGGCAAGGCTGGGGGAGCCAGGGTGGGACATAGCGGTCACGCTCCTTTGCGGCAAACTGCCGGCTGCCAGATGATACCATATTGCTCCTTGGCGAAACAAGGTTGCGACACAAAGGGCGCGGGCGCCAATTGTTGTGTGTGCCGTTTTTGTGATACACTCATCGGAGTATAAAGCGAGGATCGAAAGAGTAGACGCCCATCGCGGCCGCGATAGAGAAGGATGGTCATCGGCTGTAAGCCATCCGCTTGGCCGGGGCGTTGAAGTTCATTCGGGAGCTGCGCGGGTGACAAGGTAGTCCGCGACGGGTTCAGACCGTTACATCTGTACGAGTGGCGCGGCGGTTTCTGTCGCGCAAAATGGGTGGTACCGCGATGATTCGTCCCATGTCCCGGCCGCGAGTTGGCGAGACATGGGACGTTTTGTATGGAGGGATAAGATGCACAATGAATTGAAAACCCTGTTCGCAGACGCGTTGTCCGCGGTGCGTCAAGCGGGTACGACGGAGGCGTTGCAGGCAGTCAACCAGCGTTACCTGGGCAAGAAAGGGCAATTGACCACGGTGCTCAAAAGCCTGGGGACGTTGCCTCCGCAGGCCCGCAAAGAAATGGGGCAGCGGGCCAATGAGGTCAAGCAGGCCTTGAACGAGGCGATTGCGGCCCAGCGGGCGCACATCCTCAGCCAGGCGTCCGTGGTGACAGGTGTCGTCGACCTGACGTTGCCCGGCATCCGGCCGGTGAGCGGCGCGCTGCACCCGGTGACGCAAATGAGTTATGACCTCAATGACGCGTTCCGCTCCCTGGGGTTTGAGATTTATGCCGAAGACGAAATCACCAGCGAACAATACGCGTTCGACCATCTGAATTTTCCGCCCGATCACCCGGCGCGCGAATCGATGGACACGTTTTGGCTGGCCGGAACCGAGGATGAGGCGGGCGCGAGCCGCCTGTGCCTGAGACCGCATTTGACCGGCGGCAGTGTCCGTTATTTGCAACGCTATGGCGCGCCCGCCCGCTTTGTTTACCCGGGGCGCGTGTATCGGAATGAGAGCACCGACGCCCGGCATGAGCGTGCGTTTTTCCAGTATGAAGCGTTGATTGTCGAACGGGACTTTTCTTTTGCTTCCGGCAAGTTGCTCATCGACACCATTTTGGAGCGTGTGTTCGGGCGTCCGGTGGAAGTGCGGATGCGCGCGGGGTTTTTCCCCTTTGTTGAGCCGGGCTTTGAAATCGATATGCGCTGTTTGGTCTGTGGCGGCAGCGGTTGCAAAGTGTGCAAGCAAGTGGGCTGGATTGAAGTGATGCCGGGCGGCACACCCCATCCCAATGTGTTGCGTGCCGCCGGTCTGGATCCGGCGCAGTGGACGGGATTTTACATCAACATCGGGTTGGATCGCCTGGTGATGATGCGTACCGGTGTGGACGATGTCCGCTTGTTCCACAGCGCGGACCTGAGATTTCTCAACCAGTTCAAATAGGAGGGCGCGATCTGTGAAGCTTTCACTCAATTGGATCCGTGAATATGTAGATTTACCCGCCGATCTGCCGGCGGAGCGGCTGGCTTATGAATTGACGATGCGTACGGTCGAAGTGGAAGAGGTGGTCTCGTTGGCCGACGGGCTGGCCGATGTGGTGGTGGGGCGCATCACCGACGTCCAGCCCCACCCCGACGCCGATCGTTTGCGCGTGTGCGCCGTCGAGATCGGCGACCAATCCGTAGCGATCGTCTGCGGCGGTTCCAACCTGTCCGTCGGCCAATCGGTCGCGGTGGCGTTGCCCGGCGCGCGGGTGCGCTGGCACGGCGAAGGGGAGCCGGTGGAAATCCAAATCACGCGGCTGCGCGGGGTGCGCAGCCATGGCATGATCTGTGCCGCGGCCGAGCTGGGTTTGGAGGGATTGTTTCCGGCTGACGACGACCACGTGATCCTGGACGTGTCCGCCTGGCAAGCCGTACCGGGCACGCCGCTGTCAAACGCCCTGTCGCTGGACGACCTGATCCTCGAGATCGACAACAAATCCCTGACCAATCGCCCCGATCTGTGGTGCCATTATGGGATGGCCAGAGAACTGGCCGCCATTTTCCGGCGCGAGTTACGACCCTTGCCGGACTTTGCCCCGCCGGCACATGAGCCGGGCCCGGCGATAGCGATAGAAGCGCCGGATCGCTGTGGCCGGTATGCCGCGATGGTGTACACAGGGCTCGCCGTACAGCCCTCTCCGTACTGGTTGCGCCAGATGCTGTGGAAGGTGGATGTACGCCCGATCAACAACCTTGTCGATCTGACCAATTATGTGATGCTGGCGACCGGCCAGCCGACCCATGGCTTTGACCGCCAGCACGTGCGAGGCGGCATTGTCGTGCGCACGGCGCGGCCGGATGAGACGCTCGGGTTGCTGGATGGCCAGCAGTTGGATTTGACGGGCAACGATTTGCTGATCTGTGACGCGCAAGGTCCGATGGCGCTGGCCGGGATTATGGGCGGCAAGCAGGAGTCCATTGTCGACGACACCACGGAAATGATCCTGGAGCTGGCGCAGTTTGCCCCGCTTTCGGTGCGACGTTCCGCACAGCGCTTTGGACTGAGGACCGAATCCAGCGCGCGCAATGAAAAAGGCATCGATGCCGAGCGCATGGATCAGGCGATGGCCGTCGCCGATCACTTGTTGCGCCGGTTGCTGCCGACGGCGCGCCTGGCGGGAGTGAGCGATTGCCGCCCGGTTCGCGCCGAGTATCCGGTGATCGACGTGCCGATGTCTTTTCTCAATTCGCGCCTGGGGCGCGTAATACAGAGGGAAGAAGTGGTCGCTCTTTTGGCGCCGCTGGGGTTTGACGTCGCGGCGCGCGGTGAGGTACTGCAAGTGCGCGTGCCCTCATGGCGAGGCACCGGCGACGTATCCCTCGCCGACGATGTGCTGGAGGAAGTGGCACGCATGATCGGCTATGACGCGTTTGCCTTTATTCCTCCCCGTGTGCGGCTGGAGCGCGCGATCCGTCAGCGCGGTCCGGAGGCCGACCGTGCGATTCGCGAATATTTGTCTTTTCACGCCGGGATGCAAGAGGTGTTTACGTATCCGTGGGTGCCGCAGCGCTATCTGGAGGCTGCCGGGATCGACCCCGCGGCGTGTTTGCGTCTATCGGCGCCGCCGGCGCCCGACGCCGCGCATTTGCGCCCCTCGCTGGTCCCCGGGCTGCTGGAAAGCATCGTCGTCAACCAGCGTCATTTTGATTCTTTTCGTGTATACGAGTTCACACAGGTATTTGCCCCCGGTGCCTCTCACCCCAGCGACGCGAACGAGACACTGCCATCGCAGGAACGACGGGTGGGCGGCGCGGTGGTCGGCACGGACCCGCTGCGCTTGTTTCGCGAAGCCAAGGGTGTGCTCGAGGCGCTGCCGCGCATGGCGATGTTGGCACCCTTCGCGTTTGAGCAACGAGAAAAACCCGCGTGGGCGGACCCCAAGGTTTGGCTCAATGTTGTAGACGGGGAGGCCGTGATCGGTTCGTTGGGGATCTTGTCTGCCCAGGCGGCGAGCCACGCCGGAATCAAGCGGCTGCACACGGCGCTGTTTGAGCTGTCGGCGGATCAGCTCCAACCTCTGCCGTCGCGTGAGAATCGCTTCCAGCCGCTGCCGACATTTCCTTTGGTGGAGCTGGATCTGTCGGTTGTGCTGGAAGAGGACGTCGCCTGGTCGGAGCTGGAGCGCCTGATCCTGGAAGTGGCGCGCCGCTGTGCGTTTGTCGAAGAATATCGGGGACAGCAGATTCCGGCCGGCAAGAAATCGGTGATGTTTCGCTACTGGCTGGAGTCGGACGCCGGCACATGGACTGCGGAGCAAATCGACGCGGAGACGGCGCGTTTGCTCCATCGTATCCGCCAGGTGTTGGGCGGCGAGTTGCGCAAGATATGAAAAATCCCGCGGCCACATCGGTGGTCGCGGGATTTTTTCTCTCAGCGGCTTTTCCCAGGTTTTTCGCTGCTAGAACGGGGCTCCCGCGGCGGCACGGCCGTACAGTCGCGCATAGGTGCCGTTGGCCTGCAACAGCTGTGCGTGGGTGCCCTGTTCGACAACGCCCTCGTCGGTCAAGACGACCAGCCGGTCGGCGTTGCGCACGGTGGACAAGCGATGCGCGATGATCAAAGTGGTGCGCCCCACAGCCAGCTGTGCCATCGCCGCGCGGATATCACGCTCACTTTCCGCATCCAGCGCCGAGGTGGCTTCGTCAAAGATGAGGATCGGCGGGTTTTTGAGAAATACCCGCGCCAGGCTGAGGCGTTGTTTTTGCCCACCGGACAGCCGTACGCCGCGTTCGCCTACTTCGGTGGCATATCCCTGCGGCAGATTGGCGATAAAATCATCCGCCCCGGCCTGGCGCGCGGCCGCGACAACCGCCGCGTCGGATGCGCCGGGGTTGCCGTAGCGGATGTTTTCCGCCACGGTATCGGCAAACAAAAAGACGTCTTGTTGCACAATGCCGATCGCGCGGCGCAGGGAAGACAACGTGAGCGCGCGCACATCGACGCCATCGACGGTGACGCGGCCTGCTTCCACATCGTAGAAACGGGGGATCAAGGAACACAGTGTGGTCTTGCCCGCGCCCGAGGGGCCGACCAGGGCGACGGTCTCTCCGGCACGGATGGACAGGTCGAGGTTGGCCAGCACCGGCTGTGTCGTACCCTGATAGCGGAAGGTGACACGATCAAACCGGATCTCGCCCCGCACATTTTGGAGTGTCCGCGCGCCCGCATGGTCCGCAATTTCGGGTTCTTGGGACATCAGGTCCTGAAAGCGGACGAAACCCGCCATGCCATTCTGGTACGTCAGCGAGGTGTATACCAAACGCATGATCGGGTCGGTGAGGCTGCCGATATAAAGCAGAAAAGTCAGCAAATCAGGCAGATCCAAACGTTGACGGGTAATGGCCAGCGCGCCAAACACCGTCACCGCGCCGGTGAGAACGCGCACCAGCGCGTCGACACCGGTGGCGTTGTACGACTCGTTGCGGTAGATGGCGCGCCGGCTGGCAAAAAAGGCGCAGCCGGTATGGGCAAACCGCTCTTGTTCCAAAGCTTCGTTGGTGAAAGCCTGGACGGTGCGAATGCCCCCCAGCGCGTCTTCCGCCTGGCTGTTGACCTCGGCGATGCGCTCGCGCGATAACGCCAGCGCGCGCCGCATCCGCGCGTTAAAGTAGAGACTGAAAGCGATCAGGCCGGGCAGAAATAAGACGATGCCCAGGGTCAGTTTGCTGTTGATCCGAAAAAGAATGATCATAGCGCCGCAAAAGCGCGTGATGTTGATCAGGAGATCCTCCGGTACGTGATGGGCCAATTCGGCGATGTTGAGCAAGTCTCCGGTCAGACGACTCATCAGCGCGCCGGTTTTGGCGCGATCAAAAAATCCGAAGGATTGGCGTGTGAGATGGACAAACAGCGCGTCGCGCATGTCGCGTTCCATCTCGGCGCCCATGACATGGCCGCGGATGTCGACGATGAATTCAAAGAGAATCTGCAGGCCGATCACGGCTGCCATCACCAACGCGGCATACAGCAATCGCTGTGGGGCCACAGCGGCCTCTCCGGTGAGGATGTCCTTGGTGATGTAGCGTGTGATCAGAGGCAAGAGAAGGGTGAGGGCGGAAAAGGCCGTGGCACAGAACAAGACCAGTACCAACGTCCCGACATAGGGCCGGTACCAGCCAACAAAGGCTTTCACTCGTGAAAACATGGGTACTCCTGTGGGACAGACGTGCTGTCCAATCTGGGAGACCCGCCAAGGTGACGGGGGAAACGGCTACAGGCGATCCGTTATCCGGTGATCCTCGTTGGGTCCGGTTGTCGCTGCAAGGAAATCGCCCTTTTCATCCTTCCGTCCTCCTGTTCGTGTGAGTTGTGTCCGAATATAACAGTTCGCGTACGGTTGCGCAAGCGCGGTCGTGATTCCGCCAGAGAAGGGACTGCCGCCCGGGTGGGGCGGCAGTCCGGCCTTCTCTTCTCGTTACATGTTGCAGTGTAAGTTGGCCAAGGCCTGGAATGCCGCCGCGCCCCAGCTGCCCATAAAGCCGGGCGCGACGCCGAAAAAGGGCGACCCGCCCAGGCGGACACCGTCGCAAAAGCGTTGGGCGATCTTTTTTGCCAGCGCTTCCTGACCGGCGTAGTAGAGCCCGGTAGCGATCAGGAGGTTTTCCGACGCGGGGATGCCGCCGTTGCCAAACGAAGTTTTGTTGAATTCGACACTGGTGATGCGTTCCGCGCTCAGCCCGTACGGGGTCAGGTAGCCGCCTTCGGCGGACAGGTCGGCGGCCATTTTTTCGAGGATGGCCGCCGGCAGGCGCCGGCCCAGCACCAACGGGCGATAGAACATGATCGACGTGTTGTCCACGACCCGGTGGCTGCCGCTGACGTGGGCGATGAAGCGCTCGCCGTTCCACAGATCGCGGATCATGGCGTCGATCAAAGCTTGCGCGCGCGCATACCACCCCTGGACAACCGTGTCGGAATGGCCGAGGATCTTGGCGATGTCGCCCAGTTTTTCGCACAACAGCGCGACGAACGCGTTGAGGTCGGGCAGTTCCATCTGCAAGCTGTATTTGAACACGGCGGCATCGTCGTTGCCCGAATCGTCGCCGTGGTCATACTGGTAGACGCCATCTTCGTCGTCGTCCCGGTAGGCTGCAAACCAGTCGGCCCATTTGGCATACCCTTCGTACAGGTAAGTCAATTTGTCGCGCGGGACCTCGGTGGCAAAATCATGTTCCCGCATGAGAATGTCGAGAGCCCAGCCCTGCACCGGCGGCTTCATCTTGGTGAACCCGCCCTTCATATCGTCGTACAAATCGGGCAGTTGACCGGTGGGGGCCTGCTGATCGATCATGTTGAGCATCAGCTCGATGGCCAATGGCAGATTGTTTTTGAGCGCGACGGCGTTTTCACACATTTGCCATGCGGACGCGCAGGAAGTCCCCATCATATACATGAAAGGGCGCTTGATCTGGCCGGAGGGGCGGACGATGTGCGACCAGGTCATGTAAGCGGCCTCGCGGCGCTCATCGGCATACAGCAACGGCAAGTCGGGTTGTCTGGCCAGGAAGGATTCAAAATCCCGGGTGGCATCGGCCAGTCCCTCCTCATACGAAGGATACGTGTCGCGCAACCAGCCGGCGTGGGTAAATTCCTCGACGGCCAGCAGCAGATTGCCCTCGTCATCGGGCAGAACGTCGCCGCGGACGATCGGGGTGGTCAGCTTTTCCCAGTCCCAGGCGGCGTCCATCTCGATGCGGCCGCACAGGGGATTGAAGATCATGCAACAAACCCAGCGGAACGCGCCTTCCCAGGCTTTGTCGCCGCGGGGCTTCATGATCTCATGCGGGACCATCTGCTTGTTGAGGCGCAGACCCAACCCGTTCTCCCCCCGGATCATCATCAGGCGGTCTTCCGCCATACAGATTTTGAGATTGCCGTATTGGGTGCGCAGCGTCAGCTCGGTGGCAGTCGCCATCACCGCGAACGGCACTTTTTTACCCTGGTAGATGGGATAGAGGTCGATCAGGCGGTTGTTGGCGACCGAGGAGACGAGGCCGCGCCGGGATCCGATGTACAGATCCCCGCCGCCGTACCCGCCGCTGCTGGCTGCGCCGGCATAGATGCCAAAATACGCGCCGTAGCGGGTAAAGGCATTGGGCCCGAATCGGAATTCATTTTTGGCATCGTTTTTGAATTTGGCTTCCGATACAGCGGTAAAGCGTTGGCGGACGAACCGGCGGTTTTCGAATTCGTCAACCATGGCCACCGCGTAGTCCGCGTACGTGATATAACTGCGATTGACCGAGTTGAGGATGGCGACGTCGGTGCCCAGGGTATATTTCCCTGTGCGGGGACCGCCGGCGTCAAAGGTTTCGGCCGGACTCATGAACGTGTAGTTGATCTGACTGGCCTGTAGCTTTTTCAGTGCTGTGAACGAGGCTTCCGGAACCGCGCGCATCGCCGGCGGGATGAATTCCAACACGCGCTGGGTACGCGATTCATCTTTGAACAGACTGCCCGCGCCGCCGATCACGATCAAGCGGGTATCGGGCAACGGTTCCATGATGCGGATCAGGTGCTCGACGGTGGTGACATGCAGATATTCGTTGCCGGGTTTGCCAAAATCCGTGCCGAAAGCGTCGACGACGATGTCGAAGCCGCGGAAGTCGTCGGTGGTCAAGGCAAAAATATCTTTGGGGATGACCGGGTAGGGGTCTTCCAAACGGCTGATTGAAGCGGGCCGTGTGACGGCGTGAACTTCGTGTCCGCGATTTTGGGCTTCTTTGGCGATGAGTCTGCCGGCTTTGCCGGTGGCGCCAATTACTGCGACTTTCATATCTTTCGCTCCCTCCGTCCCTTGCGGGTTACATGTTGCTGCAGATGTCTGCGAGCACGATGAAGGCACAAGCCGGCCAGCTGCCGCCGATTCCGCCGCCGAAGTTCCCGGTCAACGGATTGATCAGCATGCAAAAACCGAAATCATAGATCGCTTTGCAATAACGCGCGGCGATTTTCTTTGCCAGATCTTCGTACCCGGCGTCGTACAGACCGGTGACCAGGTGCAGTTGCGTCGGTGGCAAGACAAAGCCTTTGGCCAGATCGGCCGTGCGGAAATAGTCGCTGGAAAGTTTTTCCGACGCCAGACCGTATTCGGTGAGCAATTCTCCCTCGGCCGCCAGGTCGGCTGCCATTTTGTCACGGATTTCTGGCGGCAGCCGTTCCCCGAGAATGATCGGCATGTAAAAGAGGCAGGATCCTGTGGCGATCTCTTCATGTGTCCCGCTTTTCATGGCGATAAAGCGCTCGCCATTCCAGAACGTGTCGATCATGCGGGCGATGATTTCACGCGACTTGCGGTACCATTCCGCGACTTCACCGGCGTCTTTGCCCAACAGCTGACCGAGGTCGCCGACGGCTTCAAACAGCAGGCCGAGGTAGGCGCACAGATCGGGAGCTTCGATGGTAGAGTGCTCGGCAAAAGCGGTGTTGTCGTCGAACCCCGCTTCGTCGCCGTGCTCGTATTGGGGGATTCCGTCGTGGTCGTCGTCGCGGTAGCGCAAGAACCAGTCCGCCCATTTGCCGAATCCGTCGTACATGGTCTCGATTTTCTCGCGCGGCCAAATCTGCGCGAGGTCATATTTTTTCATCAGCCATTTCAGGGCCCAGCCCTGGAGCGGCGGCTTAAACCACATATAATGCCCGCGCATATCGTCGTAAAAATCGGGGAGTTGCCCCACCGGGCTGGCTTCGTCCAAGGGGTTGATCAACAATTCGGCGGCCAGTCCGGGATCGTCCTGCAAGGCCACGGCATTGTGGCACATCTGCCACGACGAGGCGCAACTGGTGCCAAACATATACATCAGCGGGCGTTTGACTTTGCCCGAAGGCCCGACCAGATGAGACCAGAGAATATAAGCCGCTTCGCCGCGCCGCTCCTCAAAGGGGCGGACAAAGTGGGGGATGGTGGCCAAAAAGGATTCCCAATCCGCGGTGACATCGGCCAGGCCTTCCTCATAGCTGGGGTAATGGTCGCGCACCACGCCGGCGAATTTGGATTCTTCGACGGCGACCAGAAAGGTCCCGTTTTCATCCGGCAGCACATGCGCTTTGACTTTGGGGGTGGTGAGGGTTTCCCATTCCCACGGCGCGTCCATGTCGATCTCGCCCTGTAGGGGGTTGAACACCAGGCTGCCGATCCAGCGGTAATACGTCTCCCACGCTTTGTTTTTGCGCGGTTTGATGATGCCGGATTGCGATTTGTCGATCTCCATCTTGAGACTGACCCCGCCCGTGCCCTTGATGTATAACAGCGAGGGTTCGGGAAAGCACATCGTGATCGTGCCGTAGAGGGTTTTCAGTTGGATCTCTGTGGGGCCGGTTTGCACCGAAAACGCCACTTTGGCGCCCCGGTAGACCGGAAACAGATCCATCAGGCGATTGTGCGGCCACTCTGAGATGGCGCCGCGCCGGGAACCGATGCTGACACGGGCGGACCCGTAATTTACGCCGGAGGGGCTAAAGCCGCCGGTGCGGGAGAAAATGCCAAAATAACCGCCGCGCCGGACAAAAGGATTCTGGGTGATATCGAAAAAGGAATATTCTTTCTCACGCTGGATGTAACTGGTGTCGGAAACCGCGGTGAAACGGCGCCCGACAAACTCCTTGCGGGTCAGTTCGTCCACCAGGGCGACCGCGTAATCGGCGTAAGAGATGTAACTTTCCGCCGACGCGTTGGGAATCCTGTAATCGGTGCCCAAAACATAGCGGCCGATGCGGCGGCCGCCGGCGTCAAAATTGGCGGCGGGGCTGAAGTAGGTCCAATTGGCTTTGCTTTGCCGGATGTGCGCGAACATTTCCATCGCCGCAGCGGGGACGGCGCGGTATGCCGGCGGGATGGAGGCGAGCACCCGTTGTTCACGGCTTTCGTCGGCATACAAACTGGCCGCGCCGCCCACGATGAGAAAGCGCACGTCGGGCAACTGCTCCATGACCGCGACCAGAGCCGACATGTGCCGGATATAATCCCCGCCCGGGTCGGCCGATTGGGCGGACGGGCCATAGGCGCTGACCACCGCCGCGAATCCGGCCAGATCCGCCGGCCGCAGATCCAGAATATCCTTGGCCAGGACCGGATACAGGCCCTGCAGCTTGTCGGCCGAGGCGGGCCGGACGACGGCAGTCACTTCGTGATTGCGATTTTTTGCTTCGGCGGCAATGAGGCGGCCGGCCTGACCGGTAGCGCCGATGACAGCGATCCTCATATGGCAAAAACCCTCCTTTGGCTATGTGGCACGGCCGGATGCGCACAGGATTGTGGGAACCGGTCACGTGCGGATGAGATCGTACTGATTCCAAACTACTACTACTTGTGAACGATATCAAGACACCGCGGGCACTTATGTTATGATGCGAGTAAAAAATGGGGGTAACCGGCGATGCGCTTGCATATTTTCGGCACCTGTGGCGGCTCCGAGCCGATGCCGGGGCGCCATCACACATCGTTCGCCGTCGAGCACCGCGACCGGCTGTATTGGTTTGATGCCGGCGAAACGTGTTCTTATACGGCCCATCTGATGGATGTGGATCTGACCCGCACACGGGCGGTCTTTATCTCGCACACGCACATGGACCACATCGGCGGTCTGGGCAACCTGTTTTGGACGCTGAGAAAACTCGAAACCATCGGCCGGCCCCTGCGCGGCCGGCTCGTGGATTTGTTCATCCCTGAGCGCGCGGCCTGGGAGCATATCCTGGGTTTGCTGCGCTTCACCGAAGGCGGGTTCGCGTGTGATTTCGCCATTGACGCGCATCCCATAGCGGACGGCGTGCTGTTCACAGACCAGGGATTGCGCGTGACCGCTTGGCACAACAGCCATCTGCCGCCGCACGCCGATGGCGCCGGGCGCAGTTTTGGTTTTGCGATTGAGGCGGATGGCAAAAAGGTGGTGTATTCGGGGGACACGGGAGGGGTTGCGGATCTGCTGCCCCTGCTGGACGGGTGTGATTTGCTGTTGATGGAGACCGGTCACCACACGGCGCTGTCGGTTGTGGAGCAGTTGCGACAGGCGGGAAGCATGCCGGACCGTCTGGCTTTTTTGCACCACGGGCGGGCCATCCTCAACGATGCCGCGGGCCAAACGCGCTTGCTGAAAAACGCGCTGGGCGACCGCGTCCGGGTGCTGAATGACGGCGATACGTTGACGGTCTAGCGTTTCTCATCGCCCTCCGGCCGGTGGCGCGGCCGCCACAGGCTGGCTTTCATATCGATATGGCCATTGGCACGGAAGATCACGCCCTCGGCGGACAGCCGGTCGCGCTGGGCGTCGGGTCCGCCAAACGCGTCGCCGCGCAGCATCTCGCCGCGGACATTGACGACCCGGTGGCAGGGGAGGCGCCGTTCGCGGGGGGCATGGCGCAGCGCCGTGCCCACGCGGCGGGCCGCGAGGGGATAACCCTGTGGCCGGCCGGGGGCCGGGTGGGTGAGCATGGCCGCGATCTGGCCATACGTGGCGACGCGACCTTGCGGGATGCGGGCGACGATTTCGTACACGCCGAGGCTATAGGGGTCGTGCCCCAACGGCGGACCGGCGCGCCGCCGGCCGCCCCGCCTCTCTCGCAGGGGGAAGAGGCGGGGGGTTTTGTCGGCTCGGGGTGCCATCACTCGATGACTTCAATGGCGGCCAGCTCGCCAAACAACTGCTCACGTGCGGCGTCGCGCTGCTCGCGGGTGCCCGTCAACACCGGGTCGATCATCCGCGACCAGAGGCGGGCGAGCGTGATGTTGGGCATGACGGTGACGCGCGCCACCATGCTGTCGACGATCTGTTCGGGGATATACTTTTTCATCACGGCGACGGCGCGGGCGTCCTGGATCAGGTTGGACATCGAGCCGTGTGGGGTATAGGCGTACGGGTTATGCGCCACCAGGCGGAAACGCCCGGTCAGGTGGATGTCGCGCGAGGAGGTGCCCACGCGCACCTGGTAATAACCCGGTTCGGCGACCCAGTTGCGCAGCCGCCCGTCATAGCTGGCCAGGGCGGCGACGTCCAATTTCAATTCCACATCGACGCTTTCGCCCGCCGGAACCCAAATTTTCTGAAAGGTTTTCAATTCCTGCACTGGCTTGCGCAGGGTGGATTTCTCGTCGTGCAGATACAGCTGGATCACTTCTTTGCCATCTCGGGTTCCGGCATTGGTCACGCGGACGCGCACCGTGAGCGTGTCGCTTTCCCGGGTATCCCAGACTGCCGATGACAACCGTAGATCGGACAACTCGAAACGGGAGTACGACAGGCCGTGCCCAAACGCAAACAACGGCTCGATGCCTTTGGTGTCGTAGTAGCGGTACCCGACAAAGATCCCTTCGCTGTACCAGGATTCCCCGGCCTCGCCCGGATAACTGAGGTAGGCGGGGGTATCTTCGTAGCGTCTGGGGTAGGTCAGCGGCAGCTTGCCGGAGGGGTTCACCTGACCGAGCAGGATGTCGACGGCGCCTTCGCCCCCGCACATGCCGGGGATGAAAAGGCACAAGATGGCGTCCAGGTCGTCGATGTAGGCGCGCAGATCCACCGGGTTAGCGATGTTGAGAATGGCCACCACCGGCTTGTTTTTGGCCCGCGCCGCGGCGATGGCCGCCGCCAATTCCTGTTGGTCCTCCGCCGGCAAAAACATGTCGGGCTGGTCGCGGCCTTCCTGGCCGTTGACACCGACGGTGACCACCACCGCGTCGGCGTCGTCGGCGACCACGGCAAACTGCGCGTGCGCGGCCCCCAGGCGTCGGACCAGCTCGGGGTAGATGTGGGTGACCTGGTCCGAGACCACTTCGGCGCTGCCCTGGCCACAAAAGATCAGTTCTTTGGATTTGGCGCCAAACACGCCCACACGCGCGTCGGCGCGCAAAGGCAGGACGCCGTTGTTTTTGAGCAACACCGCCCCTTCGGCGACGTCACGGTAAGCGGCGGCGTGTGAATACGCGCGATCGAGGCGCAGATGTCGCCGCCCGTTGAAGGCCGGCGAGGCGACGATGACCCGGAGCATGCGGCGTACGGCGTCGTCGATGGTCGCCATCGGCAGGTCGCCGGACCGGACGGCCTCATACAGCGCGTCGATGCGGGGCGGGTGTGGCTGTTGCAGGTCGTTGCCGGCGTTGAGCGCGTCCACCTGGTCGTACACCGCGCCCCAATCGGATGTGACCGCGCCCTCAAATCCCCACTCGCCTTTGAGTATCTCGCGCAGCAACCAGGGGTTTTGCGCGCAGGGCAAGCCGTTGATTGAGTTGTACGCGCTCATCACGGTCATGCCCTGTCCTTCCACGACACAGGCTTTGAAACCGGGCAAGTAGATTTCATGCAAGGCGCGTTCGGAAATGATCTCATTGATCCCGCTGCGCTCGGTCTCCTGGTTGTTGGCGGCAAAATGTTTGATGTTGGCGACCAGTCCCTCCTCCTGGACCCCTTTGACCAGTTCGGGCGCGAGGGTGGCGGCCAGACAGGGATCTTCGGAATATCCTTCAAACAAACGCCCGTAACGCGGGTCGCGGTGGATGTTGACATTGGGAGAGCCGAGGATGACATCCATCTGGAAGGCGTCGCATTCGCGGGCCAGCGCCCGCCCGGTCAGACGTACGGTTTCGGGGTCCCAGGTGGCGCCCAGCAACATGCCGGGGGGAAAGACGCCGGGGAACTGGCCGTCGGGCAACCAGTTTTCATGGATTTCCGCCAAAAAGGCGTCGATGACTTCCTGCATATCCGCGGGCACCGACTCGGGGTGCATCAGCATCTGATGGAAGCCGCGAATGGCGTTGGGCGCCGGGGTCGAGGTCGGGAGCTTTTCGGCGTTGTCGTGCAGGTGATGGTTGAAGTTGGGGCCCGTGCCGCCGTCCATCGCGCAGATGGCGGGGATCCCCAGCCGTTCGATCGCATGGGTCATGGTGTGGTTGCGCGTCGTGATCAGCTGGAACTTCTCATCGAGCGTGAGCGCGGCGATCACATCCGGGATGTCGTCTTGGGATCGTAAATAAGCTGCCATGTGTCTTCTCCTCTTCATTCTCAGATGTCTCTATTGTGCCACTTTTTCGCCCAACGGGCATGTGGGCCGCCGGGGACAAACGCAGGGCGATCGGGTATGATGCCAAAGATGGGCCGCTTCGTTCCGCATTGCGGCTGGCCCGAAGGAGTGTGCGAGCGCGCGTGGGCAAATATGTATTGTCGATCGGGTTGATCGTCGTCGGATTGGCGGTCGGCCAGTGGTTGCGGCATCTGGTTTCTCTCGGCCGGGTCGGCCGCCCGGAAAGCCTGGGTCGGTGGCTGCGCGTGTCACAAAGGGTGGCATTGCTGGGGCTGAGCCCGCTGGTGACGTTGGGCGCGTTCTGGGGCGCGACGCTGGCGGACGCGCGTTTTGCGGTCCTGCCGTTTTTGGGGCTGAGCGCGCTGGTGTTGGGCGGCGCGCTGGGGCTGCTGGCTTCGCGCCTGTTGCGCCACGATCGGGCGCAGGCCGGCGCGATGTTTTGCGCCGCGTCGTTCACCAATCTGGGCAGCTTTGGCAGCCTGATCGGCTTTTTGTTTTTTGGCGAGACGGGTTATGTTGTGGTTTCGTTGTATCGGCTATTCGAGGAGGCCGCCTACTTTCTGTTGGGGTTTCCCATCGCCAAACGGCACGGGATGCCAGTCGGTGATCGCGGCAGACAGACGCTGCGCACATGGCTGACTGACCCTTATATCCTCGTTTATTTTGTCTGCATCGCCGGCGGCGTCGCCCTGCGCTTTTCGGGGTGGCGGCGTCCGGCATTCTATCCCGCGCTCAACGCGCTGCTGGTACCGCTGGTCTCGCTGATTCTGGTCGTGACCACCGGGTACAATATGAAACCGCGGGCGATGCGCGGTTACCTGCGCGCGTGCACGGCGGTCGCCGGGATCAAATTCGTGGTCACGCCCCTGGTCGTGACCACGCTGGCCTGGCTGTTGGGCCTGGGCGCCGTCGAGGGCGGCGCCCCGTTGCGCGTCGTATGTGTGCTGGCGGCGATGCCGCCGGCGTTCTATTCGCTGATCCCGCCGCAAATCTACGGGCTGGACGTCGATCTGGCCAACTCGTGCTGGTTGTTCAACTCCGTCCTGTTTCTCTTCCTGTTGCCGTTGCTGTACTTCATACAGGGGCTGTTGTAGCCGGGAGCCGCCGACATCGATGTCGGGCGGCGTTTGTGACGGCGTCGCATCCGCGGAACTCTGGGGTCAGAGATACTGTTCGCGGTACAGGCGCAGCTGGGTCTTGAGCAGTTCGTACGGTTTGAGTTCGTAGGGACACTTGGCTTCGCATTGGCCGCATTCGGTGCATTGGGTGATGTTTTCCATCGTCGCGCGCCACTCGGGGGTCAGATATGGCGCGGTGACCGAACGTTTCATCAAGTATGAGAGGCGGGCGGCGATGCTGATCGGAATCCCGACCGGGCAAGGCAGGCAATAGCCGCAACCGCGGCAAAAGCTGCCGGTCAGTTCGGCGCGGTCGCGCTCGATGTCGGCGCGCAAGCGGTCGTCCATGGTGACCCCTTCGGCCTCATATCGCAAAAAATCCTCCAGTTCGGATGTTTTTTGGATGCCCCAGATGGGCACGACGATATCCAGCGACCGCATGTACGCGTAGGCCGCCGCCGCGTTGGACAACAATCCGCCGCTCATGCCTTTCATGGCGATAAAGCCGACGTCATTTTGGCGGCAGGCGTCGACGACAGCCAGATCGCGCTCATTTGACAAGTAGGAGAGGGGATACTGGACGGTATCGTACAAGCCGCTGTTGGCGGCCGCGATCGCCCGGGTAGCGTCATGCTGGGTGATGCCGATGTGGCGGATGCGGCCGACATCCCGCATGGCCAGCGCCGCATCGTACAGGCCGTCGGCGCCGCCCGGCCGCGGCAGGAACCCGGGGTTGTGAAACTGGTAGATATCGATATAGTCCGTTCGCAGCCGCGCCAGGCTGGTTTCCAGATCCTGGACCAGCCCTGCGCCGGTCTGGGAGGGCGTCTTGGTGGCCAGGACCAGCCGCGCGCGCTCCAGTCCGGTAAAAGCGGCGCCGATTTTGGCCTCGCTGTCGGAATAGCCCAGGGCGGTGTCAAAAAAGTTGATCCCGCCGGCAACGGCCCGCAGCAACAGGCGTTTGGCCGCGTCCGGATCGATCCGCTGGATGGGGATGGCGCCAAATCCGGTGCGGGAAACCCGCAGTCCGGTCCGGCCGAGTGTGACATACTGCATGTGATACCTCCGTGGTCGCGATCATGACACAAAACGATTCAGAATAGACACAAAACCAGTATATCATGACGCTATACAGGGGGTAGGCTTTCCGTTATGATGTCTAGGGATTCCCAATTTGATCAACCGGTGGAGGATAATAAAAGCATGGACAAACGCGAAATCGCTCTGCAAAAACACGCGGAATGGCGGGGTAAAGTCGAGGTCGTCGCCCGCGCGAGCGTCGATAACAAAGAATCACTGGCGATCGCTTACACGCCCGGCGTCGCCGAGCCCTGTCTGGAGATCAGCCGGGATACGGATCTATCTTATCAATACACCCGCCGCTGGAATATGGTGGCGGTCGTGACCGACGGCACCGCCGTTTTGGGGCTGGGCGACATCGGACCGGAAGCCGGCATGCCGGTCATGGAAGGCAAGTGTGTTTTGTTTAAAGAGTTTGGCGGCGTCGATGCTTTTCCACTATGTATCCGCAGCAAAGAGGTCGACGAGATCGTCCGCACGATCGAGCTGCTGGCCGGCAGTTTTGGCGGCGTCAATCTGGAAGACATTTCGGCGCCGCGCTGTTTTGAAATCGAGCGCCGTTTAAAAGAGGTTTGCGATATCCCGATTTTCCACGACGACCAGCATGGCACGGCCGTGGTTACCCTGGCGGCGATGATCAACGCGCTCAAGTTGGTGGGCAAGGAGCTGGCGACCTGCTCGGTGGTGGTCAACGGCTCCGGCGCCGCCGGCATCGCCGTCACACGCCTCCTGATGGCCATGGGCTTGCGGGACGTGGTGTTGTGTGACCGCCAGGGGGCCATTTACAAAGGGCGCGCGGGATTGGACGGCGAGAAAGCGCGCATGGCGGAGATTTCCAACTTGCGGTTAAAAAAAGGCGATATCAAGACCTTGCTGCGCGACGCCGATGTCTTTATCGGCTTGTCCGCCCCCGGTTTATTGACCGCCGCGGATGTGGCGACGATGGCGCCCGACGCCATCCTGTTCGCGATGGCCAACCCGACGCCGGAAATTTTCCCCGACGAAGCCATCGCCGGCGGCGCGCGGGTCGTGGGCACCGGGCGCAGCGATTTCCCCAACCAGATCAACAATGTGCTGGCTTTCCCGGGCATCTTCCGCGGCGCGCTCGACGTCCGCGCGTCGGATATCAACGACGCCATGAAGATCGCGGCGGCCACGGCCATTGCCGGGCTGGTGGCCGACGAGGA
>CAYZME010000014.1:0-3094 GCA_964479435.1 uncultured Oscillospiraceae bacterium
ATGGAGTCCGATCCGGCCCGCGGGGCGGCAAACAGAAAGGGGGCCGCGCCGCCATCCGCGGCACGGCCCCCCGTGGGTCCGTTATCAGTCGGGTCGGTGTTACCGGATCAATACATCCCTCCGGCCCCACCCGCCGGCATCGGCGGCTCAGGCTCGGGGATCTCCGAGACGACACCTTCGGTGGTCAGCAGCATCGCGGCCACGGAAGCGGCGTTCTGTAAGGCCGAGCGGGCCACTTTGGCCGGATCCACAATCCCGACCTCGATCATGTCCACATACTCTTCTTTCAGGACGTCAAACCCCACGCCGAGCGCGCTGCTCTTCACTTTTTCTACAATCACGCTGCCATCCAGGCCGGCGTTGGTCGCGATTTGCCGGATGGGCTCTTCGAGCGCTTTGATGACAATCTGCATACCGGTCTTGACATCGCCGGTGTTGCTGTCCAACAGAGCCTTCACTTCGTCGATGACGTTGATGAAAGCGGTCCCACCACCGGCGACGATGCCTTCCTCAACGGCCGCTTTGGTGGCGGCCAGCGCGTCTTCGATGCGCAGCTTTTTCTCTTTCATTTCGGTTTCGGTCGCGGCACCCACTTTGATCACCGCGACGCCGCCGGACAATTTGGCCAAACGCTCTTGCAGTTTTTCGCGGTCGAAATCGGAAGTGGTCTCTTCGATCTGCGAACGAATGCTCGCGATCCGGCCTTTGATTTCCGCCTCGTCGCCCGCGCCGTCGACAATGATGGTGTTTTCTTTTTGCACTTTCACCTGACGGGCACTGCCCAACTGCTCGAGGGTGGTTTCTTTGATATCCAGCCCCAGCTCTTCGGTGATGACCGTACCGCCGGTCAACGCGGCGATGTCCTGCAGCATGGCTTTGCGGCGGTCGCCAAAGCCCGGCGCTTTCACCGCGACACAGGTAAAGGTGCCGCGCAGTTTGTTGACCAACAGGGTGGCCAGCGCTTCGCCTTCCACGTCTTCCGCGATAATCACCAGCTTTTTGCCCGTCTTGAGCACTTGCTCGAGGAGGGGCAGGATGTCCTGGACATTGCTGATCTTTTTGTCTGTGATGAGGATATACGCGTCATCCAGAACCGCTTCCATTTTATCGTTGTCCGTGACCATGTAAGCCGAGACATAGCCGCGATCAAACTGCATGCCCTCGACGATTTCCAGCTCTGTCAACATGGTTTTGGATTCTTCCACCGTGATCACGCCGTCTGCGGTCACTTTTTCCATCGCGTCGGAAACCAGCTCGCCGATCAGTTCCTCGTTAGCACTGATCGCCGCGACCCGCGCGATGTCGTTTTTGCCTTTGATCGGCTGCGAGTGCTTGCGAATGCCTGCCACCGCCGCCTCAACCGCCGCCGTGATGCCCTGTTTGAGGATGATGGCGTTGGCGCCGGCCGCGATATTTTTCATGCCTTCGCGGATGATCGCCTGCGCCAGCAAGGTCGCGGTCGTCGTGCCGTCGCCGGCGACGTCGTTGGTCTTGGTCGCGACTTCTTTGAGCAGTTGGGCGCCCATGTTCTCAAAACGATCTTCCAGATCGATTTCCTTGGCGATCGCGACGCCGTCGTTGATGATCAGGGGCGCGCCATATTTTTTATCCAATACTACGTTACGCCCTTTGGGGCCCAATGTTACTTTGACCGTATCGGCCAGCTTGTTCACGCCGCGTTCCAGAGCGCGCCGCGCGTCCTCGGCGTATTTTAATTCTTTGGCCATCGTGTTGTCCTCCCTCGCTTATTCGACAATCGCCAGGATGTCGTTCTGCCTGACGATGGTGTATTCTTCTGCGTCGATTTTGATTTCGGTACCGGAATATTTACTGGTCAGGACGCGATCGCCGACGTTCACGTGCATCGTGACGTCTTTGCCATCGACGTTGCCGCCTGGTCCTACCGCGACAACTTCCGCCACCTGGGGTTTTTCTTTCGCGGTGCCGGGGAGAACGATGCCGCTATGAGTCGTCTCTTCCGCTTCGATCATTTTGATGACGACTCGGTCGCCCAACGGTTTGATCTTCATGATTCTCTTCCTCCTTGCTTCCTTGTTGTGATTGGCTGATAAAAAGGATTTAGCACTCTCCGTTTCAGAGTGCCAAGCACGCACAATATAAACCATCCGTCAAAGAATGTCAAGCAAGGGAGACCCGCGCCCTGAGCGGGGTTTGCGGGGCTCGCGCCGCGCCGAAAAACTCCCGCCGGCCGGTCGGTCCCCGCCCCTTACTCCAGCCGCGGGGACAACTTGGCCAGCAACGATAAAAGCAGATTGAAGTCGTAAAAATACCGCGTAACCGGTCCGCTTTTCAATGTTTCGGACAAGCGCGGCGCCACCGGCGCGAAAAGACCGAGGACGGCCATGGCGATGAAAAGGAGCACCATCCCGTTGATCAGGCCGGCCACCAGACCCAGGGTCCGGTTGGCGGCATGGAGCGCGCCAACTTTGGAGAAAAAGGCGTTCAGCACCCCCGCCACCAGGCGGAAAAGCAGCCATACGGCGACAAAAATCAACACCGCCGCGATGCCGGTCAGCAACAAACGGAAAGTGGTGGCCGACAATTGTCCGGCGCTGTCCGACAAAGGCGCCGACAAATCGAGTTTGCCGATCAGCGGCTTTTTCAAAAATCCCGGCAGGTGCAGCGCTTCGACCGACTGCCCCACACTGTGGTTGATCCCGCCGGCCTGGCGCAAGAAAAACGCTTCGATGGATTCGCGCGTTTTGGCAAAGATTCCGCCGGCTTTTGCCAAAGCCGCGGCGATGGGTCGCGCCAGCAAAAACGCGGCCAGATACGCGCCGATGGTCGACACCAGGGTGGTCACCATGGTGACCAATCCTTTTTTGTACCCGACCACAGCAAAGGCGACAAGCAGCGCGATCGCTAAAAGATCGAAGATTCCCAGAGAAAATGGCATAGATAGTTGTCCCTCCCCCGCAATTTGATCGTCCGGCACCCGGCCGCCGGTTGCCTGTACACCCCCCTCCGCGCGCTGGTCAGGCGGCGGGTGTCATTTCCGGCGTCGGCGCCTCCGGTTCTTCATCCGTCGCCTGCGGACCGCTTTCTTCTACAGGCGCGGCAGTCGCTTGTGTTG
>CAYZME010000014.1:3104-29241 GCA_964479435.1 uncultured Oscillospiraceae bacterium
GGCCAAGTTTCCCAACCAGGTGATAGGACGCATATTTGTGTCCGTAGGCGTAAAACGACCGTACACCATGCGCACGGTCATCAATGGCACAAAGGGAACCATAGTCTGCGACAACACCAGCGACACGCTCCTGCTGCATCACGCGAAATACGGGAAGACCGGCATCCCCGGCATGGACGGCGTCTGGAAGGTGCCGGTGCAGGTCAACAACCACAACGTGGCGGCGGAGGTCGCGGCCGGCTTATCCTCTTGCCGCCACACCCCCGGGGGCAGCGGCAATCCCGACCCGGGCGCGCCGGGGATCGGCCGCACCGGATCAAAGGCCAACGCCGCGTCGTTGTACAAAAACCCGTACAACCCCGGGATGATCGCATTGAGATCGGCCCGGATCATGAAGTCCGTGGTTTCATAAAATTCCGTATTGTATTTGAGCGGATCCGGCACCTGCTTTTGCCGAATCTCCGTGCTCATGGATTGCAGCACCTGGATCGCCAGCTTTGAAATCTCGTCTGCCCGCAGCGAGGTGTATATACATTTCATACCTTCTTCGACCATGCGGTATTTGCTGGCCAGACCCGCGCGAAAAAAAGCGTCAAACACGGCCTGCATCACGACGCGCTGGCGCGCCATCCGGCGATAATCACTCGAGCCGTGGCGGACGCGGGCATACGCCACCGCCTGCCGCCCATCCAGATGCTGCGTCCCGCCCTCTGTCAAATACGCGGACTCCCCCCGCTCGGGAAACCACGCGTTCTGGTTGCCGATGCACTCATTGAGATTCATCAGGAACTGCTCGCTGTCGGCGACATCGACAAACAGCTCGACGCCGCCGACCAGATCGATCAAACGCTCCGCTTCGTGGATATTGACCGAGACATAATCTGTCAGGCTCAGCCGGAGATTCTCGTTTAACGCCTGTATCACCGCGGTCGGTCCGCCCAACGCATAGGTATCGGTCAGTTTGACGGGCTCCGCTCTGTCCGGAAAAAACACGGCCAGGTCCCGTTGCAAAGAAGTCAGTTTCACCACTTTGTGGTCCATATCCACGGTCAGAATCATCATCACATCGCTGTTATTGAAAGTCTCCCCATCCAATTCCCGGCGGTCGTCCACCCCCAGCAGCAGGATGTGGCGGATCCCGCTGAAAGAAGGGACGGGATGGGTCAGCGGCAACGTCGTGTAACTGGGAGGCGCTGTGGTATCGGGGGCAAGCGTCGTGCGGTCGGGCGTGTGGATCAACCCGATCAGGTGCCGCCACACGCCATAGCCGACCCCGCCCAGAACCACCAGGATCACGAGCACAGACAGAGACAAGACGGCGAAAACGCGGAGTCCCGGATGACGTCGGCGGCGTTTTTTTCGTTGCTGTACTGAGCGGGGGGTTCCCGCGTTCGCCGGGACGCGCGCGGAGCCGTTCACGCGGACGGGAGTCGGGCGCCGCGGCGCCTGTGCCGGGGGCGATACCGGTTGACCTGTATGGTTGAATGCACGGATGCCTTCCGTACGCGGACGTTTAGGTAATTCGGGGTCGATCTTTGCTTGTTTTCTGGCGGGATTGTTTTTCTTCACGCGGCGATCCTACCTCCCGGATCCTCAATACGGGCAGTATAACCGATCCGCCTGCGACTGTCAGGTGCCGCATGCGCCCGCGGCGGAGACAGGCGCTCCGCCGCGCTCTTGCCGCGGCGATCGGGGCAGCGCTCAATCCTCCGCCGGCGCCGTCAAGACCGGGGTCGGCGTCGCCGCAAGCGTCGTCGGTCCGGGCGCGGTGGTCGTCGTCGCCGCCGGAGTCGACGGCGGCGCGGTCGGGGTCGGCGGCGGCTCTGTCGGGAGCGTTGTCGGCGCCGTCGTCTGGGTCGGCGTGGGCGTAGGTGGCGCCGGTGTTGTCGATAACACCGGCGCCCGCGTGGATGTCGTCGGGGCCGGAGTCGTCGCGGAGGTCGCGGTTGGTTTGCGGGTGGCTGTGGTGGGGGTCGTCGTCGTGCCGGTGCCGTCCGTTGTGCCGGATGGCTGTGAAGTGGCCGTGGTCACGGAGGTGCTTTGTGGCGGCGCCCCCTGCCACAAGTCATAGATGCCGGGCGGCAGACCCAGCGCGGCTTGCGGCGCCCCGGGCACTTCGAGCGCCGGATCAAACGGCAGGGAGCGGTCATTGAATAAGAATTCATATAAATCGGGGATGATCCGATTGAAATTGGCGCGGATCATATAGTCGGAAGATTCGATGAATTCGCTCCCATAACGGGTCGGGTCGGGCACCTGCTTTTGCTGAATCTCTTTTTTCAGCGACGGCGCGACGTTGACCGCGAGTTTGCGGATTTCGGCGTCGGACAGCGTGGTATAGATGCATTTGAGGCCTTCCGTGATCATGGAAATTTTTTGCGGCAGGCTGGCTTTCATAAAAGCGTTGAAGACCGCCTGCAGGACCTCGCGCTGGCGCCCCATGCGCTTATAGTCGCTGTCGTACGAGCGCACGCGCGCGTACCCCACCGCTTGCCGGCCGTTGAGGTGCTGCATCCCGCCTTCGGTCAGGTAGGGGGATTCGCCATAGTCCGGAAACCACACGTTTTGGTTGCCAATGCACTCATTGACGTACCAGAGCATCTTCTCGTCGACAAACAAATCCACGCCGCCGACCAGGTCGATCAAGCGTTCCGATTCGTTGATGTCGACCGCGACGTAGTCGGTCAGGCCCAGGCGGAAATTTTCATTGAGCGTGCGCAAAGTCAGGTCCGCGCCCCCGTAGCCGTGGGATTCCGTCAGTTTGTGCAAGCCGAATCCCGGCAGATAGACCGCCATATCCCGCTGCAGTGAAGTCAGTTTGACTTCTTTGTTGTCCATGTCGACGGTGACGATCATGATGACATCGCTGTTGTTGTAGGTTTCCCCGTCCACTTCCCGCCGGTCGTCCACCCCCAGCAGCAAAATGTTCTGTATGCCCTTGAAAGCCGGCGGCTGATATACGGTCGGCTTTGTCGTATACATCGTCTGCGTCGATACGCCCGGCCGGATGGTGCGGGTCGTCGCCGCGCCCGGGCGTTGAATCAGACTGAGCGCGTAACTGACCGCCGCGTAACTGAGTCCCGCCAGCACCAGCAGCAAAATCACAAGTCCCAAAGCAATTCTGCGCACGACGCGCTTTGTCTGCGAAGTTTTGCGCCGGGCAATGCGCCTTTGCCGGTTGCGCAAAAAAACGGCCAGACGTTGACGGAATCCCCGCGGTTGCACCCCGGGTTTGGCCTGACGGCTGGTGGGCGGTGTGAATTTTTCCGTCCCTTGCTGCGGCGCCCGCACAGAACGGGCCACGATCCGGCGCACATCGTCCGCGTCGGCGGCGCCAGAGGCGGAGACCCGCGGGCGCGCGGGCGCGCGCGGGGTGCCCGCCGCGTCCGACGGGATCGCGGGCGGCCGCACAGAGGCGGCAGGTTCCAATTTTTTCTTATTGGAGTCGGATTGGTTTTTTTGCACGCTGATCACCTATTCCTGAGACGTTGCCTCACCGCGACGGGTTTCATCGTAACCATAGGGATTTTGCTGTTGCCATCGCCACGCGTCCGCCATCATTTTGCTTATCCCGTATTGCGCCCGCCACCCCATGAGCGCGGCGGCAAGGCCAGGATCGGCGTAGCTGACCGGGGCATCCCCGGGCCGGCGGGGCCCGATCTGGTATGGGATGGCAATCCCTGTGGCCTGCTCAAACGCCTGAACCACTTCTATCACACTGTGCCCGGTCCCTGTTCCCAGGTTGACCGGCTGTACGCCATTGTGAGTCAGGCAGAACGCGACAGCCGCGACGTGGCCGCGCGCCAGATCCATCACATGGATGTAATCGCGGATACACGTGCCGTCCGGTGTGGGGTAGTCGTTCCCGTGGATGGTCAAAAACGGCCGGCGCCCCACCGCGACCTGCGTGATGTAGGGGAGCAGATTGTTGGGGATGCCCGCCGGATCCTCCCCCATCGCGCCGGATGGATGCGCACCCCCGGGATTAAAGTAGCGGAGCAACATGACAGACCACGACGGGCAAGCGGCGACCAAATCCCGCAACATGCGCTCGTTGAAAAACTTGGTCCAGCCATATGGGGAGTCACACCCGAGCGGGGCGTCTTCGCGGATGGGCACATCCGCCGGAGACCGGTAAACCGTGGCGGATGAGCTGAAGACCAGCCGTCTCAACCCCAGCCGCTCCATTTCCTCGCACAAAACGATCGTACTGTTGACGTTGTTGGCATAGTAGCGCAGAGGATGCCCGACCGACTCCCCCACCGCTTTCCAGCCGGCAAAATGGATGACCACATCGATATCGCGCGACAGCGCCTCCCGCAGGATGGCGCGGTCGCGCACATCGCCCAGGACAAAATCCGGCTTTTTGCCGGTGAGGCCCGCGATGCGGTCCAGTACCACACGATTGCTGTTTTGCAGATGATCCACAATCACAACTTCATGGCCATGCTCCAGCAATTCCACGCAGGTGTGACTGCCAATATATCCGGCACCGCCCGTAACCAAAACCCTCGCCATATTCCCTCCCATGGCGCCACCCGCCGCATACGCAGCCCGGTTTTCACATTTTAGCACATCCGTAATCGTTCCCAAACCGGGGCGCGCGTGCTACAATATTTTTCTGTTTGTAAGGCCCACGCGCGCGGGAACCCGTGGCGTGACCTGGAGGCTCGATATGAGTGAGAGCACCGACCATCCATCCGGCTTTCGCCTCAAGGCATTTTTGCGCTTCTATCGGGGGCAGGGCTTTCGCTTTGTCTGCACGGCCCTGTTTACGGTCGCCAGTGCCGCCCTGGCGCTGCTCACACCGTTGGTGTTCCGTTTCATTGTCGACACGGTGCTCAAAGATGAAGCGCCTTCGCTGCCCGCGACCCTCCTTCAAGTGTACGAGCGGGCCGGGGGCCGGGGCTATTTTCTGAATCACATCTGGATTCTGGGTTTGATCATCGTCGGCATTCATTTTTGTGAAGGGGCTTTGGGTTTTTTCCGCGGCCGCTGGAGCTCCATCATCGCCGAAACCGGCGCGCGGTCGATGCGCGATACCTTGTACCGCCATATCCAGAGCCTCCCTTTCGCGTATCACGCCACCGCGGAAACGGGCGATCTGGTGCAGCGCTGTACGTCGGATGTCGATACGGTCCGCCGCTTTCTCAACGGACAGGTCTATGAGATCATCCGCTGTTTCTGCCTCGTCGTCGCCAGCCTGTCCTTTATGTTCGCGCTCGACGCGCGCATGGCCTGGGTCAGCATGGCCAGCACCCCTTTTATTTTTGTCTCCGCCCTTTTTTATTTTCACAAACAACGCGACGCCGCGCAAAAGTGGGATGAGGCGGAGGGAGATCTGTCCACCGTCCTGCAAGAGAGCCTGACAGGCATCCGCGTGGTCAAAGCCTTTGCCCGCCAGGATTACGAGCGGGATAAATTCGACCGGCAGAACCATGTGTTGCGGCGGTGCGGATCGGAATTCATCCGCCTGATGGCCAATTTCTGGATGTATTCGGATTTCATCTGCTTGTTGCAAATCGGTGTCACCACGGTGGTCGGGGTGTTGTTCACGGTCAATCAGCGTATTTCGCTGGGCATGATGATTGTTTTTGTGGCGTACACCGAAATGTTGTTGTACCCGCTGCGCGGCCTGGCGCGTATGCTGTCCGATGCGGGCCGGATGCAGATTTCCTATGGCCGCCTGCAGGAAATCCTGGATACAGCGGCCGAACCCAGCGACGAGGGGTTGTCGGAAATCGACGCGACCGGCCAGATCCGCTTTGATCAAGTCTCGTTTGCCTACCAGGGGAACGATCGCGATATTTTGCACCAGATCTCGTTCGAGGTCAAAGCGGGCCAAACCATCGGCGTGCTGGGGCCGACGGGTTCGGGCAAATCGACGATCATGTATCTTTTGCAGCGTTTGTTTGACCCCACCGGCGGGCGCATCCTTATCGATGGTCAGGATATCACCGGGATTTCCCGCAAGAGCATGCGCCGGAACGTCGGGTTTGTGTTACAGGAGCCCTTTGTATTTTCCCGCACGTTGTTTGAGAACATCCGGATGCCCCGGCCGGAGGCGCTGGCGGAGCAGGTCTACGATGTATCCCGCACAGCCGCGATCCACGATGACATCGAAGCGTTTGAGGAAGGTTATCAGACGCTGGTAGGAGAACGCGGTGTTACGCTTTCCGGCGGGCAAAAGCAACGGGTCACCATCGCCCGCACATTGATCCGCGAGTGCCCGATTCTTGTCTTTGACGATTCATTGAGCGCGGTCGACACCGAGACCGACGCGCGGATTCGCGCCGAGTTGGCGGCGCGCCGCGACCGGGCGACCACTTTTATCATTTCCCACCGCATCGCCACGCTCGCGGAAGCGGATCAAATCCTGGTGATCGAGGGCGGGCGCGTCTCACAACAAGGGACGCATCAGGAATTGCTGTCCCGGGATGGATTGTACAAGCGGGTCTATACCATCCAAAACGCGCTGTCGGACGTAGAGGAGCAGGAGGGAAATCTATGAGTCTGGACACCAGACTGGAAGAAAAGGATTATTCCGAGAAATTTGACTTCCGCCTATGGAAACAGCTTTTGGCATACACGCGCAGCTGCCGTCCGTTGATCTATGGTCTGGTGGCAAGCCTGATCGTGTTGTCGGTTCTGGAAAGCGCGACGCCTCTTCTGACGCGATATGCGATCAATCACTTCATCGCCTCGGGTGATTTGTCCAACCTGATCCCCTATTGCCTGATTTTCCTCCTCGTCGTCGCCGGCCAGGCAGGGATGATCCGCATGTTCATCTATTTTGCCGGCCATGTCGAAGTGCATCTGTCATTTGAAATCAGAAAAGCCGGGTTCGACAAGTTGCAGGACCTTTCGTTCTCATATTATGACAAAACGCCCGTGGGGTGGATCATGGCGCGCATGGTCTCTGACACCGGCCGCCTGAGCGAAATCATCGCCTGGGGGCTGACCGATATCGCCTGGGCGGTGGCCACGTTGTTTTTCATCACCGGCGCGATGTTTCTCCTCGATTGGCGGCTCGCGCTGATCGCCATGATCGTGGTGCCACCGCTTGCTTTTGCCAGTATGTTTTTCCAGAAGCGGTTGCTCAAGTCCCATCGGCTCATCCGCAAGCAGAATTCGCGGATCACCGGCGGCTTCAATGAAGGGATCATGGGCGCCAAAACCAGCAAGACCATGCGCAGAGAAGAAAAAAACCTCGAAGAGTTTGGCGAGCTCACATCTGGGATGTTCAAAGCCTCGGTGCGGGCCGCCGTCCTCTCGGCGCTATACCTGCCCGTCGTTTCACTCCTTGGCGCCATCGGTATCGCGCTGGTCCTGTGGCGCGGCGGCAACATGGCGATCGGGCACGTTCTGCTCATCGGCACATTGTACGTATTTGTCTCCTACGTTCAACGCTTTTTCGAACCCATTCGCCACCTCTCGCGCCTGATCGCGGAAATGCAATCCGCGCAAGCGGCGGCGGAGCGGGTCATGACGTTGCTGGCGGAAAAGCCGGACATCGTCGACGCGCCGGACGTGATCGAACGGTACGGAAAAAGGGACGGCGAGGGCCGTGAACCCTGGCCCGACATGACTGGCGACATCTCTTTTGAGGATGTCACTTTTTCATACGGCGGCGCGGAAATCATCCTCGAGCGATTCAGCCTGGACGTACACGCGGGCCAGGTGATCGCGCTGGTTGGTGAGACCGGGGCCGGTAAAAGCACGATCGTCAATTTGATCTGCCGCTTCTATGAGCCGACCGCCGGCACGATCCGCATCGACGGCAGAGACTACACGCAATTGCCGATGCAATGGCTCTACTCACATTTGGGTTATGTACTGCAAACGCCACACCTTTTCAGCGGCTCGATCGCCGACAACATCCGCTATGGCAAACTGGAAGCGACCGATGCGGAGGTCGAAGCGGCCGCCCGTTTGGTGTCCGCGCACGCCTTCATCATGCAGACAGAACACGCGTATGCGACACAGGTGGGCGAAGGCGGCAACCGGTTGTCCACCGGGGAAAAGCAATTGATCTCTTTCGCGCGCGCCATTCTGGCCAACCCGCGCATTTTCGTCCTCGACGAGGCCACTTCCTCAGTCGATACCGAAACCGAGCAATTGGTACAACAGGCCATCGTCGAGGTGCTCAAAGGCCGCACGTCGTTTGTGATCGCGCACCGTTTGTCGACCGTGCGCAATGCCGATCGCATCCTGGTGGTTTCGGACGGGCGGATTATTGAGGATGGGACCCACCGCGAATTGATGCGCCGCAAAGGGCATTATCATAACCTGTATCTCAATCAATTCATCGCGGAATCGGTCAACCAGACGATCGGATAACGGGCCGCAATCTGGACAACACCTGCCGCTGTTCATATACTATTCTGTGACTGGCTCGCGTGGCGGAGCAGGCAGACGCAGCGGACTTAAAATCCGCGGGGAAACCATACCGGTTCGAATCCGGTCGCGAGCACCATGCCCCCACGGGGCGCCCTGAACAGGGGCGCTCCGTGGGGGTTTCTACTTACGCCGGGAGGCGGTCGACACTTGTGGGTCGGGCATTTCGGGTACAATTGGAATATGGATCATCAAAAACAAATCAAAAAACTGGATGAATGGCTCCACGCCAGTCGACGGATCGTCTTTTTTGGCGGCGCCGGCGTCTCGACCGAAAGCGGCATCCCGGATTTTCGCAGCGCGGGCGGGTTGTATCAATCCCCGGGGGAGACAAGCTCCATACCTCCGGAAATCCGGCTGAGCGCGCGCCATTTCACCGCACAGCCGGCGGACTTTTTCGCATATTATTTTCAGCATCTGCTCCATCCGTCCGCGTTGCCTAACCCGGCGCACCTCGCCTTGGCGGCTTGGGAGGCGCGGGGGCGTGTCCTCGCTGTCATCACGCAAAACATCGACGGGCTCCACCAGACCGCCGGCAGCCGCCATGTGCTCGAGTTGCACGGGTCGGTGCATCGCAACCATTGCCTTCGCTGTCAGAGGGTTTTCCCGCGCGCGCAGATGGATTCGATCCGCGACCACTTAGGCATCCCCCGCTGTGCCTGCGGCGGCATCGTGCGCCCGGATGTCGTCTTATACGGGGAAGGCCTGGACGATCGGGTCTGGAATCAGGCCATGGCCGCGATCCGGGCGGCCGACCTGCTGATTGTCGGCGGGACATCGCTGACCGTCTACCCGGCGGCCGGGTTGGTCGACGGCTACCACGGCAGTCGCCTGGTGATCATCAATCAGGACCCGACTCCTTACGACTCGCGCGCGGATTTACGGATCCCGGCGCCCATCGGCCGGGTTTTTTCGCAGCTGTCCGCCCCACAGGGGCGCGGATAACCTGGTTAGGGAGCGGCGACATAGGCCGCTTGCATTTCCTCCGCCGCGGCTCGTGCAGTTATGGTTTGGCCAAACAGTCCCTGTGTTGTCGCTTTGTGGACCGCGGCCAACTCCGGGGAGAGCGTCTGGTCGAGATCATTCTGCAGATACGTCGCGTCCGCCAATTGCGCGATGGCTGCATTGACCCGTTCGTCAGATGACTCAACCCCTTTGAGCGCGGTCAATTCGCCGTTTTCGACAAAGGCTTTCTGCAACGCCGCGTCGGTGGCCAGAAAGGTCACCAGCCTGGTTGCCATTTCGATGTGCTCGCTGTCCGCTGAAACGGAAAGCGCATGCTCCCCGCCCAGCACATCGGTGTTTTTTCCCACGCCGCCGTCCATCGCCGGATACAGCGCGAGCCCTAAATGGTTTTGATAAAAATCGGGACTCTCCGCCTCGCAGACCGGCAAAAAGCCGCTGGTTTGGACGAGCATGGCGCATTGCCCCTGATAGAACATCGCTCTGGACCCCCCGGCCTCGTAGCTGATGGCATTCGCGCCCTCCGGGAAATAACCCTTCTCGACCATGTCGATCATTTGATTCCCCGCCTGGATAAAGCTCGTATCGTCAAATCTTACGACCCCGTCGATCGCCTTTTGGAAAATATCGGCCCCGCCCATCCGCATGGAAAGCAGGGCAAAGTGCTGTGCGCCGGGCCACATGCTCTGGTTGCCCAACGCGAAGGGAACGATGTTTTTCTGGATGAGCTTTTCGCAGACCGCCTCCAGTTCGGATAGGGTTTGCGGCACGTCGAGATGGTGCTGGGCAAAAATGGTTTTGTTGTAATACAAAATGGTGGATGAGGTGAACAGCGGCAACCCATACGCCTTTCCATCAAAAACATTGAGGTTGAACGCGCCCTCACTGATTTTGTCCTTTTCCGCGCTGGCGGCGGCTGTGATGTCAGCGACCTTTCCGTCATCGATCCATGATTTCAGCCAGCTGCCGCCCCGCGAATGGAAAACATCCGGAAAATCAGGCCCTGTGACGGTTTTGATTTTGGCTTCGTATGGATCGTTCTCGAGGATTTGAATGTTGACGGTGACCCCCGGATTTGCGTCCATAAAGCGTTGCACGGCCTCCTGGATGGGGACCTTGCGCGCGTCAGATGTGTGAACGTGCCAAAAGTCGAGGGTGATTTTTTTGCCCGGGCCGCGCTGATCACAACCGGCGGCGAACAAACCGACCGATAACACCAACCATGCAGCGAGTAAAAGTGACCGCCAGTTTCTCATATTCTTTCCTCCTCCACGGGTCTGCTTATTTTTTAGCCCCAACGGCTGCTCAACATCCTCATTTTGCCGCCGACGCTTCCGGCCGCTTCTTTGAAGCATAATGCATCTGCCGGCGCTCCGCCATAAAAACCCGGTATCCATCTTTTTCTGTAACGCGCACCCCACCGAAAACAGCGATCAGCTTGTTGCGATACCATTCTTTTCTTTTGGTCACCATCAACATGCGTCCACCTATTTTGAGTCGGTTGAAGCCTTTCTCAATGAAGTGTTTCGCGACCGAGAAATCCGCGTGATACGGAGGATTGCACAGAATCCAATCGAACGCGGAAGCGTTCAGGTGGGCGAACCCGTCGCTCAGACAGACCTGGATGCCGGCGGCCTCGTTGCGCGCGGCATTGCGGCGCGAGATCTCGACAGCCAACGGATCGACATATCTCACCCGCCGCGGTTTTCAGGGCCGCGACAATCCCCACCAGTCCGTAGCCACACCCTAAGTCCAAAATCCGGTCGCCGGGCTGGAATGAGGCACAGGCCAACATCGCCAGCGTCCCGTGGTCGCACGCGTCAGGCGAAAACAAGCCCGGCGCCGTTTCCAATTCCAATGCGAAACCCTCGACGGTCTCCCGGATGATTTTATTTTTGTTACCCGGTGATCCTGCTTTTGCCAATTTCAGCCCCCAGCCCCTCCGCCCACGCTCTGAAAAACGCGGGCGATTCGCTCCGCCAGTTCACCCGGACGCAGGGAACCGGCATGCAAAACGTAGTCGGCATATTGGAGATACAGAGGTTTGCGGATGGATTCCAGATCCCGCAACGACTGCCCCTGTTCCCGGACGATGCCGCGCGTATCAAAATTGCGGATCCGCCGCTCCAGGCGGCGCACCGGGACATCGAGATAAATCACAAATCCATCCTCTTTGAGATGGCGCATGGCTTCCGGGTCGAGAACCGCGCTGCCTCCGGTCGCAACCACGTGTTCGCGCGGACAAATCGACAAGATAGCTTCTCTTTCGCGTGCGATAAACCCGCGAACCCCTTCCTCGATGAGGACGCGAGCCAACGGCTTCCCGACCCGGTCTTGAATGACCAGATCGGTATCCACATAGTTGTAACATAGCTTTTTTGCCAACAAGACGCCGATGGTGCTTTTGCCGCTGCCCGGCATCCCGATCAGGATCAGCCCTTTTTTCATAGACCCTTTCACACGCCGGGCGGTGTTTTCATTCGCGGAATCCCAAAACGAACCGGCGGCCCGATACAATCATACAATAGGCGCCGACATCCGGTAGGGATGACTTTCGCGAAAACGGAGTCGGAGGGGTACAGAACGACTTGCGGGCAAAGACAAAAGCAGGGCCAGCGGCGTCAAAATACGGCTGTAATGAATTATTTTTGTACTATTATACTTTCATATTTCTTTATCGTATCGAGCACACCTTGAACATCCTGCCCGCATCTGGACAATGCTTCGCGCACGACCTCTTCATCGGTGGTCTCATCCACAACCCGCGTAGGGTTCTCGTACTTCAGCCAACATGGAATGACCAGATGAGCGTATTTGAGCAGCCTGCTGTCTTGATTGACAATGATTTTGTCATAATAATAAGGCAATGCGCCGACTCCGCTTTCATATGTCGCCTGGTAGATGCGCTCCCCGTCCTGACTGCCATCCATGAGCTCATCCAATCGCTGATCGATCGTGCGCGCGTTCTGCAAAAATCTGTAGATCGGCATGACATATGCGCCATGCGCATAGCGCTTTATGAGCTCGCTACGGGTCTCCTGGTCATCGACACTGAGCACATCGGGGTTTGCGCGGGATACAAAATATCTGAATGAATCCGATAAAAATCCACTGAGCACGGATGGGCCTTCTAGTATATATTCAAACATTCGCGGCATTTCGCGCAAGCTCAACCGCCCAAGCGGGGCATACGGACCCTCCCAGAGTTGCCCATATGTTAAATAAGGCCACTGTGACTTAGACGCCTCCGGGTACCTCGCGTGAAAAGCGGCAATCTCCATGGGGATCTCAGTCAGCGCGCGGTCCAGCGCCCGGCTGGTATCCGCACGCGTCTGAATCCAATCCTCCATCGTCATTGGATCGAGCTCATTATTATGGGCCGGACTCACATCCTCTATATCGGTATATTCGTGGGGATGAGCGTAATTACAGCCGATACCGGCTATCATCAATATGATTATGATTATAAAAAAATATTTTTTCATCCTTTGCTCCGTTTTATTTCATTGCGACATCTTGTCGCGAAACGAAACAGCTGCTTGTGTAAATTCCCTGACTCTATTGTAAATATACCACTCTCTGATTCATCCAGCTAAAACATCCCCGCCTGCCGATCCACACCCCCCATAACGAACAGGCCCCGCATGATCGCGGGGCCTGTTCGTTATGTCCAGAGAAATCAAACTGTCAGCTGTTCAGAGCACTGTCTCGCTGCCGTCGCAACGGATGACCAGCTGCTCCGCCAGGAAGTCCGCCTGGCAATACGGGTTATCATAGCGCGGGTAATCCGCGATACAGATTTCTTGCCCATTCACCGCCAGTGGCTCATCCCAGCCAAATTTCATTTCGCCTTGTGAAGGAGAAGCGTAAGTAAAGGCAAACGTATCGCCTTCGATTTTACGGCCGTCAAAGCGGGCGACAAACGCCTCAAAGCTGCCATTTTGCGCGCGGCTGCCCAACTCGGCAACCCACACGTTGGCGTGCCCGTTGGCATGGTAAATGCTGGGCTTTGCCCGCTTGTATTCTGCCTCCCACTCGGTGCGGAACCCCGCCTGATACATCGCCGGATCCACAGCTTTCCAATGGGTGGGCATCAGCGATCCCAGCGCGATGTACGCGTCGTCTTTGCGCCCAAACACCCACCCTTCTCTTTCTACCACTTCGTCAAACTCATGCTGCGGGAAATACGCGTGCGTCTCGAGCATCCGGATATGATCGGCCGGAACACGGTAAACGCACAACACGACATTCTCATGCTGCGCCGCGCGCGGCAGATAACTGTTGCCCGCGATCATATTGGGTCGGTCCATATATTCCATCGAACCCGGGTGATTGGTAAAGACTTTGGCCCGGCCGCCGAGGTGTGCGCCCCAAATATGTTGTTGATATCCCATCTTCCCTTTGCGGAAATCCTGGGCACAGTTGACCGCGTAGTCGGGCGTTTTGTACGTATACAGATCGACCTGGGTCATCGCCGTAAAGTCCGGATCCTCATCGAACGGCAGCCCGGCCGCCCGGTGCAATTTGTATTTTTCCCGATAGGCGTTGATGCGCTCATTCATCCAGTTGCTGGGGGTCATCACTTTGGCGGAATTCTCAATCACTTCCACCGCGTCATAGACCTGCAAGCCCCAGAAAAACATGATGTTTTCAAAATCCGCCGGGTCGACCCCATACATTTTAGCGTCTTTGGTATCGACACTCATCCGTTCTTTGTTGATGATCACGGCCGCTTTGTCTTGCGCGGCTTTGATGATCGCCTCCGGTACGACGTATTCATATATGGCCATCATGATCGCGCAATCGGCGATGCCGCCGTCGATCGAACCTTCGCCCCAATACAGGCGTGAGATCGGGCCAACCGCTTCGTTCGCCGGATTCAAAAGGTAAAAGGCATACGTCCGACCGGCCGAACCGATCCAATGGCCGCGGAAGGTATTGACGGCGATATCAAACATCAGGGTATTGACCAGGTTGCGCAAGCGTTCGGCCAGTACACGGTCTTCCCCATACTCGATCACGCCCAACAGGGCAATGATGTCTTCCGCGTAATAATTGGTCAGCCATTCACTAAAGCCGAATTTTTCCCGCCAGCCGGTCCAGCGCGTCAGGCAATGCAATCCATGTTCCATATGCCAGCGCCCGGTATTGCCGTCCGAAGGAAACACGCGATCGGGGAACATGGCACCGACCAGATATTCCGCACTGTGGTACAACGGCTGATGGTTTTCCGTAAAGTAACATGCGTTGATTTCGCCCGGCTCATCCAACCAGTAGCGGAAACCGATCAGGGTCTCTTCCATTTCGGTCACAACTTCCGCGGGAATCCGCTCGCGATATTCTTTGAGCATCCGCACCATGGCGGGAATGCCGAATTCCGCACAATCTTCCCGGTTGCGGATACGATCCAACTGTGGCTTTACCTGCGAGTAATCAAACGGCCCCGAATCCAGACCACGGCGATGCAACTCGAGCTTCGTCGCCTCCAAATAGATCCCCTTCATCGTTTTCGCGCCCGCGCGAATATAGGGGTTGGTTTCGCTGCCGGCAAGCACATGGGACAGATACTCACTGCTGGTAAGGGTCTGACGCATCTTCACTACCTCCGTTTTTTGATAAGACCAAGCAGATCCAGTATAGAGCATTTCCGCACGCCGCGCGACAGCCGGCGGGTGGATCGATGGCCGGCCGGCTGTCGCGCAGATAGGCAAAACCGGTGTTTTTATATATGATAACGGTTGAAACCCAAGCGGGTCCAACCGACGAACCGATAAAAGGATGGAAAATCATGCAGGATGCAACTCCCACAGACCGCCCCGGACATGGCACATTTGATGTTGCGGTCGCCCGCAGCCGCCAACTGGAAATACAACTGGAGAACAACCCGGCCCATTACCGGGTTCTGACCGGCGACCGCCCCACCGGACGGTTGCATATCGGCCACTTGTTCGGCTCCCTGCAAAACCGCGTACGCCTGCAAAACCTCGGCGTGCGCACCTTTATTCTGATCGCCGACTATCAGGTCTTGACGGATCGCGAGGTTTTTGACAGCATCGCCGATTCGGTCCACAATCTGGTCATCGATTATCTGGCTGTCGGGTTGGAGCCGCAACGCGGACAGACCAGCATCTTTCCTCATAGCCATGTGCCCGAACTCAACCAACTGCTGCTGCCTTTTTTAACATTGGTCAGCCAGGCCGAGCTGGCGCGCAACCCCACGGTCAAAGAGGAGATTCAAGCGTCGGGCATGCGCAACATCAATGCGGGCATGTACACCTACCCCGTGCACCAGGCCGCCGACATCCTTTTTTGCAAAGCCAATGTCGTCCCGGTCGGCAAGGACCAATTGCCTCATCTGGAAATGTCCAGAACCATCGCGCGGCGTTTCAACGAGCGGTTCGCCGGCAATCAACCTGTTTTCCCCGAGCCGCAGCCGCTCCTCAGCCACGCGCCCCTGATCCTGGGGCTGGACGGCTCACAGAAAATGAGCAAAAGCCGCGGCAACGCGATTTTGATCAGCGACGACGAAGATACCACCGCCCGCCTGATCAAAAAAGCCAAAACCGATTCCCAGCGCCATATCAGCTACCAACCGGACAGCCGCCCGGAAGTGTCCAACCTGTTGACACTGTGTTCGATGTGCGGCGGTGAATCCCCCGAAGCCATCGCCGAACGCATCGGCGATGGCGGATCCGGCTTGCTAAAGAAAACCCTCACCGATCAGCTCAATGCCTACCTCGCCCCGATTCGCGCGCGCCGCCGCGCGTTCGCAAAGGATCCCGCCTATATCAGAGAAGTCTTGCGCACAGGGATTGAGGAAGCGCGGGAGATCGGAGCCGCCACGCTCAACGAAGTCCGCGCGGTGATGAACATGCAGATCTGACCGGATCGCATTCACTTGTAAACGGGGATGGAAGAAATGAAAAGGCCTCCGGCGTCGATGCCGGAGGCCTCCGTGTTGTGACGTGTCCGCTTCAGTTCGCGGCGTTTCTCCAGGAGTATTTGGGCTGGTAACCGAATGTATCTTTGAGTTTCTGGCAGGTAATCAGCTCGTCCTCGGGGCCCATGTCTTTGGCCAAATCGACCAGGTCGGGCAACAGATTCGCGACGTATTCCTGCGGGCTCTCTTTGTACACATTGTCGGTGGAGATGTTAAATACATCAAATTCGACGTCCAGGTCTTTGTCGATCATCAGTCCGACCGCATACGCGATGTCGCGGGCATCCGCGTATTGACCGGTGGTGCCAATCGGGCCGCCTTTGTGATCGGGCGCTTTGTTGTCGGCGATGCTGACCCCCAGGTCATACGGGCGAGCGGGATACGATACCCCCATCAGGCGCAAGGCGTAACATTTGATGTCGTACGCGCGGGCGTACGCCTGGAGAATCTCTTCTCCCATCAGTTTTGACAGCGAGTACGTATCTTCCGGGCGCTGCGGATGATCTTCGTCGATGGGCAAATACTCCACCACATAGGGTTTGGCGGAGATGCGGAAGCCCAGACCCAGCGTGTAGTACGAGGAAGCAAAGATCACTTTTTTCACGCCCAGGCGGCGGGCGGCATCCATCAGATAATAGGTACCCATCACATTGGATTGCATGGTTGTGTCTTCCGGAAACATCTGCGGCATGAATTGGCGCCCCGGCTGCTGATCCGATGTAAACGGCAAGGCGGCCAGATGGATGATACAGGTCGCGCGCGACAACGTGATGGCGCGCATGCAGTCCGCCAGACTGGTGAGCTGGCCTTTGATAAACATGGTGCCGCGTTCCGGCTGCCATGGCACGCGCTGATCGGCGGGGGCGGTCTGGTCAAACAAAGAACACTGGTAACCCTGTTCTTTGAGTTCCTGGTAGACGTGGCGGCCCAGATTGCCGGCGCCACCGGTGATCAAGACATATTTGTATGCTTCGTTCATCTTTCTCTCCTTTTTCTGCCTGTCGCGGCCGGGGCCGCGGTTTTAGCCAAAATACTTATTGCTTACCTGTCCAGGTTTTGAGGTAATTCCAGCTCTTTTCGTACATCGCCAGGCTGCGCAGGCCCGCCTCTTCTTTGGACAGACCTTCGACCGGCTCGACCCAGCCGCATTCGACGATCAGGTGCAAACCTTGGGCGTGTGGGCTGTGGGCGGCAAGGATGGACAGGATTTTTTCAACGTTCGCGTGCCCCTCGCCCAACGCGCAGCCGCTGGGATAAAACGGAACGCGCCATCCCGCGTCGCGCCGGATGACCATGTCTTTCACATGCGTCGTGATGGTATAGGGCGCCAACGCTTCGGCCTCAATGACCGGATCGCAGTACACGGTGAAACCGTTGCCGGTATCGAGCGCGCAACCCACATACTCGGACCCGACCGCGCGGAAGATCTCCGCCAGCTCGGTGCCCATGAAATCGCAATGGTTCTCGATCGCCAGATAAATCCCTTCGGGGGCGAGAATTTTCGCGGCGGCCCGCAAATTGTCGATCACATGCTGCATGTGCTGTTCCAGCGGCCAGTCTTTGTTGTACCGGGAAAACTCGTAAGCAAGCCGCCCGTTGTAACCCCGGCGCATGATTTTGGCGTTGACCTTTTTGGCGACCGCGACCATGTCCAGCAGGTCCTTGCGCGCCTGGTCCCCGTTCTCACCGGTCAAGTCAAACAAGCTCATCGTCGCGCCGATATCCAGCTCGATGTCATGTTCTTCACATGTGGCGCGGATCCAGTCGTAATAGCTGTCCGGCATGTTCGGCAAGGCGAAAATCTGCGCGCAGTCCAGTCCGTATTTGACCGTGCCGTTGAGCGTAAACTCCGCCATTTTCTCCATCGGCAGTTTGAGGTCCCAAGGACTGCCCGGAGCGGTGGAAACCGATCCTACTCTCATTGTTTTGCGTACATCCATGGCTTTGCTCCCTTCAATTCGCTACGATTTTTTGGGGGAAGAGAAAATAGTTTGTACTGGTAAACAGTTTCATCCTAGAAGCCGGCAATGTCAAGGAGACGGATCCGCGTCGGCGGGCTCAACCGGCGGGGGTTCGAGCAGGGCGGCACGGCCGATGGCGTCCGCGCCCATCTTCTTGCGGATGCGGTCCATCGCCGCCTCCAATTGCTGTTCCCGCCCGCGCGATTGAAGTGTTTTCTCACAGGGCCGCGCGTCTCCGGCCATCGGGTCGGCCCCGACCTCAAACAGGCTGAGCTGGCGCGCGGGATCTGCCGCGCCATCCCCGCTCTCTTCGAAACCCGACACCGCGACCCCCAGCAAACGAATGGGGCGTTTGACATTCCAGTTCTGTTTCAGCAGGGAATAGGACTGATCGTAGATCTCTTGTGTGGTCCACGTCGCGGGGATGGTACATTGCCGCGTTACAGAGGTAAAGTCGGTATATTTCAAGGTGATCTGGACCACGCGGCCCTTTTTATCATTTTTGCGCACGGTCATCCCGACCTCGTCGCACAACTGCATCAGGACCCGGCGCGCTTCTTCCAGCTCGTCCACATCGTGCGGCAACGTGACGGAACGGCCGATCTGCTTCAGATCATCACGTGTGATGGTTTTGACCGGCGTGTCATCGATCCCGTTGGCATGCGCGTGCAATAACTCCCCGCTTTTGCCCAGCATCCGGAATAAAAACTGGACGTCCGTATGCGCCAGATCCCCCACCGTCTCAATCCCGATTCCCCGCAGCCGCTCTGCCGTTTTTGCGCCGACCCCGTACATGGCATGGACTGGCAGGGGCCAAAAACGCCCGGGCAGATCGGCCGGCCAAAGCTCGGTGATGCCCCGGGGTTTTTTCATCCCTGCCGCCATTTTCGCGAGAAATTTGTTTTCCGAAATCCCGATCGAGCACCACAAACCCAGCTCCGCTTCGATGGTCGCCATCAGCCGTTTCGCACAGACGCCCGGCGCCCCGAACAGCCGCTCGCTCCCCGTCATATCGAGCCACGCCTCATCGATGCTGTTCTGCTCGATCAAGGGGGAGAAGCGGCCCAGCAGCCCGATCACTTCGCGCGATTTGTGCTCATAATACGCACGGTCCGGCGGCACGGTTTCCAGCCGCGGGCAACGGTTGCGGGCCTGGTGAAGCGTCATCGCCGTGCGCACCCCGCAGGCGCGCGCCTCGTAATTCGCCGCCAGAATGACGCCCGTGCGGGTCAGCGGATTGCCAGCGACGGCGGCGGGAACGCCGCGTAACTCGGGCCGGCGCAACTGCTCGCAGGAAATGTAAAACGCGTTCATGTCGACTAGAAAGATCACCCGGCGCGACACGCGGTCTCACCTCCTCTGTATCCAGCATTCCGTCCCCGCGCCGGTTTGTCAACAACCCCGGATCGGAGCGCGTGTGGATCTACATGCCGGACTTGGCAAACCAACGCTCGCCGCGGATGCGTGGCACAAAGCAAATGACACGCAACAACCAGTCGGCATACATGCTGATCCACAAACCGAGAATCCCCATGTTGGCGACTCGCACCAGCAGCCAGGCGCCGCCGACACGCATGGTCCACATGCTAATGATCGCGACCCACATCACGTATTTGACATCCCCGGCGGCGCGCATACCGGCGGCGGTGATATAGCCGGCCGGCCACAGCAGCGAAAGCGGAATGATCAAAGAGAGCAAGAGCGTGCGGATGATCGGGATCACGTCCGGCTCGGCCCCGTAAAAGCCGATGATCGGTTTCATGAACAACAAGAGGACGAGTGCGAACACCACATAGAAAGAGGTGACAAGCCCGGTCATCACGGTCAGAGTGGTGCGGGTTTTGTACCGGTCCCCCTCTCCGACCGCCTGGCCGGCGAGGGTGGTTGTCGAGGACATCGCGGACGCGCCCGGCATATTGAACAGTCCCAACACCGACCAGGCGATGGTGTTGGCGGCCAGGCTGGCCGTCCCCAAGCCGACGATGATGGTCGAGGTCACAATCTTGCCGAGTTCAAAAATCAACTGTTCCATGCTGGCGGGAATGGCGATGCGGTAAATGTCGCCGAGGACGTGCCGGTTCGGCCGGTAGCGCCGGAGCGCGCCCATGCGGATCGAGCTCATATCCTGCTTATACTGACTGCGCGCCAGCGGGATACTGACCGCGACCACGCCGATGACGCGCGCCGCGAGCATGCCCAAAGCGGGGCCGCGATACCCCGCGCCCGTGTAGTCAATCTGAACCCTGCCCAGATCCACATGTAGCCCGCGGACAAAAATATAGGTGAGCACCAGGTTGGACAGCCCGGTGATCAAAGAAACAAAAAAGGTCGTCCGTGTGTCGCCTACCCCCCGCAACGCCCCGCTGGCGATCGAAATGTAGGCCCAAAGGGGGATCGAGAGCGCGTACACGCCATACATGAGATGCGTGGCCTCTAAGACTTCCGGGTCCGCCGCGCCATACAGCGCGTTGATCAGGGGGGTGCGGGTCAACCAGACCAAAAGCGTCACAAAAAAGCCGATCGCTGTGACCGAGACGATCGATTGCAGGGCGGCCTGCCCGATTCCCACCCGGTCTTGGCGTCCATACGCGCGTGCCACCGCGACCGTACCACCGACCGCCAACGCGTTGACCGCCAGCATCAGCGCCGAATTGATGGATTGCACCAGGCCGATGGCTGACAAGGCGACGCTGCCCAGGGAAGTGGCCAGCGCCGTCCCGACAACATTCATCAAGGTCATACTGGAGTGCTCCAGGAAGACCGGGATCGAGATACGGGCGATCTTGCGCCCGTTTTCATTCATAAATGCTTGCAGTTCCGCTTTTTTCACAAATATCTTTTCGCTCCTCTAGATCACCCGAATATTTTTGATTTCCTTTTCAGACAAAAGCGAGTGGCTTACCCACTCGCTTTCCGCCAAGTGCATTCATGACGCGCGGCTTGCTCATGGCGCGGCATAACTGTCAAAATAGCCCTGGATGTGGATGATGGGCGTTCCTTTATCGCCGCTGCCGCTCGTCAAATCGCACAGTGTGCCCAACAAATCCGTGATTTGACGCGGTGTCGTCCCCACCGACACGTCATCGCCGGTCACGCCGCTGTCTTTGGCCAGGATCTTTTGCCGCAACGCCTCTGTGGTAGCCGCGGCATCCATCCCTTCCAGCTCGTTGTCCACTACGTACTTCATTTTAATCTCATGCGGGGTTCCCACCAGACCGGCGGTGAACCCGGGTGAAACCAGCGGATCGGCCAGCTCCCAGATTTTACCCTGCGGGTCTTTGAAGGCGCCGTCCCCATAAACCAATACTTCGATGGTTTTTCCGGTCTGCTCGAACAACCGCTTCTGCACCGCTTCGACAAACGGCTGGCAGTCGCGCGGGAAAAGCTTGAGGCGTTGATCTCCTGCCTGATTGGAGCCCAACAGCCCGAATTCGGGGTTGAATCCCCGCTGATCCTCTCCCGGTTCATTGATCAAATCGTCCAGCCCGATCGCTGTGCGCGCGCCCGCTTCGATCAGTTTCCGCTTCAGCCGCATCCGGTCGTGGATGTTGGCGACCAGGACATGGGGCGCGTAGCGCAGCGCGACCTGGTGGTCGTTGGCGAGCACAATCCGGATGTTGTCATCGATCGCGAAACTTTTGTATAAATCGATGTAATCCATCCCGGTAAAGGGGTGCAAAAACCGGTGCCCAAAGTATTGGCGATACGTCTCTTCCGTCAACACGTCGCAGTACGGATTGACGCCGCGGGCTTCCATTTCATCGATGTCCATCAGATGATTCCCCACTTCGTCCGCGGGATAGTTGAGCAGGATGGTGATTTTCCGCCCGCTGCGGGCCAGTCCCTTGAGGATGAGCGCGAAACGGTTGCGGCTGAGAATGGGGAACAGGACCACAAAATCGTCCGGGATTTTACGCCGGACATCGGCGGCGACCTGGTCCACCGTCACATAGTTCCCTTGCGCCCGCGCCAACAAGGATTCCGTGATGCCGATGACATCCCGGTCGCGCAAGGCAAACCCTTCGGTTGCGGCCGCACGTATAACCGTATCCACCGTGATACGAACGAGGTCATCCCCTTGACGAATGATGGGCGCGATCAATCCCCGTACGGTTGTGCCTGTCATTCTCGTCATACGTGACTCCTTTGCTGATCTTGAAAGATTGCGACCGGTTGTCTGCATGAACGTACAGACAAAAACCCGTTACTAATATATAGACTTCCCGGCGGCTCCGCAACTTTCTCATGCGCAACTTGCAGATAAGTGGCGGGCACACCTGGCCCGGCCGCACAAAAAATCAGATCACCCGGATGGTCTCCCCTGTTGTAATCCCGCTACCGTTGAACGTATCGACGGCCACAAAGCAATCCACACCCGTACTGAGCTGACCGATGGTGATCCCCTCTGTCTCATACCCGTACAACTGCCAGCTGTGATAAAGCTTGTCCGGCGCGGAGCCCCACCGCACATTGTATCCGTCGCAGTCCTGCGCGATATCCCACTCCACCCGCATGGTCATCGCGTCAAGCCGGGTCGCGGCAACGGACGAAGCCGCGGACGGCACAGCTCCGCCGGCATGGCCAAAGACGCGCAAGCCGCTGACAGCGAAATTCCCCTCATAAGGCGTTTCCTCCCCGGTGAGGCGGATGTATCGCAGCCGCTTTCCCGCCGGAAAGCTAACCAAGTCATGCGGCAGGTCTGTATCCTGCCCGCGGCGATCCGCGAGTATCTCCCATTCCATCCCGTCGGTAGAGCCCTCGAGCAGCCATGTCAATCTCGTCCGCTCCCATCGGTCGGCGGGCATATCCTGCTGCCGGTACCCGGGCAAGGATTGCAGCGGCCCCAGGTTATGCTCGGCCAGATTCAACTGAATCGCGCGCACATCCATCGGCGACTCCAAATCCACCGTCACATGCTCGCCCGGCCGACGCGCACCGGCGGCCCAGCGCGTGCGGATGTTTTCGTCTGTCACATGCTCCGGGGGGAACCCGCTAAAAGTAGAGGACGCGGTGACCGGCTTGCGGTAAGAGAGCAGCATCCACCCGGGAAAGCAATCCCGCCAGGGGTCCGCGATTGGATGTTGCGGCAGGATCATCGGATAATCCGCGTAATTCATATTGCAAAAAAGCAGCCCGTCCCGGTCAAAACCCGCTGGGAACAGCCCCACCCGCCGCTCAAAAGACTCATGTACCGCGACGACCATCGAGGAAATATGCCACCAGTTCCCATGTTTGTCGCGCAAGGTGCTTCCGTGCCCGGCGCCGGTGACAAAGCCGCCCGGTTTGCTCGAGAACGGGCTGTTTTCACCATACTTAAAAGGCCCCAGTGGATGGTCCGCGACATAATATCCGTCGGCATACACGTTGTATTCGGTACCGGGTCCGGCGTATTGCAAATAATATTTCTGATTGTGTTTTGTCATCCAGGCGCCTTCGATCCAGGGGCGGGGATCGCGAACCGCCGGGCCGGCACACTCGCCGGGAAAAGTGAACCCGCGCCGGATGTCATTGTCGGTCCCCGGGCGCTCCCAACCATATAAATCCGGCCGACCGGTCAGCAAGGCGACCGGCTCTCCCATCGGCGTCATGGTCGTTTTGTCCATTTCGACGCCCCAGATCGGCGCCGAGTTGGAGCATCCCCAGTAAAAATAAACCCGATCGTCGTCATCTTGAAAAAAATTCGGATCCCAAAAAGGGAACGGGGTAGAGACCTCTTCCCACTCACCCGCCAACGGGTCTTGTGTACGCCAAATGGTCCCGGCCTTTGTCGACGACGCGCACTGGTACAACCAGCCGTCGATTTCGCGGATATCGGGCGCGCCAAAAGTGATCGGCAGATCGCGGCCGTCGATGTATTTCCATTGATACAGATCGTCGGACACATAAAAACCGCGCGTGGAAGGAAACAGGTAATACCGGTCTTTGTACAGAACCAGCGAAGGGTCCGCCATGCTGCGGCAGACATAGGCGTCCGAGAACGGACCTTGAAAACGGTAAGGCAAATTGACCGGATTGCAGACGATTCGTTCCATATCAGCACCTCTTTATATCGACCGGCGTCCCGTTCGGATGAAACGCTCTCTCCTCTCACTGTAGCCCAAAGAGGCGGCGGTGCCAACCTGTTATAGCCCCGCTTTACGCAGCTGGCAAACGCGAAGGCCCCGCGCGTGAAAAGCGGCGAACGATGAAAATGCGTAAAAAAGGACAAAAGGGATACGCATCTTTGCCAATGATCGCTATGATGTCAGATAAGGAGGATTTGAAAGCATGGATATGAATCATTGGGTGCGCGGGCTGATTGCGAATCCGCAACACAAACCTTTCCCGATTCTTTCGTTTCCCGGCGTGCAATTGATTGAGTGCACAGTCGGTGAACTGGTGCAGGATGGCAGCCTGCAGGCTCTTTGTATGAAAGCCGTCGCCGATCGTTATCCGACGCTGGCCGCGGTCGGGTTGATGGACCTGTCGGTTGAGGCCGAAGCCTTTGGCGCGCGTGTGGTCTTTACCGATCACGAGGTGCCGGCCATCACCGGTGTTTTACTGGCGTCTGAGGCGGATGCGGAACAGGTGGCCATCCCGCCGGTCGGCGCCGGCCGCACCGGCGAATATGTGAGCGCCATTTCCCGGGCCGTGCGTATGATCCGGGACCGCCCGGTTATGGCGGGTGTCATCGGCCCGTTCTCGCTCTCCGCGCGGCTGATGGGTTTGACAGAGACGATGTATCTCGCGATCGACGAGCCCGAGATGGTCGAGAGGGTCCTGGAAAAATCGACCGCCTTTCTGACGGAGTATATCCAGGCCTTCCGTCGCGCCGGCGCGCACGGGATTGTCATGGCTGAACCGGCAGCCGGCCTGCTTTCGCCCGAGTGGAATGCGCGCTTTTCCGCCGGCTATGTGCGGCAGATTGTCGCGGCTGTCCAGACGGACGCCTTCCCTGTCATCTATCACAATTGCGGAAACGCCGTGCCATTGATCGATGAAATCATCGCCACCGGCGCGCAGGCCTTTCATTTTGGCAACGCGATCCGGCTGGAGTCGGTGATCGATCGCATCCCCGGCGATCGCCTGGTGATGGGAAACGTCGACCCGGCCAGTCAGTTTACACTCGGTACGCCCGCATCCATCGCCGACAACGTACGCGCGTTGCTACAGACCTTCGGCTCCCGCGCCAATTACATTCTCTCTTCCGGCTGCGACATTCCTCCACAGGCGCCGCTGGCCAATATCGACGCTTTTTTCGCCGCCGCGCAAGCGCAGTGAGCCCACGGCCCCGGAAATAAAAAGACTCCCGGCAACAAGCCGGGAGTCTTTGCGTCCGTGTAAAAGATCACTCACCTGCGTGCGCGGAAGCAGTCGTTGCAATAGACCGGTCGATCCGAGCTGGGGTTGAATGGTACCATGGTATCTTTGCCGCACGCCGCACAGACGACGGGGAACATCTCACGGTCGCCGGAGCGCGACAGATTGCGGGCCTGCTTGCGGGCAGCGCGGCAATCCGGGCACCGTTGCGGTTCGTTTTCGTAACCTTTTTGGCGGAAAAACTCTTGCTCCTCGTCCGAAAAGACAAAAGACGCTCCGCATTCTTTACAAGTGATGGTTTTATCAGCCATTTTGCACCTCTTTCAGCGCTTGTTGTCCGGTCTTGCCGGACATCTGTCCCGATGTTTTGCGCTCGCCTTCCCGACTCTCGTTTCCCCAAAGCAGACGCAGGTCTGGCTCCGGGTCCGTGGGGTGCCGCCGCTGGGACGCTCCGCGCCGACGCACACTGTTCGATGATCAGAAAAGCAAAATCCCCCAAGACCGATCAGCCTCGGGGGATCGTGGTTGCGGAGGCAGGACTCGAACCTGCGACCTCCGGGTTATGAGCCCGACAAGC
>CAYZME010000015.1:0-8429 GCA_964479435.1 uncultured Oscillospiraceae bacterium
CTTATTTCTTGTCTTTCAGGTCGCTAAACAGCCAATCGGTAAGCTCCTGAGATGGAACCTTTGCCCATATCTGCGTGGTATCAAACTCGGGGTATCGGTAGCGCCAACGGTCATATTCCTCTTTGGTGATTTCCCCGGACTCCAACTTTGCAGCCTGTTCGCGCCAAGCAGAAAGCATGCGGAGCATATCATCATAGGTTCGCGCTCTGGATTTATCCAGTTTGAGGCACAGCTCGCCGTCAACCTCTTTGATTTGCAGGCCGCGCAAATCTTCAAGAGCAAACAGGGTGTGAAGTAAGCCAACGTCGCTGTCGATATCGGGAAGCTCAAGGGCATGGGGCGAAACGTCAAGAACAGAAGCAAGTGCTTTGGTTAAATCCGCCTTTGGTGTCCGTGTGCCGGATTCATATTGCGCCATGCGGACATCGGCGGTCTTTTCGTCAAAGCCCACCTTCTGCCCAAGATATTTCTGCGTCATGCCGCGCAGATTGCGGATAAATCTGATTCTTCACCGATAGCCATAGCTCCGTCCCCTGTTCGTAGTAAATTGACCTCTGACATAAGTATGGCATATACGTTTAAGGGTAGCAAGAAAAACTTTAACAAATAAGTTAAATATTTTTCCGCAAACCACTTGACTTTAACAATAACGCTTAGTATTATGGATGACGAGGACGAATCCGCGCCTGATACGTGCAAAGTCATAAAGTCGCCTGCTAAGCCTGCGGCTTCCCCATATGCGAACAAGATAGGAGCAACAGCGCAACCACCGCTCTCTAAAGTTGCGGAAAGTGCGGAGCCATTTTACAACACCGCCAAACCCGCCTCTGCAGGGGAGGCGCCGAAGATGGATTTATCCGGCGTGAAGCCGGGCGTGGCTATCATCCATAATAAATTCGGCGATGGCCTAGTAGTGAAGATTGCAGACGGTAAAATCCACATCGCGTTTGGCAAGGCAGAAAAAGCGTTTCTGTTTCCAAGCTCTTTTGAGAACGGGTTTTTGCGGGTGGAGTAAACAATGTTGGAGATGATTCAATGAAAGACTTAAAGGATTACCGAGAGAGAGAGTTACCGCTATTTGTGATAGCGAACGTGCTTTTGTTCCTAATCGCCCACAATTTCATAAAGATTGATATAAACGATTTATCCGGTTCGCTCGAGATCATATCGCAAGTCTTCATTTCTGCTGTCTTGTCTGTTATTGCCTTTGGATTTATTCTGATGGTCGAATGCCTATTCACAAGCAAGTTCAAGGAAAGATTAGTGTACTTGTTTGGTTTCTTCGGTTGTCTGTTATTGCCCAGCTGCACTATCTTTTCAGCTATCAAAAATAAGGATAATGACAACCGCTTCTCGTATGATAAAGCCGCAGAGCGCTACAAAGACATATATGAGAAGATGCCAATCGAACCCAGTGCAAGGCAACGTTATGAAAATGAGCGTTGGTATGAGATATACGCCAAACATCGTGACGCACAGATAATTCGCTCGTCCCAACGAGACTCGCTACTGTGCCGTGATGTGTATATTGCAACGTTGGTGATGGTAGTGCTTTATGTCGTTGTCGTTGCTGCACAAATGGTCGATTTCCGTTGTACATATCTACTTTTTCTAATTATCATGGCCATCATCACCAATGTCGGAGCAAACCGTAAAGCAGCGAGGTTTGCATATAACGTCATCGCGTATGACATTACAGAATCCTCCAAAAAGGAGGATAAAACATGAACCTGACTGTAAAATTCTATGATGTTGAACATGGTAGTTGTACGCATATTATCACGCCTAACGGGAAGCATTTCTTGGTCGATATTGGAACCAAATCGAACAAGAGTATTTGTCGGCATTTGAAGTATACGTATTTCCCTTATCAAGGGCGTATCGACTATCTTGTGATCACACACCCACACATCGACCATATTGCAGATTTAGAAAATTTGTATACATACGAAATAAAGCCACATACTTTACGCAGGCCGAGAGCAGCATTCCCGCTGCAAATCGTTTCAACTGATACACAGTCGCAAATAGCTCTGAAACGTAAAGCAAATGAAATGGACGCAGAATATAATTCTCCTGTAACAGTTGACCTAGTTTTACCAATTAATAATGGGGGCGTTAAGATTAGCTTCTTTGACCCAAATGTCAGCGCCCACGAAAAGGACGACACAAACAATCATTCGTGTGTTATGGTTCTTGAATATTCGGGATTTAAAGTCGTGCTTACCGGGGATAATCCGTCTGCGAAGCTAATCGAGATGCTTCAGCAACAATCACTTTTCAAACAGATCATCGCAAACGCGACTGTTCTTTTGGCTCCCCACCACGGGCGTGACAGCGATTATTGCGATGAGTTTGTGAAAGCGGTAAACCCTCGGCTTACCGTTTTTTCTGATAAGCCGATTCAACATGAAACCCAAGCTCATTCGGCACAAAAATACTATACCCATACAAGGGGTGTTCAATGGAATGGGGCCAACCGCTATATTCTCACAACCCGGAATGACGGGACAATCACATTTATATTCAAAGAAGATGGAAATTGGACCATTAATAAATCCTCGACGGAATACTGACCGAACGGAGGGTAATAGCTAATGAGTTTAGTGAATATGTCATTGTTCGTGAGTTTATGCGCTTTCTACACCCCAATCATTCCAAGACGTTTTAAGCGCTGCTGTTCACCTGACGTCGGACTGGAAAGGAATCAAGCACATCCTTGAAAGCAACAAACAATTTACACGTACAGAAAGGAGTATAATTATGAGTCAGAAAATTACATTCTTCCCCTTGGGGAACGCGGAATCGGTACTGTTGGAGCTATCCAACGGTAAAAAGATGCTTATGGACTTTGCCGACACACATACTGACGATACCGGAGATAAAAGATATGACTTAACAACCGCGCTCGCATCGAACAAATCGTTTGATGTGGTGATGTTTAGTCACGCGCACGACGATCACGTTCAGGGGGCTAAAGACTTTTTCGAGTTTGACCACGCCGACAAGTACAAAGGAAACGGGCGAGCGAAAATAAAAGAACTTTGGGTTTCGTCAGCCTTTGTGCTTGACTCCAATGTATGCGAAGATGCCCGTGTCATAAGACAAGAGGCGCGGTATCGCCTAAAAAACGGTTATGGCATAAAAGTCTTTGCTGAGCCCGACAAGCTCGACAAATGGCTTGAAGAAAACGATCTATCAACAGACGATGCCGAGAATTCAATCATACACGCCGGAACTCTGCTCGACAACTCTAAACACGAATTAGGCGAGGAGCTTGAGGTGTTTGTTCATGCGCCTTTTTCGGAAGACTCTGACGATGTAGAAGACCGTAATGATCCGTCGATTGTCCTGCAACTCCGATTGTATAATCTTTCACGAGAAACGAATATATTCATAACCGGCGACGCACCGCACGAGATCCTCGATAAGATAGTTGAGCGTTCAGAGAACGGCGAGAATGCAGATTATCTCAAGTGGGATATTTATGACATCCCCCATCATTGCAGCCACACGGGACTATCTGACAAGCGGGGGGATAAAATCACCGAGACATCTGACAATATCAAGCGATTGCTGTCAGATTATTCTCAGCAGAACGCGGTAATGATTGCATCATGTAGGCCATTTAGCGATGTAGGCAAGGATGATACCCAACCTCCGCATTACCAGACGAGGGATGCTTACATAGAGTATAGCGGCAAAAAAAGGTTCATTGCGACGATGGAGTATCCCAACGAGCGTAACCCTAAGCCCCTCGTTTATGAGATTGACATGTTCGGCATACACGAGAAGCCTAATATATTGAGCCCAATAATATCAACGCCCGCACCGAGGGCGGGTTAATATGGAGAGCACCCAAATCAATCCAGCATATGAGCTAACGAAGCAGATACTGGTCGTCTTGGAGCGCGGCGACCCGTATCGTGCTTCGCTACGCGAATTTCGGCAAAATACAAACGCTACTGGATTAGTCGATGAAATAGCGCTTGACTACGAGATTGTTGGGCTATGTCAATACCCAGTTTACAAAGAAATCCGTAAGATTGAGCCAATAACCATATCAATTCAGGATGGGAGTTTGCCGCAGGTTTATCTGCGTGAAGATTTTCCAACAGTCCCGCATCTGATCGTTGATCGTAGCGGCAAGCAACGGTCTATCTGCTATACTGATTTATCATATAACGAGATAACGCACAAACTCAATGGGCGTTTCCTTATCGAATGCATCAATGAATGGTTTATAAAGACTGCCCGCAACGAACTTCATCGCGAAGACCAACCTCTAGAGCCGTTTTTCTACGGCACAAGCGATATAATTATCGTCAACCCTCAGGAAACCGATCATCACTTTTTAAAGTTTATAGAACTACAGCAAAATGATAGGCTTATATTGAAACAAGTTTCGGATGATAGTGATGGAGCGGAGATGAAGCAGTATGTGATAATAAAATTATCACTACCACCGAGTTTTGATAATATTATCCATAACCCTCCGGCAACGTTGCTTGAGCTATTGGGGCGGTTTGACGCACGGCAATTATCTGTGCAGTTTATGGAGGAACTATGGTCAATACTCAAGATTCGCCAAAATCAAAATGAGTTTTTGCGACTCTTTGGGGCAAATACCACCTCACTTTTATGCTGTCCCTGTATAATAACTCTTTGCATACCGCAGAAGAGAACATCTTCAGGAAGTATCGAGCGTTCGGATTTTCGTGTCTTTCTGACGGAGGGAAGATCGTTTGGTGAAGTCCTGCATGACTTTGGCATTGAACGCGAAAGGAAAAAAGGACAGAAAACCAATAAGCTAATAGCAACCGATGTAAATAACTGGGGTGCAAACATCAAGATTCGTCAGTTGAGTCTCCACTTGGCAAGCATTGCTGCACTTGCTCGCGTTTACAACAACATTGATATTGATTCACAGTTGCGATATACACTAATCGGTGCAGGAGCTCTAGGTTCACAGTTATTCGCAAATTGCATACGTTCAGGCTTCGGAAAGTGGATAGTCGTAGATAAAGATATTATCTTTCCTCATAACCTCGCTCGGCATATCCTTACGATCAATTCTATTGGAAAATCAAAAGCTACAGCATTAGAACAATACGCAAAAGCTATCCTTGAAGATGCTGAGGTTTCATCTGTTGTTGCGGATGTTCTTGATACGCATAGCAACGACTTAAGCGAAGCATTTAATACAGCCGATGTCATTGTTGATGTTTCAACTTCTGTCGCAGTAGAGAGAATGCTCGCGCTTGATACAGAGTCGCAAGCTCGACGCATCTCTCTTTTCCTAAACCCTTGTGGGAGTCACCTCGTAATGCTGTGCGAAGATATCGAGCGCAATGTTACACTTGATTTATTAGAAATGCAATTATATTCTATCCTTTCAACCAAACAAGATTATATCGATTATTTCAAATTGCCTCAAACAATCGCCTATGCTACTTCTTGCCGCGATATTACGAGTAGAATTTCGCAAGATAACATTGCGCTCTGCGCAGCTGTTGCGAGCAAGGAGTTAAAGAGAGTGCAAACATCAAAATCTGCAAGTATAACGACATGGACTATCACCGAAGACGGCATTAATGTAGATAGGCACGACGGTGAACATTGGCGTTCCGTATATTGTGGTAAATGGCGCGTCTCAATACGTGAGTCACTACTATGTGTACTTCTGGCAAAGCGCATTGAACGCCAGCCTAACGAAACTGGTGGTGTGCTTATTGGGCAATATGACTTTTCGCGGAAAATTATATACATTGCCGACATGATATTCTCACCCGATGACAGCATAGAGTCGCCAACTTCATACATCCGTGGATGCGAAAACTTGCCAGACCAAATTCATCAAATAGCATCGCTAACCTACAATAATTATAGCTATATTGGTGAATGGCATAGTCACCCAGGTGGTTGTACCGCTATGAGCCGGTTAGATGAAAGGCTTCTCGGCACAATCAGCCTTGTCAATGAAGCAGAGTGCTTGCTCGGTTGCATGGTTATCTGCGGCGCGGGGGGGAATTTTTCTGTGCATATACGAGAGGGTAGCGTAACGTTTTCGTCTGCGTTGAAGTTGAGTGATGCGGAGTAGTCCATAAAGAAGACAATAGCCACATAATCTAAACAAAATGGTTTAGATTAGAATCAAGTAGAAGCAACGAAGAAATGTGGCCAGAATAATTGAAAGACCTGTTTCTTTGTTATATAATTTAATCTAATTAAGGGATGTAGCTAGGCAGCGCTGGTGTAGGAATATACCTGCAAACCCACCGAATCGTCCATCAAGCGCTACCTGCGATAGCGACCGACCGATAGATTTTTGATAGCAAAAGTTCGGCAACCTGTTAGGATAAGGATAGCTGAAGCTATATCGTATCAAATGGAATCAAAACATCTAAACAAAAAAGTTTAGAAACGAGATTAACTCGGCGAGTGGGAGTGAGTCGCGACAGGTTTGAGGGTTGAGGTGGATACAATTTGAAATTATTATTTTTAATCGGCAACGCAGCGGTCGGTAAAATGACCGTCGGGCAAGAGCTTATGAAAATAACCGATTTGCGACTTTTTCATAATCACATGACGATTGAGCCGGTGATCGAAATTTTCGGACAATTTAGAGGAAAAACCATTCAACGATTACGCGAAGTTATCTTTGAAGATTTCGCTACTTCCGATTGTTACGGTATGATTTTTACTATTATGTGGGCATTTGATATGCAATCTGATTGGGATTACGTTCTCCATGTAAGCGATGTTTTCAAAAAACAGAACGCAGATGTTTATTATGCTGAATTGGTTGCTCCACAGGAAGTTCGCCTGCAGCGAAACGTTACAGAAAACCGTTTGAAACACAAGCCCTCTAAGCAGGATACTGAAATATCCAACCAACGGCTACTTATGGATGATAGTAAACACCGCTGTGTCAGCAATGACGGTGAAATAACATTTGAGAATTATATTAAGATAAACAATACCAACCAGTCACCTGAAGCAGTTGCAAAAATGATCAAAGAACGGTTTTCATTGTGATTGACATAGGTATACAGTCGAAGTCCGGCCGATATGGAGGCACCTTCGCCATGTTGACATCGCAATGGAAGTTGCTGCAAGGATTACGCCGGAATTTGAGCTTTACGTTATCAAGGATTTTCAACGGCTTAGATCCGATGAAGGTCATCGGTTGTCACTTGAGTGGAATGCGAAGTGTGAGTTGGCAAAAGTGAATTATCGCATTCACTTTGAGACATTGTTGAAAATGAAAGATGTGTCGATGAATTGCAGGTAATAGATACAGGAGGAGCATATGGCGCAAGATCATGCTCAAGTTCTTGTTGAAGTGAATCAAATATAAGATTTGATTTACGACATTCGCAGAAAGCAAGCGATGATTGATTGTGATTTGGCTGTTTTGTGCCAGGTCAATACTAAATGGCTTAACGAACAAGTTGCTAGAAATAGAAATCGATTCCCAGAAAAATTCATGTTTCAGATAACCGAAGACGAGTACGATAACTTGAGGTCGCAATTTGCGACCTCAAGTGAAGGAAGTCAACACGGAGGCAGAAGATACATACCTCATGTTATCACTGAACAAGGAATAGCAATGCTAGAGTGGTTTGAGAATTTACGCATATTGCGAAAAGGGGCAAAAGAGGCATGGCTCCAGCCCCCTTGGTAGAATTCTCGTTGCGAAAACCACATTGCGCTAAGATAGGGAGCTGAAGTCATGTCTGAGAAAAATCTGCAGTTAAGTGAGGACGCCATGTAACTGGAATTGGGCGAGCTCGTCTGAGACAGCGCGGATCAGACCCTCAGCAAGCTTCTGGTCGAAGAGGCCGACCGGCTGACCAAAGCTGGGAACACGACCCTCAAGAGCCCGAAGCTGCGGACATGGGCATGCAAAAAGGTGATCATCCATCTGTATCAAAAAGCGAGATCAGTGTCGAGGAAACATTGGTTGAGATGTTTCTGGCCGGGGTTTCCGTACGCCGGGGAGAGGACGTCACCGAGGTTCTGAGGGGCTCCCGATTCATAGCATTCATTATCGGAAGGCTGTCATCGTTAGCAATCAAATTCAATTCGACAGACAACGCGCCACGCTCGGGGACATTGAAAGCACTTGGCTTTACGGTTCGTAAATCATATGTTATTTACGAACCGTAAGGACACATGGCAAACACTGTAGAAATGAAAAATACAATTCTCGAAATCCTGAAAGCGAAAAACGGAATGCTCACTGCTGCTGACGCTAGGAAGGCCGTTTTAGATAAGGACTTCGTGCTGTCTGCCGTCAAGCAGTACATGGCCGAGAGCGGCACCAACCTCGCAAAGCTGCTTGACTACGCCGAGCAACTCAAAGTTCGTAACACCGTAAGACAATACATGGAGGTACTCGTCTAATGGATAAAGACAAGTTCCCG
>CAYZME010000015.1:8439-28035 GCA_964479435.1 uncultured Oscillospiraceae bacterium
GCTTGACAATCCGCGCCGCCTCAAACATAGACATGAACACGACCATCAGGGGCTTGCCGACGGGGGAGGGCGAAATACTGCAAATCATGGGGGAGATACTTGCTGCACTTGTGGTTGACAACGTGCGCTTTGAAATAAAGTCCATCCTGATGTTTGAGGACAGGACGATTGTGATCAAAGCATACAATCTGAACACCGTGCTGGCCGAGAAAATTGAATCTATATCGAGCAGTGCGGGAAGCACTTCGCCGACATCCATGAGAGCCGCGACCTGGTCGCGTTATGGAACGCCTACAAGAGCAAGTACCCATACGCGGCAGACAGCGAGTTTCTAGCCATCATCGACTCCCTTGCAGGGGTGTTAGCAACCGATAACCCACATTGAAACCACGGATGTGATTTTGCTGCGCGAAGCTATGAAATCCACAGAATATGAGAGTGAATAAACTATCCCGGAAGCTCGCTACCAAAGCGGTTATATGGGGTTTTTTTGTTTGATTTCTAAATCAAATATACGGGCATAATCGCATCGCATACAGGTTGTGGGCGATTTTTAGCATTTGGTTTCAGATACCGGTGTTTTTGCATATAATAATTTATGGAAGCTTCACAGCGTGCGCATAGGCAAATTTTTCGTTCCGTGAGATCTTTAAACTACTTTGGGAGGAATTTATCATGGAGAGTTTGAGAAAGTACATAGCCGAATTTATTGGCACATTCGCGCTCGTGCTTTTCGGGTGCGGAACAGCGATGTTGGTGGGCGTCGACGCGGTGGAGGGCGCGGGCTATATCCTGACAGCCTTTGCCTTTGGCTTGTCGATTGTCGCGATGGCCTACTCCGTTGGCAACATTTCCGGCTGCCATATAAACCCGGCGGTGTCCCTTGGCGTTTTGATTGGGGGTGGCATGTCTTTTGCGGCATTTATCGGTTATGTCATATCCCAGGTGCTCGGCGCGCTGGCCGGTGCGGGTCTTCTTGCCCTCATCTTCAACCTCGGTGGAATAGTCGACATGACCGGAGGTTTTGGCGCCAACGGTCTCGCGGGCGTGGGTAACAACAGCTTAGCCGGTTTGGTGGTAGAAATCGCTTTGACCTTCGTTTTCGTATTTGCCATCATCGGAGTTACATCCAAAAAGTCGAACCATGGATCCTTTGGCGGGCTGGTGATCGGACTGACGTTGACCCTTGTCCATATTCTCGGTATCGGACTGACCGGCACCTCCGTCAACCCCGCCAGAAGCATCGGCCCTGCGGTAGTGGCTGCACTGTCTGGAAACTCCCAGCCCCTCGGTCCCCTGTGGATCTTTATCGTCGGCCCCTTCGTGGGGGCAGCCCTCGCCGCACTGATCTATAAATATCTTGACAACGTCAAATCACAGAATTGAGATAAATTAAAACAAAATAACTACTTCATGCTGCATCGCAAAAATCAGACAATTGCACCTGTATCTGTATTGGCTTTGCCGGTCGTGTTTGTCACGGCCGGCAACCCCTTCACGGGTGCAAAGAGCGGACCTCAGCCTGCTCCGTATACGGTAGAAGTGGTGGGGCATTTCAATAACATCCTTAACTAGGTGTAAATTAAAAAATGAGCACTAGGTCCGCTTTCGATGGCAACAAGCGGCTGAGAAGCGTGATCCAAGAGCCGTTCCACGGAGCACCTGATAGCGCTGTCAAATCTTTTTACCAAGAGCGTTCTGGATATGACGCCCAAGAAAAGCCAGTCTGAGAATCGGACCTCATTCAATGAAGAGAGCCCGATCCGGCTGATGGGTCCACTCTGACGGACGTTCACGAAAAATGGGCAAAGGGGAATAAGTGCTTCACAGTGGGCAAGTACTACGTGAAACGGGATTCTGCGAAAAAGAAGGCAAAAGAAGGTCGCCAGGCCGGTCTTCTTTTGCCTTTTATTTCGCGGCATCTTGTTCTTTGGTTTACTTGTCCATCGCGGAATATTTCCTCCCGGTTGGCCGCGTCTCGTGAATGTCCATCAACACAGACCCCAACACTTCGCACCTGTCCTCCACGTACACTCCGATTGCGATCAGCAACCTTTTGGATCAGATCCGGTGGTTCTCCCGCACTTTCATGTAGATCGCATGCGCGATCAAAAAAAGGGTAATGTCGCTCCAGCGAACGGGTGCGGAACGATTCCACAGTCGGATCCAATGTCTTGCTATACCAAGTTTATGGGTAATATTAAAAGGCCCACGATGTCCGCCAAATTCCGCAAGACTGCTATGATATCCTCACCGGCCGCGGCGCATGGAGCGCCGAGGCCGCTGCGGAATACATACGGGACGGAGGCCTCTTTGATGATTAAAAGCACCGGGGATTACACGGATATCAATGCGAAAGCGTGGGACAAATGGGCGGAAATGGGGATTTGCTGGTCAGTGCCGGTGACACATGAAGTGTGCGAAGACGCGCGCAGCGGCAAGTGGGATGTGTTTTTGACCCCCTGCAAGGCAGTTCCCAAGTCCTGGTTCGCACCCTGCCTGCGAGACGGGCGATTCGATGGCACCAAGCTTCTCGGCCTTGCGTCGGGCGGCGGCCAACAAATGCCTGTTTTCGCGGTGGCGGGAGCAGACTGCACCGTGCTGGATTACTCCAGTAAGCAACTCGAGAGCGAGAGGCTGGTCGCCCAGCGCGAAGGATATCAGATCAGCATTGTGGAAGCCGATATGACACAGCGTTTGCCGTTCGCGGACGAGAGTTTCGATCTCATTTTTCACCCGGTATCCAACTGTTATGTAGAGGATGTCTACCATGTTTGGAATGAATGCTTCCGCGTATTGCGGCCCGGTGGAATCCTGCTGGCGGGTATGGACAACGGCTTTAATTTTCTCGTAGACGACTATACAGTCCGCCCGCTCGTTATTACGAACAAGTTGCCTTACAACCCATTCAAAATGCCGAAAGAACAATTTGAGAGAATGGTGGCAAATCACGAGGGCATCCAGTTCAGCCATACCCTGGACGAACAAATCGGCGGCCAGCTCAAAGCCGGGTTTTTTCTCACGGATGTGTTTGAGGATTTTAACGATGACCCGGATGCCATCGCCGACGGGATACCGGCCTACTGGGCCAGTCGCGCGGTCAAGCCTTTTGTCGGGGAAAAGGGGATCAGGTATCTAAAACAGTCAATTTGATATGTGAGAAAAAACACTCGCTTCAATCTGCTTTTTGGCACCTGCTTCTATATATGTCTAAATTTTCAGCGAATTCGCGAGAAAAACAGCGATAACGCGCGAAAACAACAGAGATGGTTGGCTGGTTTGATTTGGGTGTTGACAAGCGGCAAAACCCTTTATAGAATGAGTGGGCGTCTTTGGGGCGCACATCATCAGAACGATCGCAATCGATCATCCACCGGAGGTAAAAACAGGACATGAGCACCTATGTGGCCAAGCCCTCGACAATTCAGAGGAAATGGTACGTGGTTGACGCGGAAGGCCAGACGTTGGGCCGTATGGCCAGCCAAGTGGCAAAAATTCTGCGGGGCAAACACAAACCCGAATACACCCCTTTTCTGGATACCGGAGATCACGTCATCATTGTCAACGCGGAGAAGATCGTGTTGACCGGTCGCAAGCTCGATCAGAAAATGCACCGTTACCACACCGGATATCCCGGCGGTCTCAAGGAAGTCCGTTACCGCACCATGATGCAGAAGAATCCCTGCAAGGTCGTTGAACTGGCGATCAAAGGCATGCTGCCCAAGAACGCGCTGGGCCGGCAGATGTATCGCAAGCTCAAAGTGTATGCGGGACCGGAACACGGGCACGCGGCTCAAAAGCCGGAAGCGCTCGCGCTCGAGATTTGACAGGGAGGACGAGAGAAACATGGTCAAAGTAGCAAAAGCAAAAAATTACTTCTATGGCACCGGCCGCCGCAAGAATGCGGTCGCCCGCGTGCGCGTCCTGCCTGGCAGCGGCGCCATCACCATCAACAACAAAGAACTCGACACCTATTTTGTTTTGGAAACCCTCAAGCTGATTGTGCGCCAGCCTCTGGTTGCCACCTCGACGTTGGGACGCTTTGACGTGATCTGCAACGTCCACGGCGGCGGTTTGTCCGGCCAGGCCGGGGCGATTCGCCACGGCATCGCCCGCGCGCTGGTCGAGGCCGACGAAGAGGCGTTCAAGCCGACGCTCAAAAAAGCCGGCTTCCTGACGCGCGATTCGCGCATGAAAGAGCGTAAAAAGTACGGCCTCAAAAAGGCCAGAAAAGCGTCCCAGTTCTCCAAACGCTGATTGCGGAGCAGGAAGACGGGGCCACGCGCCGACCGAAAAACTCGCAAGGCCGCCGCAGGCTCAACGCGGCGGCCTTTTGCCATCTGGAAAGGCGGTTTATATGCTGTTGATCAAGAACGGTCAGATTCACACCATGGAAGCGGACGTGGTATATGAGGACGGATATGTGCTGGTCGGCGACGACGGGCGCATCGCCGAGCTTGGCGCCGGAGGCCCCGGCGCCGTACCGGCGGATTGCCGGGTTGTGGACGCGGCCGGCGGTTGGGTTCTGCCCGGATGGGTGGACGCGCACTGTCATCTCGGGATGTTTAACGACGGCCTGGTGGATGAAGGCTCCGACGGCAATGAGATCACGGATCCGGTGACGCCGCAGCTGCGCGCGATCGACGCCATTTACCACGCCGACCGTTGCTATGAGGAAGCCGCCGCCGGGGGCGTGACTTCCGTGATGACCGGGCCGGGCAGCGCCAATGTGATCGGCGGCCAGTTTGTCCTGATGAAAACGGTGGGGCGCTGTGTCGATGAGATGACTGTGACGGCGCCGGCGGCGATGAAGATGGCCTTTGGCGAGAATCCCAAAAAATGCTACGGCCCGCACGCCAAAACCCCGCAGACGCGGATGGCGACGGCGGCGATCCTGCGGGATACGTTGGCCAAGGCGAGTGAATACGCACGCAAACGCCAGGAGCCGGACGCATCGAAGCGTCCGGCATGGGACGCGAAGTTGGAGGCGTTGCTGCCGGTTTTGGACGGGCGGCTGGCGGCCAAAATCCACGCCCATCGCGCCGACGACATTCTCACCGCCATGCGGATCTGTAACGAATATGGCTTGCGCTATACAATCGACCATTGCACGGAAGGCTATCTGATCGTCGAGGTGCTGCGCGAGGCCTATTTGCGCGGACAAAGCGATCCGCTGGCCGGCACGGGCGGCGGATACGGCAAGCTGGAAGGCGTGATGGTCGGCCCGCTTTTGTCCGACCGCAGCAAGCCCGAGCTGGCGCGCCAGGATATCCGCAACCCGGGGATCCTGGCGGCGGCGGGGCTGCCGGTGGCCATCCTCACCGATCACCCGGTGATCCCCATTCAGTATTTGCCGATCTCGGCCGGGGTCGCCGCCCGCGAAGGCATGGGCGAGACCGCCGCTTTGCGCGCGATCACGATTCAGGCCGCCCGGTTGTGCGGGATGGAACACCGCGTCGGCAGTCTGGCGCCCGGCAAGGACGCGGACATTCAGATCCTCGACGGACACCCCTTTGACCTGCGAACCCGCGTCCGGCATGTGTGGATCGACGGCCGGCCGGTCGGACAGGGCGAGCGCGTATGAGTGCGCGACAGGGCGCGCCGCGGACGGGGGGAGCGATTGAGTTTAGGACCCTGTCGCGCGAGGCGACCCTGGAAGCCGGGCGGGCGCTGGGACAGATTTTGCGCACGGGGGATACGGTCGCCCTGGATGGCGACCTCGGAGCGGGCAAGACGACCTTTACCGCGGGCATTGCCGACGGGATCGGTTGCTTGGTGCCCGTATCCAGCCCGACGTTTGTCCTGGCGATGGAGCACCCGGCGGGTGAGGGCGGGCTGTCGATGCGCCACCTGGATTTGTACCGGCTCGAAGGCGCGGACGATTATTTGGAGACCGGGTTGGATGAGCCGTCCGGCCTGGATGTCGAAGTGGTCGAATGGGCGGAAGTGGCCGGCGAGGCCTTGCCCTCGGACCGGATCCGCATCTCCATCCACACAGAGGGCGAGACGAATCGCCAGTTCCTGATTCGTTTTGCCGACGCGGACGGGCGGGCGCGCGCGGCGCGGCTGGCGTGCCTGTTGCGCACGGCTGCTGAGATTCAAGTCGCCGAGGCGTACGCTGAGGCGTAGCAAGAGAAGAGGGGGCGCGACAAAATGATCCTGTTGGCCTGTGATACCTCCTCTCGGGTTGCCACCTGCGCGTTGCTGGACGACGAGCGGCTGTTGGCGGAGCGCAGCGAGGCGGGCGGGTCGCACTCCGCAGCTTTTTTGCCGATGGTGGAGCGCCTGCTTGCCGAGGCCGGGTATTCGTACGCGGCGGTTGAACTGTACACGTGTGCCCGCGGGCCGGGCTCTTTTACCGGCTTGCGGGTGGGGATCGCGACGATCCAGGCGCTGGCTTTCGCGACCGGTCGCCCGGCGGCCGGAGTGACGACACTGGAGGCGCTGGCCTGGCCGCATGCCGCGCGCGGGGAGGTGCTGGTCTGCCCGGTCATCGACGCCCGCAACCAACGCGTGTATGCGCAAGCCTTTTGCTCCGGGCAGCCAGTGCTGGATGCCGTAGCCGGGGACGCGGATGATTTTATCGACGCGCTGACCGCGTTGCCGGACACGCGCCCGGTGCTGTTTTGCGGCGATGCCGCGGCGTGGGTGGCAGAGCGCGCCCGGCCAAAGCTGGGGGAGGCGCGGGTCTTGCCGCCCGATGAGCGGCCGTTGTCCGCCGTCGCGGTCGGGCAGGCGACGCGGGCGCTATACATGCGGAACCCCGACCCCGACAGGTACCCGCCCCACACGTTGCAACCGGTATATCTGGGGCTTTCGCAGGCGGAGCGAACCCGCGGAATCGATACGGCGGCATGGAAGCCGGTCGTGCTGGAGCCGTGATGACCTTGCGGGAGGCCCGGCGTGAGGACGCGGCGGCGATTCACCTGCTTTTGGCGGCATCCATCCAGACCCCATGGAGCCTGGACGCTGTGCGGCGCGAGCTCGACCCGGAAGGGGCGTCGCATATGCTGCTGGCGGAGGGCGGCGCGCGATTGGCAGGCTGTATCCACTGGCGCCTGGTGTTGGACGAGATGGAGATTATGAATCTGGCGGTCGCGCCGGATCGGCGGCGCCAGGGCGTCGGGCGGCAGCTTTTGGTCAGCGCCTTGTCGCACGCGCGCGCGGCGGGGGCGACGGCGGCTTTTCTCGAAGTGCGGGCGGGCAACCGTGCCGCGATCGCTTTGTACCAGGATATGGGGTTTCAGACCTTTGCCACGCGTCCCCGATATTATGTGAGCGACGGGGAAGACGCGCGCTGTATGCGCCTGCAATTGGCAAAGCCTGACGTTTTTTCATGCAATCTGCCCTGATCTTAGCCATGATTTTGGTGATGTTGACAATTGTCGCGCGCACACCCTATACTGGCATTGCATAATCCATAGAGCCAGTTTTGTCCCGGCGCAAGCGCTGTTGGCGTTCATGTAGCCATATCGGAGGGAAGACCATGGTTTCCAGAAAAGTCTCGTTTCAATGCGAAGAAGCTCTACAGATGAAAGCGGTCGCGGTGCTGATTCAAAAAGCGTCGGCTTTCCGGTCGGGAATCTGGCTATATCGCGGCGAGCGCCGGGCGAACGCCAAGAGCTTGCTGGGGGTCATGTCGCTGGGGATCGAAAACAACATGGAATTGGAATTGACAGCCGAAGGCCCGGACGAAAAGGAAGCGGTTGAGACCATCGCTTCGTACCTGGAAAATCCCGTTTTCTGAGTCGGATCCGGCTGATCGCCCGGGAGATCTCATGCCAACGAAAGACACACCACATCACGCAAGATTGGATACCGTTCCCGCCGCCCCTGGCGTTTACCTGATGAAGGATGCCGGGGGTCGTATTATTTATGTCGGCAAGGCGGTCAATCTGCAATCGCGTTTGCGCAGCTATTTCGGACCCAATCCCACCGGCAACAGCAAAGTGATGGCGATGATTTCGCATGTTCGCGATTTTGAGTTGATCGTCTGCACCTCCGAAATGGAAGCGTTGATCCTGGAAAACAACCTGATCAAGCAACATGCCCCGCACTACAACATTCTGTTGCGCGACGACAAAGAGTACCCGTACATCCGGATTACACTCAACGAGGAGTACCCCCGCATTCTCAAAGCCTTCCGCATCGGCCCGGACCGCGAAAAGGGGGCCCGTTACTATGGGCCGTATCTGAGCGGCGACCTGTATCACGCGATGCGCGCGCTGCGCGACATCTTTCCGACCAAAACCTGCAAGCGGGTTTTGCCGCGCGATATCGGCAAGGAGCGGCCCTGCCTGAATTACTACATCGGGCGTTGCGTCGGCCCGTGCCGCGGGGATGTGCCGGTGTCGGCTTATCGCGCCGTCATCGATAACATCTGCCGCTTTTTAGAGGGAAAATACAGCGGCCTGCTGCGCGAAATGGAAGAGCAGATGCGCGGCGCGGCGGAGCGGCTGGATTATGAGGCGGCGGCGCTGGCGCGCGATCGCCTGCGCGCCCTGCAGGCCTTGATGAATCGGCAATCCGCCGTTTCCGGGGCGGAGCAAGACCGCGATGTCATCGGCATTGCCCGCAACGGCGGCGAGGTTTGTCTGCGCAAGCTGGAAATCCGCACCGGACGGATCGTCGGATCTTCCGCTTTCTTTCTGGCCGACCGCGGCGAGGAAGACGCGGAGGTTCTGGCGGCGTTCCTGGTGCAGCATTACCCTGAGACCCCGCTGGTTCCGCCTGAGATCCTGCTGCCCGCGATGCCGGCCGAGCACGAGGGGCTGGAGAGCTATCTCGGCGAATTGCGCGGCGGGCGCTGCTACTTGCGCGTCCCGGCGCGCGGCGAAGGGCGCCGGCTGTCCGAACTGGCCGCGGAGAACGCGACACAGGCGCTGCGCCGTCGCACCTTGATGGTGGGCGGCAACCAGACCGCGGTGGAAGCGGCGCTGGACCGCCTGGGCGCGCATGTCGGCGCCGATCGCCGGCTGACGCGGATCGAGGCCTATGATATTTCCAACACCGGCGTCCACGACAAGGCGGCCAGTATGGTGGTGTTTGTCGATGGCCGGCCGCTGCGGCGGCAATACCGGTTGTTCCGCATCGCCACGGTGGAGGGGCAGGACGATTACGGTTCGATGCGCGAAATTTTGCAGCGCCGGCTGGCCCGCTCCGGGGACGAATCTTTCGGGCAATTGCCCGACCTGATCTTGGTCGACGGGGGGACCGGACACTTGGGAGTCGCGTTGGATGTCATCCGGGAATCCGGATTGCCGGTGCTGGCGGCGGGCATGGTCAAAGATCGGCGCCATCGCACGCGCGGCCTCGCGCTGCCGGGCGGGCGCGTGGTGGAGCTGATGCCGCGGGGAGAGGGCGAAACGGATTTGTCGACCGAGGCCGACGGCATGGAACGCGAAAGCACGATCGGGTTGTTGCGGTTGGTGACCGCGATCCAGGATGAGGCGCATCGTTTCGCCGGCGAATACAACAAAAAACTGATGATCAAACGCAATACGCGCTTCACGCTCGAGGGCATCGCCGGGATCGGACCGGCCCGCCGCAAGGCTTTGCTCAAAGCCTTTGGCGGGCTCAAAGCCATCGCCGCCGCCTCGGTGGATGAGCTGGCGGCTGTTCAGGGCGTTCCCCGCGCCGCCGCGGAAGCGGTCTATGACCATTTTCAGAATCGGAGCCGCGCCTGATGGCTTTGTTTGCGATCGCCGACGTGCATTTGTCGCTGGGCAGCGACAAACCGATGGATGTATTCGGGTCCGCCTGGCACAACCACGTGGAGCGGTTGGAGGCGGCGTGGCGCGCGGTTGTTACCCCCGCGGATACGGTGCTGGTGCCCGGCGACATTTCCTGGGCGATGAATTTTGCCGGTTTGCTGCCGGATTTGCGGTTTCTGGACGCGCTGCCGGGCGAGAAGATCCTCTTGCGGGGCAATCACGACTACTGGTGGAACACGTTGACACGCATGGAAGCGTGGGCGGCGGCGGAAGGGTTGACGACGATTCGTTTCCTCAAAAACAACGCCTTCCTGCGCGGGGGCGATCTGATCGCCGGCAGCCGGGGCTGGTTGCTGCCATGGGACCCGGACTTCACGCGGCAGGATGAAAAAATATTGGAGCGGGAGTGCGGGCGCCTGCGCTTGTCATTGGATTGCGCTCGAGCGCTGGATCAAACCGACGCTGCCGGCGCACGCCCGCGCCGGCTTGTGGCCATGCTCCACTATCCGCCGACGGACAACCGTTTCCGCCCCTCGCCGTATACCGGGGTATTGGCAACGCATGCGGTCGATGTCTGTGTGTATGGGCACCTGCATGGTTCGGGTGCCCGGGTAGGTCCGGACGGCACCGGGGATACCGGCTTGCGGTTCGTCAACGCCTCAGCGGATCGGATCGATTTTTGCCCCCGGTTGATCTAGAGCGCCCCCGATGCCTGGGCTCCGCCGGGGCTCCATTGAAGTTGTGCATGACCTGATATATAATAAGGCGCCCTTGTGGATTCAAATAAGTGAGAAGGCGGACAGGCGTTCATGATGCATAGCATGACGGGATTTGGCCGGAGTGAATCGTTGACACCCGGACGGCGCGTCACAGTGGAGATTCGCTCCGTCAACAACCGTTATTGCGACATCCAGATTCGCATGCCTTACGCGATGAATTCGCTGGAAGCGCAAGTCCGCCAAGCGGTGGCCGGCCGCCTGGCGCGGGGAAAAATCGATGTATTCATCAAGCTCGAAGATACCCGCGAGGACAGCAGCGTGGTCCGCTGTGACCTGGCGCTCGCCCGCTCCTACGCGCACGCGTTGCGCGAGATTGCCGATGCGGTTGACGTGGAGGATCGTGCCACCGCCGCGGTGATCGCGCGTTTCCCCGATGTGCTCCGCGTTGAAACCACGACATTGGATCTGGAAGCGTTGTGGGCACAAATGGAACCCACACTGACCGGGGCGCTGGACGGCCTGCTGGCCATGCGCGCGGCCGAAGGCGCGAAGCTGGCCGCCGATATGTTAGACAAGATCGCGTTTTTGGATCGCGCGCGGGAGCAAATACAAATGCGCGCACCCGCTGTTCCGGCTGAATACCGCCAGCGGCTCGACGCGCGCCTTACGGAGTTGCTGGGCGCGCGCAAAGACGAGATCATGGATCCCGCGCGACTGGCGGCCGAGGTCGCGCTTTTTGCCGATAAATGCGCGGTCGACGAAGAGCTGGTGCGCCTGCACAGCCACTTGTCGCAGTTTCGCGAGACGGTCGCGGCGGGCGGCGCCCAAGGGAAAAAACTGGATTTCATCATCCAGGAAATCAACCGTGAAATCAACACCATCGGCTCCAAAGCCAACGACATCACCATCACCAATCTCGTCATTGGTATGAAAGCCGAGCTCGAGAAAATCCGCGAGCAGACGCAAAACCTAGAATAAATTTCGGGCCGGAGGCATATGAATCTCGTAAAAATTGGTTTTGGCAATATGGTGTCCGCGCAGCGGGTCATCGCGATGGTCAATCCGGATTCTTCCCCGGTCAAACGGATGATCGCGGACGCGCGGGACCGCGGCACGCTGATCGATGCCACGTCCGGTCGCAAGACGCGCGCGGTGCTGGTCACCGATAGCGATCACATCGTGTTGTCCGCTTTGACCGTCGAAGAGATTGTGCGCGAGATGTCCGTCGCGGTCGAGGAAATATGAGCGGTACGCGGCAGCAGCAGGGACTATTGGTCTGTGTGTCGGGGCCGTCCGGCGTAGGCAAAGGCACGGTGATCCGCCGTTTACGCGAATTGGAAGCGGATATTTTGCATTCGATCTCTGTCACCACGCGGCAGCAGCGCCCCGGGGAAAAGGCAGGGGTTTCCTATCATTTTCTGACGCGTGCGCAATTTGAACAAATGATCGCCGACGGCGGCATGCTGGAGTATGACGAGTATTGCGGCAACTATTACGGCACGCCGATCCAACCGCTGGAAGAAGCCATCGCGGCGGGGATCGATGTCGTGATGGACGTGACGGTTCCCGGCTCATTGGCGGTGCTGGAGAAAATGCCGGCCGCTGTCAGCGTTTTTTTGTTGCCGCCTTCTTTTGCGGAGTTGCAAAGGCGCCTGGCAAGCCGCGGCACCGAATCGGCCGAAGAAGTCCGCCGCCGACTCGAAAAAGCGCGCTCTGAGCTGGGCAAAGCCCCGTTGTTTAATTATGTGGTGACAAATGACGATGTGGAAACCGCGGCGCTGGCCATCCGCGCGATCATTCAGGCCGAGCGGTGCCGCTACCAGCGTCAGGCTGGCATTGAGCAGGCGTTGATCCAATCGCCCTGAGCGATCCGGCGCGGCCCCGGCTCCCGTCGCAAGAATTGATACAGGTACAGGAGGTATCCCATGCTGGTAAATCCCCAAATTGAAAAATTATTGCCCCACGCCGAGAACCGGTACTCGCTGGCGATTCTGATCGCGAAGCGCGCCCGCCAATTGGTCGAAGGCGCGCAACCGCTTGTTGCGACCGAAACGCCCAATCATGTTTCGATCGCCAGCGAAGAGCTGTTGCGCAATCAAATTGAATCGGTCAAAGGGGTCAAAGAATTTTATATCCCCATTCGCCCGGAAATTGAAGCGGCGAGGCTGGAAAAACTGCGGGCGGTGGAAAACGAAGCCGCGGTGGAAAACATCAAAGAGATGTTCACGCAATTGGACGAGCCGGTTGAGCAGCCCGAACGCGATGACCCGGCCGCGCTGCTCAAACGCATCCAGGAAATACAAGAGGATACGGACGCGGGCGAAACCGACCCGGTCGCGGAATTGCTGGTAGCGGACGATGCCGCGCCGGCAGATGAGGATCAAACGGAGACAGAAGACTGATGCAAGTATCCATGGACAAAGTGGTGGCACTGGCCAAAAACCGCGGTTTTGTGTTCGCGGGTTCCGAGATCTACGGTGGCCTTGCCAACGCGTGGGATTATGGCCCCCTGGGCGTACAGCTCAAAAACAACGTCAAAGCGGCGTGGTGGAAGAAATTTGTGCAGGAAAATCCATACAACGTCGGGGTCGATTGCGCGATCCTCATGAACCCGCAGGTGTGGGTGGCTTCCGGCCACGTCGGCGGGTTCACCGATCCGATGATTGACTGCCGTTCCTGCAAAGCGCGGCACCGCGCGGACAAACTGGTGGAGGACTGGAACCAGGCCCACGATGTGGATCAATCCGCGGATGGCTGGGATGAAGAGCGCCTGATGGCGTACATCGCACAACACGAAATAGCCTGTCCGGTTTGCGGCGCTCGTGACTTTACCGGCGTGCGCAAATTCAACCTCATGTATAAAACGTACCAGGGTGTGACAGAAGACAATCAGGCGGAAATTTATCTGCGCCCCGAAACCGCGCAGGGAATTTTTGTCAATTTCCGCAACGTCCAGCGCAGCACTCGCCGCAAAATTCCTTTTGGCATTTGCCAGATCGGCAAAGCTTTTCGCAATGAAATCACGCCGGGTAATTTTATCTTCCGCACGCGTGAATTTGAGCAAATGGAGATGGAGTTTTTCTGCGAGCCGGGTACCGATCTGGAGTGGTTCTCCTACTGGCGCGATTTCTGCCGGGAGTGGCTGCTCTCGTTGGGGATTCGCCCAGACGATTTGCGGCTGCGCGATCATTCCCCGGAGGAATTGTCTTTTTATTCACGGGCGACCACTGATTTCGAGTTCAAATTCCCCTTTGGTTGGGGGGAGCTGTGGGGGATCGCCGACCGCACCGATTACGATCTGAAACGGCATATGGAGCACGCGCGCGAGGATCTCTCGTATTTTGATCCGGCGACCCAGGAAAAATACATACCGTACGTCGTCGAACCGTCGCTGGGTGTCGATCGCATGGCGCTCGCCTTTTTGTGCGGCGCGTATGACGAGGAAACACTGGAAGGTGGGGAAGCGCGTACCGTCCTCCGCTTTCACCCGGCGATCGCGCCGATCAAAATCGCGGTTTTGCCGTTGTCGGCCAAGCTGGCCGATGCCGCATCGGAAGTTTTTATGCAACTGGCCAAAACCCATATGTGCGAATTTGACGATCGGCAATCCATCGGCAAACGGTACCGGCGCCAGGACGAAATCGGCACCCCCTATTGCGTCACGTATGATTTTGATTCACTGCAAGACGGCTGTGTCACCATCCGCGAGCGCGACAGCATGTCACAGGTGCGTGTGTCGATCGATGATCTGCCCGCCTGGTTTGACGGAAAATTCGATTTCTAAAGAAACGGATGCCGTCTGATAAATATAACTAAAATGGCCACAGGGCCTAAGGAGGAGTCATATGACCAAATATGTTTACCTGTTTTCCGAAGGAAACGCGTCCATGCGCAACCTGCTCGGCGGCAAAGGGGCCAACCTCGCCGAGATGACGGGACTGGGTTTGCCCGTTCCGCGTGGATTTATCATCACGACGGAGGCTTGCACCCGTTATTACGACGACGACAAAACCATCCATGCCACGATTCAGGAAGAGATTTTTGCCGCCCTGGCCAAAGTAGAACAGGATGCCGGCAAAAAATTCGGTGACCCCACGAACCCTTACCTGGTTTCGGTCCGCTCGGGCGCGCGCGCTTCGATGCCCGGCATGATGGATACCATCCTGAACCTGGGGCTCAACGATGTGGTCGTCGAGGGGCTGGCCAAGCTCACCGAAAATCCCCGTTTCGCTTACGACAGCTACCGCCGGTTTATTTCCATGTTCGCCGACGTCGTGATGGATATTTCCAAGACGAAATTTGACCACCAACTGGACACGGTCAAGGAGCAGGCCGGCGTGAAACTGGACAGCGATTTGACCGCGGACGACATGAAAGAGGTGGTCCGGCGATTCAAAGATGTATATCAGACGGAAAAAGGCGAGCCATTCCCGCAAGATCCGCGAATCCAGCTGATCGAGTCGATCGAAGCGGTCTTCCGCTCGTGGAACAATGAGCGCGCCATCATCTACCGTCGCCAGAACGATATTCCGTATAGCTGGGGCACCGCCGTCAACGTCCAAGAGATGGTGTATGGCAACATGGGCGATACGTCCGGAACCGGCGTCGCGTTTACCCGCAACCCGGCGACCGGTGAAAAGAAACTGTATGGCGAATTCCTGATGAACGCGCAGGGCGAGGACGTGGTCGCCGGCATTCGCACGCCGCAGACCATCGATCAGTTGTTGCAAGTGATGCCGGAAGTCTATGAGCAGTTCGCGGACTACGCGAACAAGTTGGAAAATCACTATAAAGACATGCAGGATCTGGAATTCACCATCGAGCGCGGCAAGCTCTACATGCTGCAGACCCGCAGTGGCAAGCGCACCGCGGCCGCGGCTCTCAAAATCGCCGTCGACATGGTCGACGAGGGACTGCTGAGCGAAAAGGAAGCATTGCTGAAGATCGACCCCCGACAGCTGGACGCGCTTTTGCACCCGACCTTTGAGGAAGCGGCGCTCAAAGCCGCGCACCCCATCGCCAAAGGCCTGCCCGCGTCTCCGGGCGCGGCGACGGGCAAAGCCTATTTCACCGCGGAGGACGCGGAAAAGGCCGCCGAAAAGGGTGAAAAAGTCATCCTCGTGCGCCTCGAGACCTCTCCGGAGGATATCGTCGGCATGATGGCTTCCGAAGGAATTCTCACCGGCCGCGGCGGCATGACCTCGCACGCGGCGGTTGTGGCGCGCGGTATGGGCAAATGCTGTGTGTCCGGTTGTTCTGAGCTGGGCATCGACGAGAACGCCAAATGCTTCTCGGACAAAGCCGGCCATGTCTACCGGGAAGGGGACTGGATCTCGCTGGATGGCTCGACTGGCAATGTGTATTCCGGGAGCATCCAGACAGAAGAGGCCAGCTTGTCGGGTGATTTTGCCCGCGTCATGTCCTGGACGGACAAATTCCGGGTGCTCAAGGTGCGCGCCAACGCCGATACCGTACGCGACGCGACGGTCGCGGTTGAATTGGGTGCCGAGGGCATCGGCCTGTGCCGTACCGAGCACATGTTCTTTGAGCCCGACCGCATTTTTGCTTTCCGGCAGATGATTGTCGCCAAGACCGAAGAAGCACGCCGCAAGGCGCTGGACAAGATTCTGCCGATGCAGCGCAAGGACTTTGTTGAGCTGTATCGCGTACTCAAAGGCGACCCGGTCACCATCCGCCTGTTGGATCCGCCGTTGCATGAGTTCCTGCCCCAGGCGGATCACGAGATCGCCGAACTGGCCCGCGAACTGGGCATGCCGGTGGAAGAGCTCAAAGCCGTGATCGCCAGCTTGCATGAGCTGAACCCGATGATGGGTAACCGCGGTTGCCGCCTGGCCATCACCTATCCGGAGATCGCCGAAATGCAGACACGCGCGATCATCGAAGCCGCGATCCAGGTAAACAAAGAGGGAATCCAGGTGGATCCGGAGATCATGGTGCCGCTGGTCTGCGATGTCGCCGAGCTCAAATTCGTCAAAAACATCATTGTACAGACAGCGGACCAGATCATTGCCGAAGCCGGCGTGACGCTCGATTACAGCGTCGGCACGATGATCGAGATCCCGCGCGCGGCCTTGACGGCCGACCAGATCGCCAAAGAAGCGGACTTCTTCAGCTTTGGCACCAATGACTTGACGCAAATGGCGTACGGCCTGTCGCGCGACGATGCCAGCCGGATTCTCGAGCGCTACTACGATGTACGGATCTTTGAAGCCGATCCGACCGCCAGACTCGACCTCGAAGGGGTCGGCAAACTGATGAAGATCGCCACAGACGGTGGCCGGGAGACAAAACCCGAGATCAAGCTGGGCATCTGCGGCGAGCATGGCGGCGACCCCGCTTCGGTGCGCTACTGCCACCAGCTGGGCTTCTCGTACGTCTCCTGCTCGTCGTTCCGCGTGCCGATCGCGCGTTTGGCCGCTGCGCAAGCTGCCATCGAGGACAACTAAACAACACGTTGGCAATGGCACTTTGTGCTATAATGAGCCTACTATCAGCGATAAGAGAGCGGACTTTTTAATATCCGCGACCGAAACGTAGCAGAGGAGGTTTTGCACATGGCGTTTTTCGACAAAGTCAAACAAGGGTTAGATGCAGCCAGCAAGAAAACCAGCGAAGTGATCGAGACGACCAAAATCAACTCCAGCATCCGCGGGGAAAAAGACGCGATTGACGCGATTTACCGCCAAATCGGTAAAGCTGCGTTCGATCAGTACGCCTCCACCGGCAGCGGCAACGAGGAATATCTCGGTTTCTTCCAGACGATTATGGAGCACCAGGGCAAGGTTGCCGAGCTTGAGCAAAAACTCGATGAGATCAAGAACGTCAAAAATTGCCCCAATTGCCAGACCGAACAGCCCCGGGAAGTGTTGTTTTGCAGCAAGTGCGGCTTCCGCTTTGAAGCCCCACAGAACCCGCCGAGCGGCGAATAATCACGCGGCTTCAGGCTACAAACAGAAACGTTGAAACGACCGCCCCTTCGTCAGGAGGGGCGGTTGTTTGTGCTATAATTTAGAAAATATCAAGATCTGTACGCCGACGGAGGAACCAAGATGAAAATATTTGCGGTCGGTCCTGTGCCGATGGACCCGGAGACGCTGGTGGTTGCTTCCCACCAAGTGCCCTATTTTCGTACCGAAGAGTTCTCCGAAGTGGTCCTGGAGTGCGCCAGTCATTTACAAACCCTGCTGGGAACCGCCCAGGATTCGCGCGTTGTTTTTCTCGCCGCTTCCGGCACCGGCGCGATGGAAGCGGCGGTCATCAACCTGCTCCACGCCGACGACCATGTGCTGGTGATCTCGGGGGGAACATTCGGCAAGCGTTTCCGCCTTTTGTGTGAAATTCACGGCATCCCCCACCAAACGATCGAGCTGGCATATGGCGAGGCGCTCACCGAAGAGATGTTGGCGGCATATCGGGACATCCCCTTTACCGCCATGCTGGTCAACATTCACGAAACATTGACCGGGCAGCTCTACGACATGGAGATGCTTTCCGCCTTTTGCCGCGAAAAAGGCATGTTGTTTGTGGTCGACGCCATCAGCACTTTTTTGGTCGATCCGTATCAGATGGATGCCTCACAGGTCGACTGCACCATCATCAGCTCACAAAAAGGGCTGGCACTGCACCCTGGCTTGTCGATGGTGGTCGTACGCCAGGAAGCGTACGACCAGAGGGTGCCGCTGCGCCATACGCCCAATCTGTACTTCCGCTTCCCCGACTATTACCCCGAAGTACTGCGCGGGCAAACGCCGTATACCCCCACGATCGGCGTGATTTTACAATTGCAGGAAAAACTGCGGCGGGTGATGGCGCGGGGTATGGATCCTTATATTGAGCACTGCGCCCATATCGCCGCGCGGGTGCGCGGCGGCGTGCGGTCGCTTGGCTATCAGATCCCCGAGCAGTACCGGTTATCCAATGGCGTGACCCCGGTAAGGGATCCGGACGGGCAGGCTTATCGCACGGTCAAACGCTTAAAAGACGAATTTGATATTTATGTAATCCCCAGCGCGGGGGACTTGACGGATTCTGTTTTTCGCATCGGACATATGGGTGGAAACCTGACCGATGAGGATGTCGACATCCTCATCGACGCATTGAGGAGGATCAAACAGTCGTGAGAGCAATTTTAATGGCGGCCGGACGCGGCAGCAGGATCAGCCGGGACATCGAACACAGCAATAAATGCACATTGGATATTGGCGGAACTTCATTGATCCGCCATACGGTATCCATGTTGCTGGCGCGCGGAATTGGTGTATCCATTGTCCTTGGCTATCGTGGTGACACGGTGCGGGCCGCGCTGTCCGGGTTGGAAGTGACATATTATGAGAATCCGTTTTTCCATGTGACCAACAGCATCGCTTCGCTGTGGTTTGCCCGCGCGGAGCTCGATCACCCGAATGACTTTATTATGGCCAACGCCGACGTGTATTGGAACGACGACATTTTGGATATCATCCTGGCCGACAAGCGCTCCAATTTCCTGGTCGCCGACACCTCGGAGCGTGCCCGGGAGCATGGTGATTATTTTTTCAAATTTGAAAATGGGTTGCTGCGCAAGTTCGGCAAAGATTTGCGCGGCGAAGATATCACGGGTGAGTACATCGGCATCTGCAAAATCCGTTCTGATTTCGTGGCCCTGTTCCGCGCGCGGCTGAGTCAATTGATTGACGAGCAGCACGCGGATATGTGGTGGGAAGACACCTTATACACGCAAGTCGGGGAGACCGATATTCACGTCATCGACATCAAAGGCCTGTTTTGGTCCGAGATCGATTATATCGAAGACTATTTCCGCGTCGTCGAGCAACACAAAGCCCGTCTGGGGAAAAAAGACGCTTGAGCGTCTCGCGCGACTTCGCGCGAGACGTGAACCGCGAGCGCTTGCCCCGCCCCACGTTCGTTTGACCTGACATACAAACCGCGGTATAATAGACGTCGCCTCTCACCGTGAGGGCGTACCGTTTTATCATCCGCGCTTTGCGCACGCTTCGCGTTTTTTACCGAAGATTTTCATGGGATTTAGAGCCCTGAAAAAAGTCCAAAATGGCTGTTGACAGTCCATAGGGGCAATGATAAGATGGTCAAGCGTCTCGCGGGAGCGGGGCGGACGGACCTTGAAAATTGAACAGCGAGAAAAG
>CAYZME010000016.1:0-21761 GCA_964479435.1 uncultured Oscillospiraceae bacterium
TGAAATTGTGGTTGCGCTATGTCGCCATCCTGCTCAAGTCGCAGATGCAATACCGCTTGTCGGCGATGCTGCTGTTTATCGCGCAGTTTACCGGCATGCTGACGGTGTTCCTCGGCAGCTGGCTGCTCTTCCGGCGGTTCGGCACGCTCGACGGCTGGACGTTCTACGAAACGGCCCTGTTTTTCGCGGTGATGATGATCGCGTTTGGTCTGGCCGAGATGACTTTGCGCGGGTATGACACCTTTTCTAACCTGATCCGCGAAGGGCGCTTCGACCGGTTGCTGTTGCGGCCGCAACCGCTGGTCCTGCAAGTGCTGGGAAGCGCGTTCGATTGGACCCGCCTCGGCAAATTGACTCAGGGCGTCGTGGCGCTGGTCATTTCACTGCGCGGGCTGACCGTGCACTGGACCGCCGGCCGCGTGGTCACCCTGGTATTGACGGTGCTGGGTGGGGTAGGTATTTTTGGCGGGATCATGATTCTCAACTCGACCCTTTGTTTCTGGACGATCCAGGGGCTCGAATTCGGCAGTTTGCTGTCCGACGGCGGCCGCGAAATGGCGTCCTATCCGATGACGATCTATCGCGACTGGTACCGGCGCATTTTCACTTACATCGTCCCATTCGCGCTGGTCAACCACATCCCGCTGCGATATGTGCTGGGGCGCGGCGGCAGTCCGTGGGTGATCCTGGCGCCGATCGCCGCCATCCTTTTTATCGCGCCCTGTCTGCTGATATGGAACAGCGGGGTCCGGTATTATAAATCCGCCGGCTCCTGACCCGGCCGACCCGCAAAACCCGGCCGCCCGGCCAATGGCCGCAAAAAGCGGAGAGGGAGGGAGAAAGATGACCACGACCGGTCGCATCAAACCCTACAAAAAAACAGCCGATTACTCGTACACGCTGGGCGCGTATCCGACATACGAGCTGCTCGACGCGCGCCCCGACGTGGTCCGCGCGGTTGTGATCCACCCGCAATACACCGACCGCGAGCGTCTACAGGCGCGCTGTGACGCGCAGGGTATAACATGCGTCGTGGATGAGCGGCAGCTGGCCCGCCTCAGCCCCAAAGAAAACTGTTATGTGGCCGGCATCTTCTCAAAATACACCCAGACGCTGGTGCCCGACCGGGATCACGTGATGCTGGTTTCACCCGCCGATATGGGCAATGTGGGGACCATCTTGCGCACGCTGGCGGGGTTGGGCATCGGGGACCTGGCGCTGATCGCGCCTTGTGCCGACCCCTTCCATCCCCGCACGGTGCGCGCCTCCATGGGCGCTTTGTTCCGCGTACGCATCGAAGTGTTTTCTTCGTTTGACGCGTACCAGCGGCGATACGCAGACCGGACGATGTACCCCTTTATGCTGGACGGGCAAACGGCGCTCCGGCTGGACGCTTGCCCGCAAGCCGCGCGTTATACGCTGATCTTCGGCAACGAGGCGAGCGGACTCGATCCGGCGTTTGGCCGGGTCGGACACGCGGTTTATATCCCGCAAACCCGGGCGGTCGACTCGCTCAATCTGCCGACCGCGGTGGCGATCGGCGTCTTTGCCTTTACCGAGCGAAATCCGCGTCCGGACTGACCCGCGGGAGACAGGGTCAGAGGCGCTTGTACAGCGTCGCGCCGCCCGGTTGCGCCGCCAACGCGCGCAGCTGCGGCACGATCGCCTGAAAATGCGGCGTCGCCATATGGAGATCGAGCGCCGCCTGGTCCACCCACTCCTCCATAAAGGTCAGCTCTGTGGGGTCGCTGAGTGATTGATGCAATTGGTAATAGATACAGCCTTCCTCCTCGTTGGTGGCGGCCACCAGTTGTTTGGCGAGCGCGACAAAGGCGTCGATTTGGTCGGCGCGAACGAAATTTCTGGCAACGACACGGATGATCATCGGGGCCTCCTAGCTCACACACCACCGGCCGCCTGACGGCGGGGCCGGGATGTATGAATGGGTGATGTCCCCGATTTTAGCACGCGGATGGATGGGCGTGCACTTCCTGCCGATCAGTGTATACTGTCCGATAGGATCCGCCGCGTCTGGCACCCCTATGGGAGGCCGACGCGGGCGCCCTCGTTCGGGAGGGAAGAGACTCAGGGAGGTACGGGAAGCGTGATTGACAAAAAGCATATGGATATGACGTCAGGTGTCATCTGGCGACAATTGCTCGCTTTCGCGTTCCCCATGATCCTCGGCAATTTCTTCCAATTGATGTACAACGCCATCGACGCGGCGGTGGTCGGCAAGCACGTCAGCGACATCGCGCTGGCCGCTGTCGGGGTCAGCAATCCGCTGTGCAATACGATCGTCTCTTTTTTTATGGGCATCGGCACCGGCGCCGGGGTGTTGATCTCGCAATATTTCGGGCGCCGCGACCACGCCGGCTTGCAACGCGCTTTGCACTGCGCGGTCGGTGTCACCCTGGTGTTGGGCGGGGTGCTCACGCTGATCGGCGTATTTGCTTCCCCGTTTATTTTGCAGGCGATGAGCACACCGGCAGAGGTTTTGCCCGACGCGATCCTGTATCTGCGCATTTATTTCGGTGGGTTGATCGCCTCGCTGATGTACAACATGACTTCGGGGATCCTGCGCGCGATGGGCGACTCGAAACGCCCGCTGTATTATCTTGTCGCGTCTTCGCTGCTTCACATCGCGCTCAACTATCTGTTTGTGCTGGGTTTTCACTGGGGGGTGGCGGCCGTCGCCTGGAGCACCGTGCTTTCACAACTGGTTGCCGCGCTGCTGTGTCTGGGCGCGCTGACCCGTGAGCGCGAGGAGTTTCGCTTTTATCCGGCACGCACCAATTTCAACCCGGCTACGGCCTGGGAAATCATCCGCGTCGGCTTGCCGACCGGCGTCCAGGGCGCGATTGTCTCTTTTTCCAACATCATCATCCAGAGCGTGATCAACGGGTTTGGCACCGATATGATGGCGGGCACGATCACCTACTTCCGCCTCGACTCATTCGCGATCATGCCGATGAGCAACCTGGGGCTGGCCGTGACCACGTTTGTCGGCCAGAACGTCGGCGCCCGCCAATTCGACCGGGTCCGCCGCGGCGCGAGTGTCGCCTTCCGCATGGCGGTCGGCTACGCGGTTGTGGCGTCGCCGTTGATCTACTGGTTCGCGCCCCAGATCGTCAGCCTGTTCACCGACAGCGAAGGCGTTTCATATTATGCCGTTTCGATGTTGCGCTTTCTCGCGCCGTTCTTTGTCGCGCACGCTTTTATCGGCGTTTTTGCCGGCGCGGAGCGCGGCGCGGGGCAAACCCTGTTCCCAATGGTCAGTTCGGTATCTTCCATGTTCGTGATGCGCCTGATCGTTCTGTTCACCTTGCGCGCGATCATGGGCAAGGACAACATCCGCGCGATCCACATGACCTACATGGCGACGTGGTCACTCAACGCGATCATCCAAACCATCCATTACAAAAAGAGCAATTGGCTTAAGCGCGTCATGGAAATGGAGCCCCGTTGACGGCGGTTTCCCTATGGTAAAATAGGGGCATCTGTGGCGCCGGGGCGTAGGGGATCGCGCGCGCGACCCATCGTCCGCGAGCCACCAGTAGGAGGAGCGTATGCCACCGAAACCCCCGACGGACATGCTGGTCCGCCTCTATGACTTACCCGCGGCCCTTGTCCCCGATCCCAGGCTGGCGGCGGCCGGTGTCACGATTCGCCGGGCGATGCACATCGACCGCGACCGCATCGTCGATTACGTCGCCACCCATTTTTCGGCCGGTTGGCGCAGTGAGTGCCAGGCCGCTTTTTCGCACCAGCCGGCCTCGCTGTTTGTGGCGGTCCGGGACCGCCAGGTGGTCGGTTTCGCGTGCTACGACTGCACGGCCAAAGGGATGTTCGGGCCGACGGGCGTGACGCAATCCCTGCGCGGCGGCGGCATCGGCACGGCCTTGTTGCTGCATTGCCTGTTGGCCATGCGCGAGGAAGGATACGCCTACGCCACGATCGGCTGGGTCGGCGACGCGTGTGATTTTTACATCCGGACGGTGGGCGCCGAGCCGATCGCGCGATCCCACCCGGGAATTTACAAGCGGATGGTCGAGATGACCTGACCGCGGCGGGGAGACAAATATGCCGGGGACGATCATGGCCCGTTTTATCGACTTTGCCCAAGGCGACCGGCGGCTGGTCAATCACACCCTCAAAGTGACCGGCTACGCGCTGGCGATCGCCGCCGGCGAACAGATCCCGCCGGATGACCGGCGGATCCTCGCCGCCGCGGCCGTCTTGCACGACATCGGCATCCCACCCGCGATGGCCCGGTATGGCCATGCCGGCGGCCAAGCCCAGGAAGAACTCGGCCCGCCCGAAGCGCGCCGGCTTTTGACCGCGCTCGACTGGTCGGAGTCCGACATCCGCCGGGTGGAACAGTTGGTGGGGCACCATCATTCCTATGATTATGACGGCGGACCGCTGTTGCAGATTCTGTTTGAGGCCGACTGGATCGTCAACCTCGACGAGGGGCGGCACACGGAACAAGCGCCGGCCGCTGTCCGCGACCGTTATTTCCGCACACCTTCCGGCACCGCGTGGTTCAATCAATTGTTTGACCTGGCGGTCTGATTTTCGCCACACAAGAACCCCCGATGGAGGCGTCGACGTGATGTTGTCCAAGCCGATGCGCAAAACCAAGATCATCTGCACACTGGGCCCCGCGACCGACGACGACACCATTCTCCGGGAGATGATGCGTGCCGGCATGGATGTCGCGCGTTTCAATTTCTCTCACGGTTCGCATGCGGAACACGCCGCGCGGGTCGCGCGGGTCAAGCGCCTGCGCCAGGAGCTCGACATCCCCGTGGCGTTGATGATGGACACCCAGGGACCCGACGTCCGCGTCTGTGGTTTGCAAGCGCCTTTTGTCCGGCTTGTCGCCGGCGCCCAATTGATCCTGACAGCCGCGTCGTGCGCGGGCACCGACGCGCGCATCGGCGTCACGTACCCCGATTTGCCCGCGCAATTGTCACCCGGCCAGATCATTCTGTTGGACGACGGCCTGATTCGTTTGCGCGTGTTGGCGGTGCGCGGTCAGGAGATCGAAACCGTCGTCGAAATCGGCGGGCAACTCGCGCCCCACAAAAGTCTCAATGTGCCGGGGCACGATCTGGATATCCCATATGTGCGCCCCAATGATTTGGCGGATCTCGCGTTCGCGGCCGCGCATGATTTTGATTTCGTCGCTGCCTCTTTTGCGCGCACCGCGGCCGACATTCTCGACCTCCGCGCGATCCTCGCTCAGCACGGCGCCCACGGCGTGCGCGTCATCGCCAAAATCGAAAACGCCGCCGGCATCGCCAACTGCGAGGAGCTCATCGACGTGGCCGACGGCATCATGGTCGCGCGCGGCGATCTGGGCGTCGAAATTGACTATGTCGAGATCCCCAGCGTCCAAAAGGATTTGATTAAAAGCGCGCTGGCAAAAGCGCGCATTTCGGTGGTCGCCACCCAGATGCTGGAGTCGATGATCCACGCGCCCCGCCCGACGCGGGCGGAAATCAGCGATGTCGCCAACGCCATTTATGACGGAACCAGCGCGATTATGCTGTCGGGGGAAACCTCGATCGGCAGCTATCCGGTCGAGGCGGTCGCGGCGATGGCCAACATCGCCGAGCGGACGGAGCGGGACATCGATTATCGCAAACGTTTTTCCCAGCTGGATATTCCCACCGACCGCAACATCACCGACGCGGTCTCACACGCGACCTGCCTGATCGCCCATCAGTTGAGCGCTGCGGCGATCGTCACGCCGACCCAGACCGGGACGACGGCGATGGTGGTTTCCCGCTACCGGCCGTTTTGCCCGATCATTGCCTGCACGCCCGACCCCCGGGTGCACCGCCAGCTTTCACTCAGCTGGGGCGTGGTCCCCATGCTGCTCGAATCCGCGCAAAGCGACGAGGCGCTGCGTCTGCTGGCGATTCAATCGGCGCGGGCCTCGGGGTGGGTCCAACGCGGCGATGTGGTGATCACCACCGCCGGGATCCCCCTCGGCATCTCCGGCAAGACCAATACCATTCGCATCAGCGAAATTTGAAAAAGCGGATCCGCTCTTACCGCACGGGATTGCCGTGCTAGAATAGAAACCGTTGTCGCCGGCGGGATCGTCCCAAACGGATCCACCGGCCCGAAAGGAGAACAAAAAAATGGAGATCATGCAGCGGATCTTTCTGTGTGGGTTGGTCCCCGTCATCAAAGTCAACCGGGCGGAAGACGCGCTTCCCTTGTGCCGCGCGTTGTTGGCCGGTGGCATCGATGTCGCGGAGATTACGTTTCGCTCCGCCGCCGCGGCCGACGCGATCGCGCAGGTCGCCACCCAATTGCCGGCGATGTTGACCGGCGCCGGCACCGTTCATTCCGTCGCGCAGGCGACGCGGGCGATTGCGGCCGGCGCGCAATTTATCGTCTCGCCGGGGCTCAATCCCGATGTCGTCCGCCATTGCCAACAGGCGGGCGTGCCGGTTCTGCCCGGCGTCAGCAGCCCGACCGACCTCGAAACCGCGCTGACCCTGGGTTTGGACACGGTCAAATTCTTCCCGGCGGAAAATCTGGGCGGGCTGGTCGCCATCCAGGCGATCGCGGCCGCGTACGGCGAAGTGCGTTTCATGCCCACCGGCGGCATCCATGAAAACAACCTCGGCGCGTACGCCCGGCATCCAAAAATCTTCGCTTGCGGCGGCAGCTGGATGGTGCCCGAATCGCTGGTTGGCATCGGCGACTGGGCGGGCATCACCGCCCTGACACAGCGGGCGGTCCAGCGGTTGCATGGCTTTGAGCTGGCGCACGTCGGCATCAACGCCGCCGACTCGCAGGCGGCCGAGCAGGCCTCCCGCCTGTTTTCGACGCTGTTCGGCTGGGAGCACCGGCCGGGGGCCAGTTCACACTTTTCCGGCTCGGCGATCGAAGTGATGACAACGCCGTATCTGGGGGAAAAAGGGCACATCGCCGTGCGCTGCAATCAAGTGGCGCGCGCCCGCGCCTACCTGGAAAAAGCCGGCATCTCCTGCCGCGAGGAGACCGCCCGCGTGCGCGACGGCGTGCTCCAAACCATCTATCTGACCGAAGAAATCGCCGGCTTTGCCATCCACCTGATCGGCGCCTGAGCGCGCGACCCTTGCCGTCTATTGACAGAAAAAGGAGCTTGTATTCATGGCACGCATCGTAACGTTCGGAGAAATCATGCTGCGGCTCAAAAGCCCCGACCGGGAGCGGTTCTTTCAGTCGCCGGCTTTGGAAGCCACGTTTGGTGGCGGCGAAGCCAACGTCGCGGTCTCGCTGGCCCAATACGGCCAGGACGTCGCGTTTGTCACCGCTCTGCCCGCCCACGACATCGGCCAGGCGTGTGTCCGCGAGTTGCGCGGGTTTGGCGTCGACGTTTCGGGGATCCTGTTTAAACCCGGCCGCCTGGGGATTTATTTTCTCGAGGCGGGCGCCAATCAGCGCGCCAGCAAAGTGATCTATGACCGCGCCGGTTCGGCATTGGCCGAACTGCGCCCGGGTGAAATCGACTGGGACCGGGTCTTCGCCGGTTGCGCGTGGTTTCATTTTACCGGCATTACGCCGGCGGTCTCCCAGTCCGCCGCCGAGGTGGTGGCCGAAGCCTGCCAGGCGGCCAGACGGCTCGGAGTGCATATCTCCTGCGATCTCAATTACCGCAAAAACCTGTGGCAATATGGGAAAACGGCTCAGGAAGTGATGTCGGAGCTGACCGCCTATGTCGATACGGTCATTGCCAACGAGGAAGACTGCCAAAAATCGCTGGGCATCCACGCGGGGGCGCATGTGACCGGCGGCGGGCTGGACATCGACCGCTACCGCGAGATCACAGCGGAAGTTCTGGCCCGCTATCCCCGGATGCAACGGATCGCGATCACCTTGCGCGAGAGCCACAGCGCCGATCACAACGACTGGTCCGCCTGCGCGTATGACAGGCAGGAGTTTGTGCTGAGCCGAAAATACCAGATCACCGATATCGTCGACCGCGTCGGCGGCGGGGATTCGTTCTCGGCCGGGATGATCTATGGCTTGCAACGCTACGAAAAACTGGGCGACGCGCTGGAATTCGCCGTCGCCGCCAGCTGTCTGAAACACTCCATCGCCGGCGATTACAACCGCGTCTCGGTCGCTGAGGTCGAAGCCCTGATGGGAGGGGACGCCTCCGGGCGCGTACAGCGCTGATTTTCGGCCGTTCCCTATGGTACTATCTTAGGAAAAGCAGGGAGGGCAGTATGGCGAATCACACGCTGGAAACGCAGCAGCTGACGCGCAGGTTCGGTCCCCGAACCGCGGTCAATGCTGTGGACCTGCACGCGCGCGCCGGCGAGCGGTACGTGCTGATCGGCCCGCCCGGCGCCGGCAAGACCAGCCTGGTCGCGTTGCTCAATACGACACTTTCCCCCTCGTCCGGCATCGTCAACATCGACGGCTTGCAGCTGGGGCGCGAAAACCGCGCCATCCGCGGCCGCGTGGGTACGGTTTGGACCGACCGTTTGCTGGATCCCCGCCTGACGCTGGCGGAAAACTTGCGCATCCGTGCCGCCTTTTACGGCATGCGGCGCCCCGAGGCCCGCGCCGCGACAGAAGCCGCGGCGGAGATGGCCGGTGTCAGCCCATGGCTGCGTGTGCGGTATGGCAGGCTGTCCGAGGCGCCGCGCCGGCTGGCCGACCTGGCCCGGGCGCTGGTTCACCGGCCGGCCCTGTTGCTGCTCGACGACCCGTTGCGCGATTTGGGCAAAGGCGCGGCCGACACGGTGGCGGCGCGGATCGATACGCTGGCGGCGGATACGGGCGCGGCGGTCCTGGAAACCAGCCGGGTCTGCGACCGTTTAGTGGGTGCCGACCGGATCGGGATCCTGCATGCCGGCCGTTTGTTCACAGAAGGCACGCCCGGCGAGCTGATCGACCGTTACGCCGCGGACCGCCTCTGTTTGCTGCCGCGCGGCGACGCGTCCAGCCGCGAATCGCTGGCGCGCCTGCTCACAGCCGAAGGGTATGAACATACAACCCGCCCGGCGGCGGACGGCCCGGTCATCGAGGTCGTGATCGCCAACAGCATGGGTGCCTTGTTGCTGGTCAACCGCGTGGTGCAGTGGATTTCGCGTTTTGAAATGTTGCGCGGCGACCTGGTCGCGGCCTGCCGGCGCGCCTCGCGCGAGGCCGCGGATGGCGAGCAAAGCGCGCAGGGGGTGGCCTTGTGACTGGCTTTGGCGCCGCGCTGTCCCGGCAATGGAAGCTTGCTTTTCGACATCCGGCCAGCTGGCTGATGTTGTTTGTTCCCGTCGTCGCCCTGGCGATCTGTTTTCTGCTTTTCCTGCTGCCGCTGCATCGGGAGATGGGCGCCCAGGCGGGCGCGGGCGCGCGGCTGAGTGAGCATCTCGCGCTCTTGTGGACGGCGGCGGGGTTGCCGGTGATGCTCGCGTTTGCCGCGGCGATGGCGGCGCTCCATGGGATGGCCGGCGACTGGAGCGGCCGGCGGTATCGCGACCTGGGCGCCACATGGCTGAGCAGAAGCGCGGCCACCGCCGCTTATCTCGTCACCCCGATTCTCGCGGCCGCGCTCACGGCTTTGCTGTCTTTTCTCATTTTGCAGGCCGCGATCGCCGGGTGGACCAACACGCTGCCCGCGGCGCGGGACGTGATCTTTGCCTGTGGGTATACGATGTTTGGCGCCCTGCACGCCGCCATCCTTTCCGTGCTGGTGGTCTCCCTGCTACCGAACGGCGGCGCGTACGCGGTGACCGTGGCTTTGTCCGTGGTCTTGCCCGGTTTCTTGTGCGGCGTTTGGCTGCCGGCCGGGTGGGTGATACAGCCTGTCCGCCAGGTGCTGACCTTTTTCCCGGCGGCCCACGCCGTCTCGCTGGCGCGCCAATCCCTGACCTGGCAGACCGTCGAGCGGATTTTTGCCGGCTCGGGCACCACACCGGGCCATTACAGGCAGCTGTTTGGTGTCGAGCTGATCTGGGCGGGGCAGGTGATACCGCCGTTGTGGAGTCTGATACTGCTGACCGGGGCGACACTGGTCTCCCTGGCCGCGGCGATCGTTTTGGCCCATCGCGTCAGCCGCGCGGACCGTCTCGGGCCGGCGCCCGATGCCAAACGCACATAATTCACATCACCGCGCGAATAAAAGAGGCGCTGTCCCGGCCGGGGCAGCGCCATTTTTTATGCTCGGGGTCTCTTGTTTAAAGGGAAGGCTCCTGTAGGGAAGTGCTCCCGCCAGCGGTTTCGCCCGCCCTCGCGCGGATGTACGCGTCGATCCCGGCGGCGGCGCGCTTGCCGGCGCCCATGGCCAGGATGACCGTCGCGTCGCCGCTGACAATGTCGCCGCCGGCAAACACGCCCGGCATCGAAGTCATGCCGGTCTCGGGGTCGACAACCAGGCTGCCCCGCTCGTTGGCGGCCAGCTGCGGGGTCGCGCGCCGCAAGAGCGGGTTGGGGGAGGTGCCGATCGCGACAATGACGGTGTCACAGGCAAGGGTTGTGTGCGTCCCTGCTTTGGCCACCGGTCGCCGACGACCGGTGGCATCGGGTTCACCCAGTTCCATTTCCACGCAATCGACGCCCGACACGCGCCCGGACGCGTCGCCGGTAAAGCCGATCGGGTTGGTCAAAAAGCGCATGTGGACGCCTTCTTCGATCGCGTGATGAATCTCTTCGCGCCGCGCCGGCATCTCTTCCCGGCTGCGGCGGTAGACGATGGTGACGTCGCCGCGACAAATCCGCCGCGCGCAACGTGCCGCGTCCAGCGCCACGTTGCCGCCGCCGACCACCACGATCGAGCCGCTGTCGCACAACGGGGTCGGGCTGTCGTCGCGGTACGCTTTCATGAGGTTGACGCGGGTCAGGAACTCATTGGCCGTAAAGACGCCGTTGAGGTTTTCCCCGGGTACTCCGAGAAACGACGGCAGGCCGGCGCCGGCGCCGATAAAGATCGCCTCGTATCCGTCGGCGAACAACTGGTCGAGCGTCGCGGTCCGGCCGACCACGAAATTGGTGAGGATGCGGACGCCTTTTTTGCGCAGCGTGTCGACCTCGTATTCCACGATGTCTTTGGGCAGGCGGAAAGGGGGGATGCCGTACGTGAGCACGCCGCCGGTGCGGTGCAGCGCTTCCAGGATGGTGGCCTCGTACCCGTGGCCGGCCAGTTCGTCGGCGCAGGTCAAACTGGCGGGGCCGGAGCCGACCACGGCGACGCGGTGGCCGTTCGCGGCGGTCACGGACGGGCGGTCCTCCTCGTGGAGGCGGTGCCAGTCGGCGGCGTACCGCTCCAGGCGGCCGATGCCGACCGGTTCGCCCTGGATGGCGCGGACGCAGACTTTTTCACATTGGTTTTCCTGCGGGCAGACGCGGCCGCACACGGCGGGCAGGGCGTTGCTCTGTTTGAGCGTGGCGTACGCGCCGCCCGGGTCGCCTTCTTTGATCTGGCGGATAAAGGTGGGGATGTCGATGCCGACCGGGCAGCCGGCGACGCACGGCCGGTGGCGGCAGTCCAGGCAGCGGGTGGCCTCGCGCAGGGCCATGCCTTCGTCATAGCCTTGCGCGACCTCCTCAAAACCGGTGACGCGCAGGGCCGGGTCCAGTTCCGGCATGGGCGTTTTGCGGCGGATGTCGTCCATATCAGCGCACCTCGCGGAACAGACCGCAGTTTTCGTCGCGTTCCCGCTCCTGCTCGCGGTAAAAAGCGCCGCGGCGCATGGCTTCGTCAAAATCGACCGCGTGGCCGTCAAACTCCGGTCCGTCGACACAGGCAAAGACGGTTTTGCCGCCGACCGTCAGGCGGCAGCCGCCGCACATGCCGGTGCCGTCGATCATGACGGTGTTCATACTGACGGTGGTGGGGAGTGCCAGCTCGCGCGTCAGTTGGGAGACGGCGCGCATCATCGGCAACGGACCGACGGCAAAGACGCGCTCATACGGCGGCTGGCCCGCGTCCCGCAGCGCCTGCGCGCGTGCCCGCAACAGATCGGTGACAAAGCCGCGGTTGCCATTGGAGCCGTCGTCGGTCGCGATCGACAGCCAGTCCGAGACGGCGCGCATCTCGTCGGCGAGGATGATCAGATCGGCGGAACGGAAGCCGGCGATGATGTCGACCCGGGCGCCGGCGTTGTAGAGCGCTTTGGCTTGAGGGTAGGCGATCGCGCAGCCGACGCCGCCGCCGACAACGCAAACGCGGGACAACCCGGCCAGCTCCGAAGGGTTGCCGAGCGGTCCAACCAGGTCTTGCAGATGGTCACCGGCATCCAATTGGCCCAACATGCGGGTGGTCAGACCGACCAGCTGAAAAACGACGGTCACAGTGCCCGCGGTCGGGTCGGCGTCGTTGATGGTCAGGGGGATGCGTTCTCCCTCCGCGTCGACGCGCAGGATGACAAATTGGCCCGGCCGCGCGGCGCGGGCGATCTCGGGCGCTTCCACCGTGATGCGGTGCACCGCGGCGTTTAAAATATCTTTTTGGACGATTTTGTACATACGACTCCTTGTATATCACGGCGGCGCGCGGATCGCGTCGGCGACGCCGGGCGCGGGACGCCGCGCGCATGCGTTGGCGTGATTCCAATAATAGGGTGAAAAAGGACGCGTTGCAAATCATCGACGCCCGCGCGTGGCAAGTCCGCAAAAAACAGACAGGATTTGTCTGTTTATTGGCGAAGTTGTGCTATGCTTTTCACATTATGACGGACACATCTGTATGGCTGGCGGCCTGTGATTCATATGACCCGGATCGGGTGGACGCGGCGGTGCGCCGCTGCCTCGACGGACTCGGCGGTGTAACCGCGTGGGTCCGGCCCGGCATGCGGGTGCTGATCAAACCCAACCTGCTGATGCCCAAACGGCCGGAGGCCGCGACCACCACCCATCCGGCGGTGGTGGCGGCGATCGCGCGCGCTTTCGCCGCTGCCGGCGCCCGGGTCGTGATCGCTGAGAGCGCCGGCGGCCCATATAACGCCGCTTTGCAGCATGTGTTGTACAAAGTATGCGGATTGGGCCGCCTGGCGGAGATCCCCGGGGTCGAGCTCAATATGGACCTGTCGAGCCGCGAGGTTGCGGTCGCCGATGGACGCGCGCTGACGTCGATGCCGATGATCACACCGGCCATCGAAGCGGATTTTGTCGTTTCCGTGGCCAAGATGAAGACCCACGGTTTTGCCCATTTTACCGGCGCGGTCAAAAACCTCTTTGGCGTCATCCCGGGACTGACCAAAGCGGCGATGCACGCGCGTTTCCCTGAACCGGAGCGCTTCAGCGATATGCTGGTGGACGTCTGTGAACAGGTCCGCCCCGGTTTGTCGCTGGTCGATGGGATTGTCGGCATGGAGGGGATGGGCCCGTCGGCCGGTTCCCCCAAAAAAGCAGGCGTTCTCGTAGCTTCCCGTAACCCCTACGCCGCCGACCTGGCCTGCGCGTGGATCACGGGCCTGGCGGTCGCGCGCATCCCCGTGTTGGGCGCGGCGCACGCGCGGGGGCTGGTGCCGGCGTCGCCCGAGGCGCTGCGGTGGTTGGGCGATGACCGCGCCCGGTTTGCGACCTATTTTCGCCCGGCGCTCTCCAAGCTGCCTGGCGACGGCATGCCCTATCTGCCACACCCGGTGCGCGCCTGGTTGCACCGCACCTTTTCGCCGGTGCCGGTGGTCGGCGCCGGCTGCGTCGGTTGCGGCCAATGCGCCGGGATCTGCCCGGCCCGCGTGATTGAGATGCGCGAGGGTGTGGCGGTGATCACGCACACGGATTGCATCAAGTGCTATTGCTGCCACGAAATCTGCCCGGTCCACGCGATCGATCTGGTGCCGCGGCGTGCCGCGCGCAGACGCGTAGCGCGCAAGCGCACGGCGCGGTGATCCGCGGCCGCCAGCGGGTCAGTAGCCGGTGGCGGGATTGACCCGGTTGAACAGGGGCTGGCCGGCGGCGTATCGCCGCAAATTATCCAGAAACAATGCATGAATCCGCGCGTCGTCGCTCGGCGAGCCGCCCGAGACGTGGGGTGTGATCAGCACGTTGTCCATCGCCCACAGCGGATGCCCGTCCGGCAACGGCTCGGGGTCGGTGACGTCCAGCCCGGCGCCGCCCAGGCGGTTGGCCCGCAGCGCGGCCACCAGAGCATCGGTGTCGATGGCGCTGCCGCGGCCGATGTTGACCAGAAAGGCGTGCGGTTGCATGACCGCCAACGCCGCCGCGTCGATGATATGGCGCGTGTCGACGGTCGCGGGCAGGCACAGCGCGACAAAATCACACAGCGCGAGCATTTCATGGAGGCGGTCGGGCGTGTAGACGGCGTCGACCGGATCGTCCGCCGCGGGGTTGCGGCGCAGACCCAATACGCGCGCCCCCAAAGCCCGCGCCCGGACCGCGACGGCCGCGCCGATGCTGCCCAATCCGATCACGCCGACGGTCGAGCCGGAAAAGTCCCGTGTCACCTGATGACCGCGCACCCAGCGGCCGGCGGTTTGCAGGCGGGCATAGCGAAACAGGCCGCGCGTGTGCCCCAACATCATGCCGATGACATGCTCGGCGATGGGCATATCGTAGACGCCCGAGGCGGTGGTCAGGGCGATCCGCTCCATGGGAAAAGGCGATCCGGGCAGCGTATAGGGCTCGCAGCCGGCCGATTGCAGTTGCACCCACGCCAGTTTGGGCGCGCGCGCGGCGTCCGCGGGCGGGATCGGGCCAAAAACGATTTCCGCTGTGGCCAGCTGCTCCGGCGCAATCTCGCGCGCGCCGGGGGCGATTAGGAGTCGCGCGCCCGGCATGGCCGCGCGGATGGCGTCCAGACGCACAACATCCAACAAATAAATATTAAAACTTTAAATCAAAAAAATCTCCCGTGTCTGTGGCATCTTTTTCCCTCCCGTTCAGGTGGCGCGAGCCGCCGCGCCAGCCTGTATGGTGTGTAAAGAACAGCATAGCACGAGCGGTCGCATTTGTAGGCTTTGGCGATTATCACAACAAAATCATTGAAGCGGGGTTGGGGGTGAGGCATAATGATGAACAGCGCTTTCATCCGCAGGGGAGGAGCTTATATGAACAAGCAGAGGACTGCCCGATTTGACAGGAGCGCCAGATGGCGCCGCGTGTTTTCGGTGCCCGCCTTGGCGGCTGCTTTGGCGCTCGCCGTTGCGCTGCCGGTCCTGGTCTCCGGGTGCCATTTCCTGCCCCGGGAAGAGGACGCGTTGCCACCGCCTTTGATTGTGCCCGAGGAGATCACGTATCAAACGATCACGGTGCGGCGCGGCAGCATCGTCCGCTCGTTTCGTGAGTCGGCGCGTATCGCGTCCGGGCGCGAAGAAACCGTGCAGTTCACCGCGGTGTCGGGCCGGCTGGCCGGCATCGAGGCCGCGGTTGGTGACACCGTCGCGGCGGGACAGCTACTCGCCTCGCTGATCATCGGCGACATCGAAGACAGCATCGAGACCGGCGCGCTGGAGTTTCGCAAGGTGGAAATCGGTTATTTACAAGTGCGCGAGCGCTATGACGCCGGCCAGGTCACGGCCCTGGATCTGGAGAAGGCGTCGATCGACCTGGAGCTGGCGCGCATCCGCCTCGAGCGCCTGGAGCGGCAGCTCGAGCAGTCCCGCCTGTACGCGCCGTTCGCGGGGCGGGTGGTATACGCCGCCAATCTGGGCTACAACGACCGCGTCGAGCTCTATCAGCCGATCGTCAAAGTGGCCGACATGGAGGACCTGCTCATCCGCTACAGTGGCGAGAATTACAAATATCTGGTGCCCGGCACACCGCTGATGGTGATGGTGGCGCGCGAAGTGTACGCAGCGACCGTCGTCGCGTCCGGGGTGGACGCGCCCGAGGGATCTGCGGATATGAAAGATACAGTCTGGATCCGCACCGACCAGCCGCTTCCCGAAACGACCATTCTCGGATCGACCGTATATTTCGAATACGAACTGGAGCGCAGTGACGACACCATTGTGATCGAAAAACGGTTGATGAACTCGGTGGGCGGACGCAAATACGTCAACGTCCTCGTCGACGGCCTGCGGGTGGAACGCGACGTGGTGACGGGCCTGGAGACCAATACCGAGATCGAGATTCTGAGCGGGCTGACCGTCGGCGATTTGCTGATCGACCGATAGAGGCGGCAGCGACGACCCGGGTGCCGCGCGATCGAAATCCGCGGCGGCCGGGTCAGGGAGAAGCGGATGTTCCTGTTTGTTTTACGAAAAATTGCCAGCAATCGGTGGAAAGTCCTGTGCCTGTTGGCCGGCTCGATTCTGGTCGTCGCGATGCTCAGCAGCATCCCGATTTATACCAACGGCACCCTGCAGCGGCTTTTGATCAAAGAGATGGAACAGCACCAGCTGGACACCGCGCAGTACCCGGGGTATTACGTCGTCGACGCGCAACTCAAATTCTCCGGCAGCGACTCGCGCGCCAGCTACCTAGCACGCGTATCCGAGATCGCCACCCGCACCCCGTCCGACTATGTCCGGGCCCAACCGACAACCTATGGGCGGATTCTGGAGCTGGCCTCGATCGGCCGCATCGTCACCAAAGCGAACGGGCAGACCGCCAAAGTGGGCGTCACCGTCAAAACCATGCAGGGGTTTGAAGAAAAAGTCAGCATCCTGCAAGGGCGGCTCTATCGGGATGAGCTGGCGGACGGCGTCGTCGAGGCCGTCGTCACCGAGCGGTTCTACGCCAACTCCGACATGTCGTTGGACCAGACCTACGAGATCTTCACGACGGCCAACCTGCAGGAGCCGCTGTTCAAAATCCGCCTGGTCGGCATTTTCAAACCAACCGACGCGGCGGACTTGTACTGGTATCAACCGGAAGTATCGCTCAACAGCGACTTGCTGATCGGCGGCAACGCCTTGCTCCAGATCTCGGCTCTGCCGTCGGGCGACCAAACCCTCTCGCGGGCCATCTGGTACTACGCCTTTGACTACCACCGCATCCACGTGGAGAACGCCGCGGACATTCTGGCGGGGTTTGTGCGTCAGAATGAAGCGTTTTACGCTTTCAATTCCTATCGTCTGGCGACGTTCCCGCTGTCGGGGATTCTGGAACAATACCCGCAACGAGAAGCGCGGCTGCTGTTGACGCTGTCGATCCTGATCATCCCGATCGTCCTGATGCTGGTTTTTTATATCTTCATGATTTCCCAGCTCAAAGTGCAAAGCGAGCTCAACGAGATCGCCATTTTGCAAAGCCGGGGCGCGAAGCGGGGGCAGATCCTGCGGGTGTACCTGTTGGAGAGTGTGCTGCTGGGGGCCCTTTCTTTGGCAGTCGGGCCGCCGTTGGGTCTGCTGATGTGCCGTGTCCTGGGGGCCAGCAACGGCTTTTTGGAATTTGTCAACCGCAAGGCGTTGCCGTTGTCGATCGGCGGCGGCGCGCTGTTGGCGGCCTTGGGCGCGGTGGTGCTGTTTGTCCTCACGACCCTGATCCCCGTCATGGCACATGCCCGGCTGAGCATCGTCGCGCGCAAACGCGAGCGCGCGCGCCGCGTGCGCCGACCCTTGTGGCAGCGGTTGTTTTTGGACGTCCTGCTGTTGGCGGTGGCCTCATACGGCTGGTACACGATGCGGCGGCAACTGGCCATCGCGGCGACCTCGACCGAGCCGGTACAGGCCGGCCGGGTCGACTTTCTGTTGTACCTGGCTTCCACGATCTTTGTGATCGGCGCGGGATTGTTGTTCTTGCGGCTGTATCCCTGGCTGGTACGGCTGGTCTCCCGCGCCGGTAATCGCGCCTGGCCGCCCGCCGCGTACGCGGCTTTTCATCAGGTCGGACAGCGCAACGGCCAGGCGGGGTTCCTGATGTTGTTTTTGATGTTGACCTTGTCGATCGGGGTGTTTAGCGCCGACGCCGCCCGCACGATCAACATGCATGTGGAAGACAACATCCGCTGTCTGATCGGCGCGGATTTGCGCGTGCTGCCCGCCTGGACGCGGTATGACCGCGTGGGCAACGTCATCGTCGACGACGAGATGGGGGGCACAAGCACCAGCGACACGACGGCGGTCTACCATGAACCGGATGTCTCGGTCTATAAAAATCTCGAAGGGGTCGAGCACAGCGTCCGTGTCCTCAACAAGGAGGGGGTCGGCCTCAGCGCCAAGGGCAAAACCGCGACCCAGAATCAGATGCTGGCGGTGGACCCGTTTGACTTTGCCCAGACCTCCTGGACCCGCGCGGATCTCAATCCCTACCACATCAACGCGTATATGAACGTGATGACTTCGCAGCCCAAGGCGGTGATTTTATCGACCAACCTGCAGGAGAAACTCGCTATACAGGTGGGGGAGAGCGTCCGCATCACCGATCGCAGCGTCTCGTTCGAAGGCGTCGTGATCGCTTTTGTCGACTATTGGCCCGGTTATACGCCGCGCGTGGTGCTTTCGGACGGGACGGTCCGCGAGAACAGCCTCGTGATCGCCAATCTCGAATACGTCCTGCGGTACATACCGATGGAGCCATACGAAATGTGGTTGTCCCGCGCGCCGGAGGCCGCCGACCGCGATGTCTACGACGCGATGATGGCCAGCAGAATCCGTACCGCCGGCATCCTTTCGGCCGGCCAGGATCTGGTACAAATGAAAAACGACCTGATTCTGCAAGGCACCAACGGCATGTTTTCACTGGGGTTTATCGTTTCGATGCTGATTTGCGCCATCGGCTTCTTCATCTACTGGATCCTGTCGATCCAGGGGCGGGTGTTGCAGTTTGGTATTTTCCGCGCGATGGGGTTGTCTCACCGCAACATCATCGCCATGTTGCTGATCGAACAAATCCTGATCTCAGGCGTGGCGATTGCCGCCGGCCTGGTGATCGGCAAAATCAGCGGCTCGCTGTTTGTGCCGCTTTTCCGGCTGGTTTATTCCGCGCCCGACCAACCGATTCCTTTCCGCGTCGTCGCGGTGGCCGCGGATCTGGGCAAGATTCTCGCGGTCGTCGGTGTCTTTTTACTGACGGGCTTTTTCACACTGGCCCGCCTGACGCGCCGCATCCGCATCGACCAGGCGATCAAACTGGGTGAGGAATAACCATGGGCACGGGGGAGGAGCGGATGCCGGAGATGATGATGCGCACGGTGGATGTCACCCGGGTATTCAAAGCCGGCCGCGAGGAAGTGCGCGCGCTGGATCAGGTCACGGTCGGGATTCCCGCACGGCGTTTGACGATGCTGCGCGGGCGTTCCGGTTCGGGCAAAACCACCCTGATCAACATCATGGGCGCGCTCGATTATCCTACCGCGGGTACGGTGCTTTTTGGCGACCGCGATCTGACCGTCGCGGCCGACCGCGAACGGGACGCCTGGCGCCGGGTCCATGTGGGCTTTGTCTTTCAATCGATCGCCCTGATCGACACGATGACGGCTTTGGAAAACGTCCAATTCGGCCTGCGTGTCGCGGGCTTTGCCGCGGACAAACGGCAGGACCGCGCGCAGGAGTGCCTGGCCCTGGTGGGGCTGGAAAACCGGATGCAACACCGGATCCAGGAATTGTCGGGAGGGGAGCAGCAACGCGTCGCGATCGCCCGCGCCGTCGCCCATCGCCCGGCGCTGGTGTTTGCCGACGAGCCCACCGCCGAGCTCGACACGGCGATGGGTTTGCAAGTGGTGCGGTTGTTCCGCGAGTTGATCGACCGGGAGTCCTTGACCCTGGTGATGACCACCCACGATCCCAACATGATCGAAATCGCCGACCGGGTTTACACGCTGGAAGACGGGAGGGTCACCCATGTGGATGGTTGATTGTGAAAACCTGGTCAAGATCTATAAAACGGCGGATCTGGAAGTGCTGGCCCTGCAAGGCCTTGACCTCACGGTCGAACAGGGGGAATTGCTGGCGATCATCGGCAACTCCGGCAGCGGCAAGTCCACGCTGCTCAACATGCTGGGCGGACTGGACCGCCCATCGGCGGGCCGTTTACTGGTCGACGAACATGACCTGTTGACGATGAGCGCGCGCGAACTGATCGATTATCGCCGCGAGACCGTCGGCTTTGTCTGGCAAAACAATGCCCGCAACCTGATTCCGTATCTGACGGCGCTGGAGAACGTCGAGTTGCCGCTGATGCTTTGCGCGGAAAACCAGCGGCGTGAACGCGCGCTCGAGTTGCTCGACATGGTCGGTCTGGCGGATCGCCGCGGCAATCGGCTGCAGCAGTTGTCGGGCGGCGAACAGCAACGGGTGGCGATCGCCATCGCTTTGGCCAACCGCCCGCGCCTGCTGTTGGCCGACGAGCCCACCGGATCGGTCGACTCGCGCACGGCGTCGATGATCCTCGATTTGTTCCGCTCACTCAACCGCGAGACCGGCATCACGATTCTCATCGTCACGCATGACCGCCAGCTGTCCCGCAAAGTGGACCGTGTGGTCGCCATCCGCGATGGCAAAACCAGCAGCGAGTTTTTGCGCAACCGCAATTATGCCGAGGAAATGGCGGAACTGGGGCGCCTGGCGGAGAGCGGGGTCGCGCCGGAGGACGGGCTGCCGGGCGAAGGGGATACACACACCGAGGTGTTGGTCATGGACCGCGCGGCGCGGGTGCAGATCCCCAAGGAGTTTCTCGACGGCCTGGGGATCACCTCCCGCGACCGCCTGTTGGCCGAGCAAGAAGGGGACCGCCTGGTCCTGCGCCCATACCGGCGCGCGGTGACCGCCAAAGACAAGGAGGAACCGGCCGATGCCTGATGTGATTTTGCGCACAGAGGATTTGACCAAGCGCTATGGCGCCAGGGCCGCGGTCGACCAGGTGAGCCTGACCTTACGCGCCGGCGACATCTACGGGTTTGTCGGGCGCAACGGCGCCGGCAAGACCACTTTTATCCGTATGGTCACCGGACTGGCCGCGCCGGACGCCGGCCGCATCGAAATATATGGGGAAACGACCGCGCGTGGCTTGGCTCGCGCGCGCAGACAGACCGGCTGCATGGTCGAAACGCCGAGCTTTTACGGCTACATGACCGCGTATGACAATTTGCTGGTGTCCTGCCGGTTGACCGGCGCCGACCCGCGCACACGCATCCCCGCCGTGCTGGAGCGGATGGGTTTACAGGCCGAAGCGCGCCGGCGGGTGAAACACCTGTCGCTGGGACAGCGCCAGCGCCTGGGGCTGGCCCGGGCGCTGCTCAATCGCCCGGCGCTGTTGTTGCTGGACGAGCCGGTCAACGGGCTGGATCCGGTGGGGGTGGCCCGCTTTCGCGAGGACATCCGGCGCCTCGCGCACGAGGAAGGCGCGGCCATCCTGATCTCCAGCCACCTGCTGGGGGAATTGGCGATGCTGGCCAACCGGTATGGAATCATCCACGAAGGCCGCCTGGTCGAAGAGCTTTCGGGCGAGGACCTCGCGCGGCTCAACCACGAGGTCGTCGTGATGCGCACGAGCGACGCGGCCGGCGCGCAAGAAGCCCTGCTTACCGACCCCGCCCTGGCGCCCGCGGGGGTGCAAATCACGCCGGACGGGGAGCTGCACATATCCGGTGCGGGGGACCGTACCGGCGCGCTGTGCCGCCGGGTGGTGGAGGCCGGGATCGACGTCCTCGCGCTGGGGACTCGGGCGTTCACCCTGGAAGACCATTTCATCCAACAGACGGGAGGGGACGGGGATGCGTGATCTGTTGCGTGTTGAGTGGTTCAAACTCCGCAAAGGGATGGTTGTCAAAGTGCTGGCGCTGGTCGGTGTCGGCTACGCGGTGATGATTGTCGGCCTCTATCAGATGATGGAGTGGGTTTTCGCGCAAACCGGCGCGCTGATGCCCAATGAAATCCCCGGGATGATGTCCGCGCTGCCCTTGA